>NZ_JAQGIZ010000007.1 GCF_028290885.1 Phenylobacterium sp.
CCAGCGCCGAGGCCGAGAGCGAGGCGCCGGTCGAGGCGGCCACCCGGGCGGCGAAGGCCGAGGCGATCAGCTCGTGGTCGGCGACCAGCACCAGGATGCGGCGGATCAGGTCTGCCCCGGGCCCGCCGGGGCCGAGCCCCCAGGCCAGCGCCAGGCGGTTGTGGATCGCCCCGCCGCCGACCCCGCCCGCCACCGCGTCGGTCAGCACGTCCAGTAGGGTGGCGGCCTCCACCGCCAGCACCAGGGCGTTGCGGCCGCGGGCGGGCGGGTCGGTCCCGGCGCAGGCGGCGAGCGCCAGATAGGCTCGCGTGCGCATGTTCGGATGCTTCGGCGGCGCAGGCCGCTCGGTGCGCTTCAAGGCCGCACCATGGCCGCCGCGCAGCAGCCGGGCGACGGACTCCAGGGTCTCGGTCTCGGCCAGCCGGATGGCGTCGCGGCCGCGGTAAAACAGCCGTCCTCCGGCCACGGTGGTGATCTCCGAGGCCAGCACCGGCTCGCCCCAGGCGATGGCGCCGGCCGCCACGTCGGAGACCTTGCGGCTGCGCGACTTGCGCTGGGCCAGCGCGGCGATGTCGGCAGCGCGGTAGAGGCTGCGGCGCGGGTTGCCGGGGTCCGGGCGCACCTGCACCCGGCCGCGGCTCACGTAGGCGTAGAGCGTCTGCGGGCGCACCCCCAGGCGGTCCCGGGCTTCCTCGGCGGCGATCCAGTCGGCGGCAGGCATATATTGATTATGTTGATCAAGATTGACGACCGCAAGGTGACCGCCTTTCTAACGCCCAGCAAGCAAGATCTGGAGGTTGTCATGTCGGATGGTCTGGAAGGCGTCGTCGCTGCGGACACCGTGTTGTCGGAGGTCGACGGCCAGGCCGGGCGGCTGATCATCCGCGGCCGGTCGCTGGACGAACTGGCGGGGCGGACGACCTATGAGCAGGTGACGCGCCTGCTGTGGGACGGCTTCTTCGACGATCTGCCGGACGACCTGGCGCCGGCGCTGGGCGCGGCGCGGCTGGAGGTGTTCGCCGAGGTCTCCGCGCTGGACACCGGCCTCCTCGACCGCACGCCGATCGAGGGCATGCGCGCGCTTACCGCCCGCCTGGCCGACGGCGACGAGCTGGCCGTGGCGCTGCGGCTGGTCGCCGCGCCCGCCGTGTTCACCGCCGCAATGGTCCGCGCCCAGGCCGGGGAGGCGCCGGTGCGGCCGGATCCGGCGCTCGGCCATGCGGCGGACACCTTGCGGATGCTGCGCGGCAAGGCCGCCGGCCGCGCCGAGGTCGAGGCGCTCGACACCTACCTTGTCACCGTCAGCGACCATGGGCTGAACGCGTCGACCTTCGCGGCGCGAGTGATCGCCTCCACGCGAGCCGGGCTGACCTCGGCGGTGCTTGGCGGGATCAGCGCACTCAAAGGGCCGCTCCACGGCGGCGCGCCGGGACCGATCATCGACATGCTGGACGCCATTGGGACACCGGAGAACGCGCGGGCCTGGATCGAGGACGCCCTGGCCCGTGGCGACCGGCTGATGGGCTTCGGCCACCGCGTCTACCGCGTGCGCGATCCCCGCGCCGACGCCCTGAAGGCCGCGGTGCGCCGCCTGACCGAGGGCTCCAACGCCATGCCCGGCCGGCTGGCCTTCGCCGAAGCCGTCGAGGCCGCGGCCCTGGCCATCCTGAAGGAAAAGAAGCCGAACCGGCCGCTCGACACCAACGTGGAGTTCTATACGGCCCTGCTGCTGGAGGCGCTGGCCTTCCCGCCCTCAGCCTTCACCTGCGTGTTCGCGACGGGCCGGGTGGCCGGCTGGATCGCCCACGCCCGCGAGCAACTGGCCGGCGGCCGGCTGATCCGCCCGCAGTCGCGCTATGTGGGACTCATGCCGAGACAGGCGGCGTAGCGCATTTTCCCTCCCCGTTGCGGGGAGGGACAGGCCGCGGCAGCGGCCAGGGTGGGGAAGTCGCGTTCAAGCGCCGAGTCGGCTCTCCGGCCAATACTTCCCCACCCGTCTCCGCCGGAGTTCATCCTCGGGCCGGCATTCGCCGGACCCGGGGGGGCGTCGCCACCCTCCCCGGAACGGGGAGGGATGGAGCGCTTTGAGAGTCGTTCGCGCTGGCTTGCGGCGCCGGCGCGGTTAGGTTCCCGGGAATGAACGCCGCCCATGGCCTGACCCCGACCGAGAGCGCCGCCCTGACCCGGCGCGTGACGCTCTATTCGGTGGCGACGGCCGCGGTGCTGGTGGCGATCAAGATAGCGGCCTGGCTGGCGTCGGGATCGATCGCGCTGTTGGCGTCCACCGCCGACTCCGGCCTCGACCTGCTGGCCTCCCTGACCACGTTCTTCGCGGTGCGTTACGCCGTCGCGCCGCCGGACGCCGAGCATCGCTATGGCCACGGCAAGGCCGAAGGCTTCGCGAGCCTCATGCAGGCCGGCCTGGTGTTCGCCTCGGCAGCCCTGATCGCCCGCGAGGCGGTCGTGGACCTCATCCATCCGCATCCCCTGCGCGAGGGGACCTGGGCGATCGCGGTGATGGTGGTTTCCACGGTGATGACCGCCGCGTTGCTCGTGGCCCAGTCGCGGGTCCTCAGGCAGACCGCCTCGGTGGCCGTCTCCGGGGACCGGGCGCACTACGCCATGGACCTGGCGTCCAACGTCGTTGCCCTGATCGGCATCGGCGTCTCGGCGTGGCTGGGCCTGAACGGCGTCGACGCCGCCGCCGCCCTGGTCATCGCCGCCTTGCTGCTGTGGGGCGCGGTCGGCGTGTTCCGCGAGGCCTCCGGCCAGCTGATGGATCACGAACTGCCCGACGAGGTGCGCGCCAAGATCGTCGAGTTGATGACCAAGGATCGCCGGCTGACCGACGTCCACCAGCTGCGCACGCGGGCGTCCGGTCCTTACGTCCACATGCAGATGCACGTCGATCTCGACCCGGAGCTGACGCTGGAGGCGGCGCACCAGGTGATCGTCGCGGCCGAGAAACGCGTGCTCGACGCTTTCCCCTCCGCCGACATCATCATCCACGCCGACCCGCGCGGGCGGGCCGAGCCGCACGGGGGCGCGTTCGCCGAAACAAAACCCGCCGGCGCCCGCGTCTCGGAAACCTAGTAAACGGCCCCTTAATCGGTCCGGCGTCCATTGAGGCCAACGATTCGATCCGCGTCGCGTTAGCCGGACATGACCCTCAAGCGCACCCTGCACCACTTCCCGCTCGACCCTGCTTCGCGTCAGGTGCGCCTTGCGCTGGGCGAGAAGCGTCTGCCCTTCACCGAGGTGCAGGTCCGCTATTGGGAGCGGCCGAAGGCGCTGACGGAGATGAACCCTTCGGGGCTGCTGCCGGTGCTGGTCGAGACAGACGGCGACGAGAGCCTAGTGCTCTGCGAGAGCCGGGCCATCCTAGACCACCTGGAGGAGAGCACGCCCGAGCCGGCGCTGCTCGGCCGCGAGCCGGCCGAACGGGCGGAGGCGCGGCGCCTGCTGCAGTGGTTCGACCGCAAGTTCGAGTTCGAGGCCGGCGGCTACATCCTGCACGAGAAGATGGAAAAGCGGCTCCTGGGGATGGGCGCGCCGGACCTGGGCAACCTGCGCCAGGGCCGCGAGGGCCTGCGCAACCATATGTTCTACATCGACAAGCTGCTGCAGGAGCGCGAGTGGCTGGCCGGCCGCAAGCTGTCGCTGGCGGATTTCGCGGCCGCGGCCCATCTATCGGTGATCGACTATTGTGGGGACATGCCGTGGACGGGCTTCCCCGCGGTGAAGACCTGGTACATGAAGCTGAAATCCCGGCCGTGTTTCCGGCCGCTGCTGCTGGACCGCTGGCCGGGCCTCGCGCCCGCCACGCATTATGACGATCTCGACTTCTGAACGCCCTGAAGACCTGATCCGCACCGAGGCCGCTATTCGCGAGAAGGCGGCGGCGCTCGGCTTCGGCCTCTGCCGCTTCACCACGACCGCCGCACCCTGGCCGGCGAGCGCCCGGCTCGCCGAGTTCATCGTGGCCGGCCGCCACGGCGAGATGGACTGGATGGCCGACACCGCGCGGCGCCGCGCACACCCGCAGGCCATGTGGAGCGAGGCCCGCTCGGCCGTCGTGCTCGGAATGAACTACGGTCCGGACCACGATCCCCTGGCGGTGCTGGCGGAGCCCACCAAGGGCGCGATCAGCGTCTACGCGCAGGGTGACGACTATCACGAGCTGATCAAGGCCCGGCTGAAGGCGCTGGCCCACTGGCTGCAGGGAAGGTTCGGCGGGGAGCTGAAGGTGTTCGTCGACACTGCGCCGCTCCTCGAGAAGCCTCTGGCGGAACAGGCGGGCGTGGGCTGGCAGGGCAAGCACACCAACCTGGTGTCGACCGAGTTCGGCTCCTGGCTGTTCCTGGGGTCGATCCTGACGACCCTGGAGCTCGCCGCCGATGCGCCGGAGGCGATGCACTGCGGGACCTGCCGCGCCTGCCTGGACGTCTGCCCGACCAAGGCCTTCCCGGCGCCGTTCCAGCTCGATGCCCGGCGCTGCATCTCCTACCTGACCATCGAGCTGAAGGGGCCTATCCCGCGCGAGTTCCGCGAGGCCCTCGGCAACCGCCTCTACGGCTGCGACGACTGCCTGGCGGTCTGCCCGTGGAACAAGTTCGCCGCCGTCGCCGCCGAACAGAAGCTGCAGGCCCGCGCGGCCCTGCGCGCCCCGTCGCTCGCCGAGCTCGCCCGCCTGGACGACGCGGGCTTCCGCGCGCTCTTCGCCAAGAGCCCGGTCAAGCGCATCGGCCGAGACCGGTTCGTCCGCAACGTCCTCTACGCGCTGGGCAATTCCGGCGAGCCGGCCCTGGCGGCGGAGGCGGAACGGTTGCTGCAGGACGCCTCGCCCCTGGTGCGCGGAGCGGCGGTGTGGGCGTTGTCGCGGTTGGTGGACGCCGAGAGGTTCGAGAGCTTGCGAATGGCGCGCGACCGCGCCGAGCCGGACCCAGCGGTGCTTGAGGAATGGGCGCAGGTGTCTTCCCCCGGTACGGGGGAAACCATTCCCCAAGAGGCGTAGCCTCGCGGGTCGATGGGGGAAGTCGAAGAGCACCTCCCCCATTGTCGCCCGGGCTTCGGCCTTTGGCGACGTTTCCCCCGTACCGGGGGAAGACGAGAGCGTCAGAACTTCGCCTGCGCCATGTCCTTCAGGCGCGGCAGCACCTTGTCCTTGGCCGAGAGGATCGGCTCGCCGACGATGGGCCAGGGGATGGCCAGGTCCGGGTCGTTCCAGAACACCCCGCCTTCGGTCTGCGGCGCATAGAGGCCGTCGACCTTGTAGAACAGCTCGCAGTCATCGGTCAGCGTCATGTAGCCGTGGGCGAAGCCCCGGGGGACAAAGAGCTGCTCGCCACGTTCGGCGGTAAGCTCGGCGCCGGCCCACTGGCCGTAGGTGGCGGAACCCGGGCGTATGTCGAGCGCAATATCGTAGATCGCGCCGCGCAACACCCTCACCAACTTGGCCTGCGGATGGGGCGCCTGCTGGAAGTGCAGGCCGCGGACCGTACCGGCCTTGGCGCTATAGGCTTGGTTGTCCTGCACGAACTCGGCCTCGACGCCGGCTTCGGACATGGCCTCGCGGCTCCAGGTCTCCGCGAACCAGCCGCGCTCATCGCCATGGCGCTTGGGCGTGATAAGCAGGACTTCGGCAAGCGCCAGCGGTTTAATGGTCGGCATATCGACTCGAAGGTGATGGAGCGGACTTCCGGATGGCGCGTGGCGGGGCGAAAGACAACCCTTCTTCGCCACAGGTCAGCGTCGTGGTGGTGGTCTACGAGAGCGGCCCGACGCTCGCCGAGTGCCTCGCCGCCCTGCGCGCCCAGACCTTCACCGACTACGAGATCCTGCTGGTCGACAACGCCTCCAGCGACCGCACGGCCCAGGCCGCGGCCATGGCCGACCCTTCGATCCGGCTGTTCGAGAACGCGGAGAACCTGGGTTTCGCCGCGGCGGTGAACCAGGGCGCGCGTCAGGCCCGGGGGCGATGGCTGGCGCTGCTCAACCCCGACGCCTTCGCCGAGCCGCAGTGGCTGGCCGAGCTGGTGGCGGCGGCAAAGGCCAATCCGCTGGTCCACGCCTTCGCCTCGCGCCAGCTGATGGCGGAGGACCCGACCCGGCTCGACGGCCTGGGCGACGTCATGGCGCTGGCCGGCTATCCGTTCCGCGGCGGCTACACCCACCCGGACCCCGGCGGGCTCGAGCCCGGCTGGGTGTTCTCGGCCTGCGGCGGGGCGATGCTGATTGACCGCGACCTCTTCCTGCGGCTGGGCGGCTTCGACGAGCGGCTGTTCTGCTACTGCGAGGACGTCGACCTCGGCTATCGGCTGCGGCTGGTGGGCGAGCCGACCCTGCTGGTCCCCGACGCGGTGGTGCGCCACGTGGGCTCCGCCTCCAGCGGCGGCCGGCGCAGCGACTTCGCGGTGTTCCACGGCACCCGCAACCGCTTCTGGGTGTTCGTGAAGAACACCCCGCCGGTGCTGTTCTGGCTGACGTTGCCGCTGCACATCCTGGCGACCCTGGTGCTGTTCGCCCGTCACGCCACGCGCGGGGAGCTCGCCACGCCGGTCCGCGGCCTGCTGTTCGGCATCCGCAACATCGGCGTGGCGCTGGAGGCTCGGCGCGAGGCCCAGGCCAGCCGTACGGCCAGCTCCTGGGCGATCGCACGCGCCATGACCTGGAACCCGCTCGACCTGCTGCTGCGCCGCGCGTTCATCCAGCCCCGGCGGTAAGCCGCCTCTCCCTCTTCGCTGCGCGGGGAGAGGCGGGTGCTACGCGGGGGGAGAGGCGGCCGCCCACTCCACGAGCCGGCGCATGAAGGCCGCCCCGCGCAGCATCTGAGCGGTTTCCACATATTCGTCGGGCTGGTGCGCCTGCTCGATGGAGCCCGGGCCACAGAGCACGGTGGAGAATCCGGCGCGCTGGAACTGGCCGGCCTCGGTGGCGAAAGCGACGGCGCGCGGCGGGCCGTTGTCGCCGGCCAGGCGCCGCGCGAAGGATTCCGCGGCGCCATCCGGCTCCGGCGCGAAGGGCGGCACGTTGGACTGCATCTCGATGGCGACGCCGGCCTCCGGCGCCCGAGCCTTGAGCGCCGCGTCGAGCGCCGCGACCTCCGCGAAGAAGGGGGCGAGGACCACCTGCGGATCGAGGGTGTGCGGGCAGCGCAGGTCGAAGAGGAACTTGCATTCCCGCGCCAGAATGTTGCCGGCCGTGCCGCCATGGACGATACCGATGGTGAGCGTCGCGCCCTTGGGCGTGAACGGCGAGGCGGGATCGGCCTCACGCTCCAGCCTGGCCGACAGCTCGGTCAGCGACGACATCAGCTTCACCGCCTCCATGATCGCCGAGACGCCCTGCTGGGTCTGGCTGGAGTGCGCCTCGCGGCCGGTGACCTTCACGCGGTAGTAGGTGATCCCCTTGTGGCCGTTCACCGCCACCATGTCGGTGGGCTCGCCCACCACCACGAAGGCGGGCATGGGAATTTCGCGCTTGATGACCTCGATCAGCGCCGGCGCGCCCAGGCAGCAGATCTCCTCGTCATAGGAGAAGGCCAGGTGCACCGGGCGGCGCGGGTTCGCCGCGATCAGATCCGGCACGGCGGCCAGCGCCAGCGCCAGGAAGCCCTTCATGTCGCAGGTCCCGCGCCCATAGAGCCGGCCGTCGCGCTCGACGATGGCGAAGGGGTCGGAGTTCCAGGGCTGACCGTCCACCGGCACCACGTCGGTGTGGCCCGAGAGCACGGCGCCGCCCTCGACGGACGGCCCGATGGTGGCCAGCAGGTTGGATTTGGTTCCCTCCGCGTTGGGGACCCGGTTGTGCGGCACGCCATGACGGTCGAGGTAGGCCTCGACCCACTCGATCAGCGCCAGGTTGGAATCGCGCGAGGTGGTGTCGAAGCCGACCAGGGTCTCCAGGATGTCACGGGCCGCGCCGAGTTCGCTCATGGGCGGGAGCCATAGACCGGCCGGCGGGGCGGCTCAAAGGAAAGCGTGCCTGGCCTGGGGCCTGCCACCCGCTAACCCGCCTGGATCGTGCCCGGACCCGGCAGGACGTCGATCAGCTCGATCTTGAAGATCAGCGCCGCGCCGCCGGGGATCTGGCCACCGCCGGCGCCTTCCGCGCCGTAGCCGAGTTCCGGCGGGACGTAGAGGATCCATTCGTCCCCGGGGCGCATCATCTGCAGCGCCTCCTGCCAACCCTTGACCAGGCCCTTCAGCGGCATCGAGGCAGGCTGGCCGCGCTCGTAGGACGAGTCGAACACCGTCCCGTTGATCAGCTTGCCCTCGTACATCACCTTCACCTCATCGTTGAGGTGCGGCTTCAACCCCGTCGCCGGGCCGGAATGCACGACCTGGTACTGCAGGCCGTCGGGCAGCACCTGGACGCCGGGCTTCTTGGCGTTTTCCGCCAGGAAAGTCTTGGCCGCGGCGCTCTGGTCCGGCGCCGCCGGCTTCGGGTGGCAGGCCGCCAAGGCCACGCTGGCCAGCGCAATCGTCAGGATACGGAACATCATCGTCAAACGGCCCTCGGGGGATAACCGCGCTCGCGCAGCGCGTCCATGATCTCTTGCGTGTGCTGCGCGTCGCGGGTCTCGATCATCAGGTCGAATTCCGCGCCCTTGGCCGGCACATCCAGGGCCAGGCGGTTGTGCGCCACCTCGATGATGTTGGCGCCCAACTGGCCGATGATGGTGGAGACGTTGGCCAGCAGGCCCGGCCGGTCGTCGCCGATAATCCGTAGGCTGACGATCCGTTGTTCGCGGACTAGCTCGCGGGTCAGCACCGAGGCCAGCAGACGGGTGTCGATGTTGCCGCCGGTGATCACCAGCCCGCAATTCTTGCCGCGGAACCGCTCCGGGAAGGCCAGCAGGGCCGCCAGCGAGGCTGCGCCGGCGCCCTCGGTCACGGTCTTCTCGACGTTGCAGTAGAGCGCCACCGCGCGCTCGAAGAACGGCTCCTCGATCAGCAGCACCTCGTCGACCAGCGGCCGGGCCACGCCATAGCTCACGTCGCCCACCTGCTTGACCGCGATGCCCTCGGCGATGGTCGCCCCGCCCGAGGCCGCGCCGGCGTTCACGCCGCGCATGCGAGCGGTGAAGGAGGGGTACATGGCCGGCTCGACGCCGATCACCTTGATCTGCGGCTTCACGTGCTTGGCCGCCGTGGCCATGCCGGCGATCAGGCCGCCGCCGCCGATCGGGACCGGCAGGATCTCGAGGTCCGGCGCGTCCTCCAGCATCTCCAGCGCCACCGTGCCCTGGCCGGCCATCACGTCGAGGTCGTTGAACGGGTGCACGAACACCAGATCGCGCTCGTCACGCAGGCCCATGGCGAAGGCCGAGGCGTCGTCGTAGCCTTCGCCGTCGATCACCACCTCGGCGCCGTGGGCGCGGGTCTGCTGCACCTTCACGAAGGGCGTGCCGCGCGGCATGACGATGGTCACCGGGATGCCGAGGCGCGCGGCGTGGTAGGCGAGACCCTGGCTGTGGTTGCCGGCCGACGCGGCGATCACGCCGCGCTTCCGCTCCGCCTCGGTCAGCTGCAACAGCTTGTTGAGCGCCCCGCGCTCCTTGTAGGCGGCCGTGAACTGCAGGTTCTCGAACTTCACCCAGACGTTCGCGCCGGTGATCTCCGAGAGCGTCCGCGAGCGGCGGCAGGGCGTGCGCTCGATATGGCCCTGCAGCCGGTCTCGGGCCGCAAGGATGTCGTCGAAGGCAAGGGTCATGGCGCCGCCGGGGTCCGGAAAAGGCGCGCAACCTAACGGCGGGCCGGTCCTGCTGCAATGCAGCGTATCGGGAGGCGTCTAGAGCAGGTCCTCGCGCCCGGCCTTGCGCACGGCCTCGACCGCGGCGCGGACGGCGCCCGGGGCGTTCCTGCGGGTGACCAGCACCACGCCGTTCTCGACGATCACCGCCAGGTCCTCGACCCCGGCCAGCACGACCGTGGGTCCGTCGGAGATCACGAGGCAGTTCGACGTCTCGGCGGCGATCGCCGGACCCTGCAGCACGTCGCCGGCCGCGGTCTTCGCGCCTTCGGCCCAAAGTGCGTCATAGGCGCCCACGTCGCTCCAGCCGATATCGGCGGCGACCACCACGGCCCTGTCGGTGCGCTCGAAGACCGCCACGTCGACCGGTAGCGAGGGCACGGCGCAGAAAGCATCGCCCAGACGCAAGGTGTCGCCGTCGCGCCTGGCCTCGCTGAACGCTATCCGCGCCGCGGCCATCAGCTCCGGCGCCGTTCGCGCCGCCTCCGCCAGGAAGGTGTCAGGGCGGAACAGGAAGATGCCGGCATTCCAGCTGTAAGCCGGATCGGCGACGTAGGCCTGCGCCGTCGCGAGGTCCGGCTTCTCCACGAAGGCGGCCACCTTGCGCGCCGGGCCGTCCCCAGCCCCGGCGCGGACGTAGCCGTAGCCGGTCTCGGGCCCGGTCGGCGTGATGCCGAAGATCACGAGAGCGTCGTCGCGGGCCGCCGGCGCGCCGACGGCGATCGCCGCGCGCAGGCCGGCGGGATCGGCGATCCGCGCGTCCGCGCTCAGCAGCAGCATCAGCTCGGCGCCCGCCTCCGCCGCGGCCAGGGCGGAGACGCAGGCCGCCGCGGCGGTATGACGGCCCTCCGGCTCCAGGATCAGAACCGAGGCCGTGACGCCGACCTCCCCCAGCTGCGCCCGCGTCAGGTCCGCGTGGGCTGCATTGCCGATTACCATCGGCGGTCCGAAGGCCTCGGTCGTGAACCGCAGCACCGTGTCCTGGATCAGGGTCCTCATCCCCCCCAGCGCGTGGAACTGCTTGGGCTTGGCGCGCCGGGACAGCGGCCAGAGCCGCGTGCCGGCGCCGCCGGACATCAGGACAGGGGTGATCTTGGCCACGCGGCGCGTCTTAAGCCGCTTTGGCCGGTGGGTCGAATTCAGCCACGAGATGGCCCGGGACAACCTCCTTCAGCTCGGGCGCCAGGATCGGGGCGTTGAGATCGACCGGCAGGCGCGAGGGCAGGAAGCGCAGGGCCGCGCGCGGGTCCATCGGGCTCGGCGGCTCGCCGCCCAGCTTGACGCGTTTGTGGGTGCGCTCGACGGCGGGATCGGGGATCGGCGCGGCGGACAAGAGCGCCTTGGTGTAGGGGTGCTGCGGCGCCTGGTAGATCCGGTCGCGGTCGGCGATCTCGACCACGCGGCCGAGGTAGAGCACCAGCACCCGGTGGCTGATCTCGCGCACCACCGCCAGGTCGTGGCTGATGAAGATCATCGCCAGGCCCATCTCCTTCTGCAGCTCGATCAAGAGGTCGATGATCTGGGCGCGGATCGAGACGTCCAGCGCCGAGACCGCTTCGTCGCAGATCACCAGGCGGGGCTTCAGGATCATGGCGCGGGCGATGCCGACCCGCTGGTTCTGGCCGCCGGACAGCTCGTGCGGGTAACGGTTGATCAGCAAGGGATCGAGCTCGACCTTGGCCATCATCGCGGCCACCTCGCGGTCGCGCTCGGCGCGGGTCAGGTCGCGGCGGAACACCTGCAGCGGCTCGGCGATGGAGTCGCCGATCGTGACGCGCGGGTCGAGGCTCGCCAGCGGGTCCTGGAAGACGATCTGCAGATCCTTGCGCGCCTCGCGCATCGCCTCGCGCTCGGCGTGGGTGATGTTGCGGCCCATCAGGGTGACCGCGCCCTCGGTGGCCGGGATCAGGTTCAGGATCGCCCGCGCCAGGGTCGACTTGCCCGAGCCGCTCTCCCCGACCACGCCCAGGGTCTCGCCCTGGCGGACCTGGAAGGAGACGCCGTCGACCGCGCGCAGCATCTTCGCCGCGCCGAACCAGCCCTGGCGGACCGGGAACCAGACCTTCACGTCGCGGCCCTCGACCACCACCGGCGCGTCAGGCGCGGCAGCGGTCAGCACGGGGCGGCCGCCACGGCCTTCGCGGTCCAGCCGCGGGATCGCCGCCAGCAGGGCGCGGGTGTAGTCAGTCCTCGGCGCGGCGAAGACCTGCGCAGCCGTGCCCTCCTCGACGTAGGCGCCGTCCTTCATCACGCAGACCCGGTCGGCGAGGCGGGCGATCACGCCCATGTCGTGGGTGATCAGCACCATGGCCGCGCCGGTCTCGCGCTGCAGCTCGGCCATCAGGTCGAGGATCTCGGCCTGGACGGTGACGTCCAGCGCGGTGGTCGGCTCGTCAGCGATCAGCAGCTCCGGGCCCACCGCCAGGGCCGCGGCGATCATCACCCGCTGGCGCATGCCGCCGGAGAGCTCGTGCGGATACTGCCGCAGCCGGCTCGCCGCGTCGGGGATGCGCACCTTCTGCAGCCATTCCTTCGCCCGGGCTTCGGCGTCCCGTCCCGAGAGGCCGAGGTGCAGCCGCAGGGGTTCG
>NZ_JAQGIZ010000011.1 GCF_028290885.1 Phenylobacterium sp.
GCCTTGCCGGGGCTTTTCTTATCCCCTAACCCTCGCCGCTCGGAATCGATAGAGCGCGGAGCGCCATCATGAGCCTAGCCTTCCTCTTCCCCGGCCAGGGCAGCCAGGCGATCGGCATGGGCGCCGATCTCGCCGAGGCGTTCGCCTCCGCGCGCGAGGTGCTGCAGGAAGTGGACGACGCGCTCGGCCAGCACCTGGCGCGGCTGATGCGCGAGGGGCCGGAGGATCAGCTCACACTGACCGAGAACGCCCAGCCGGCGCTGATGGCCGTCAGCCTGGCGGTGATGCGCACGCTGGAGCGGGAGTTCGGCGTCGGGGTGGAGAAGGCCGCCTTCGTGGCCGGCCACAGCCTCGGTGAATATTCGGCCCTGGCCGCGGCCGGCGCCATCAGCGTGGCCGACACCGCCCGGCTGCTGAAGCTGCGCGGCCAGGCCATGCAGCGCGCCGTGCCGGTGGGCGAGGGGGCCATGGCCTCGCTGATCGGGCCGAAGAGCGACGTGGCGCTGGCCGAGGAGGCCGCGGCGGCCGGCTCAGCTGTGGGCGTCTGCGTCGTCGCGAACGACAACAACCAGGGCAATGTGGTGATCTCCGGCGCTAAGGCCGCCGTGGACCTGGCCATCGAAAAGGCCAAGGAGCTGGGGGCGCGGGCGATCCTGCTGAACGTCTCGGCGCCCTTCCACTGTCCCCTGATGCAGCCGGCCGCCGACGAGATGGCCGAGGCCCTGGCCGGCGCCCTGATCCTCGCGCCGCGGACGCCGCTGGTCGCCAACGTCACCGCCCGGCCGACGCTCGATCCGGAAGCGATCCGGCGGATGCTGGTCGAGCAGGTGACCGGCCGGGTGCGCTGGCGCGAAAGCATGCTCTGGCTGGTCGAGCAGGGCGGCGTGACCCGTTTCGCCGAGGCCGGCGCCGGCAAGGTGCTGTCGGGCATGGCCAAGCGGATCGCGCCCGACGCCGAGGCCGTCCCGCTGAACGCGCCGGCCGATCTCGAAGCCTTCGCCCGCAGCCTGTAGCCAGAGCCTCTAGAGAGACGCCCATGTTCGACCTGACCGGCAAGACCGCCCTCGTCACCGGCGCCACGGGCGGCATCGGGGCGGAGATCGCCCTCGCCCTGCACGCCCAGGGCGCGCACGTCGTCCTGTCGGGGACTCGGGAAGCCGTCCTGCGGGAGCGGGCCGCCGAGCTGGGAACGCGGACCTCGGCGGTTGCGGCGAACCTGTCCGATCCGGCGGCCGTTGACGGCCTGATCGAGGCGGCCGAGGCCGCGGCGGGCGCGCCGGTCGACATCCTGGTGGCCAACGCCGGCATCACTCGGGACGGCCTGCTGCTGCGGATGAAGGACGACGACTGGACCGAGGTGCTGAAGGTCAACCTGGAGAGCTACTTCCGGCTCAGCCGCGCCGCGGTGAAGGGCATGATGCGGCGGAGGAGCGGGCGCATCATCGGGATCACCTCGGTGGTCGGCGTCACCGGCAATCCCGGCCAGGCCAACTACGCCGCCTCCAAGGCCGGGATGATCGGCTTCTCGAAGGCGCTGGGCCAGGAGGTCGCCACCCGGGGAATCACCGTCAATTGCGTGGCGCCCGGCTTCATCGAAAGCCCGATGACCGATGCGCTGAACGAGGGGCAGAAGGCGCAGATCCTGACGACCATTCCCGCGGGGCGTCTGGGGGCGGGCGCAGATGTCGCAGCCGCCTGCGTTTACCTCGCCAGCGACGAGGCGGCCTACGTCACTGGACAGACCCTGCACGTCAACGGCGGCATGGCGATGATCTGAAGGCCTCGCCTTCCCATATCGGAACATGCTAACGCGCCAACGAGTATGAACGCGCCTGGCCGTTGTGGTTGACTTCACGGCCCGGCTCGCCGATGCAAAGCCTGAACTTAGAGGGACCTACCTAATGTCCGACGTCCTAGAACGCGTCCGCAAGATCGTTATCGAGCACCTGGACGCCGATCCGGAGAAGGTGACCGAGAAGGCCAGCTTCATCGACGACCTGGGCGCCGACAGCCTCGACAACGTCGAGCTGGTCATGGCTTTCGAGGAAGAATTCGATATCGAGATTCCGGACGACGCAGCCGAGCACATCCAGACGGTTGGCGACGCCGTGAAGTTCATCCAAGAGCGATTGGGCGCTTAAGCGCCTGATTCGGCTTAAGGTTTTTGGACCGCCGGGTCGGGGCCCCACCCTGGCCTCGGCGGTTCTTCCTTTGAGGACCGCCCCCGTTTGAGGACTGGCCCCGTTTGAGGACTGGCATGCGTCGAGTCGTCGTTACCGGTATCGGCCTGATCACCCCCTTGGGACAGGGGACGGAGATCACCTGGGCCGCCATCCTGGCCGGCAAGTCCGGCATCGGCCGGGTCACCACCTTCGATCCCGCCGACTATGGCTGCCAGGTCGCCGGCGAAGTGCCGCGAGTGGACGGCCGGGGCGGCGGCGGGGCCGATGTCGAGGGCTCCTTCGACCCCGACCAGACCCTGTCGACCCGCGACCAGCGCCGGGTCGACGACTTCATCCTCTACGCCATCGCCGCGGCGGACGAGGCCATCAAGGACAGCGGCTGGCAGCCGGAGGCTGAGGCGGACCGCGAGCGGACCGGGGTGATCATCGGCTCCGGGATCGGCGGGCTCGCCACCATCGAGCGCACCTCGATCGAGCTTTACGAGAAGGGGCCGCGCCGCGTGAGCCCGTTCTTCATCCCCTCGGCCCTGATCAACCTGGCGAGCGGCCAGGTCTCGATCCGCCATGGGCTCAAGGGGCCGAACCATGCGGTGGTCACCGCCTGCGCGACCGGCGCCCACGCCGTCGGCGACGCCGCGCGGCTGATCAAGTACGGCGACGCCGAGGTCATGCTGGCCGGCGGCGCCGAGGCGGCGATCTGCCCGGTGGGCATGGCGGGCTTCATCGCCGCGCGGGCCATGTCGACCAAGTTCAACGACACCCCGGAAAAGGCCAGCCGGCCCTATGACAAGGACCGCGATGGCTTCGTCATGGGCGAGGGCGCCGGCGTCCTGGTGCTCGAGGAGTACGAGCACGCCAAGGCCCGCGGCGCCAAGATCTACGCCGAAGTGGCGGGCTACGGCCTGGCCGGCGACGCCTTCCACATCACCGCGCCGGCCGAGGACGGCGACGGCGGCTTTCGGGCCATGAAGGCGGCGCTGAAAGACGCCGGCGTGGAGATGGCCGACGTCGACTACATCAACGCCCACGGCACCTCGACGCCGCTGGGCGACGAGATCGAGCTGGGTGCGGTGGAGCGGTTGCTGGGCAACGCCGCCGCCAAGGCGACGATGAGCTCCACCAAGTCGGCCACCGGTCACCTGCTGGGGGCGGCCGGGGCCATCGAGGCGGCGTTCAGCTGCCTGGCGATTCGCGACCAGATCGCACCGCCGACCATCAACCTCGACAATCCGTCCGTCGTGACGCCAATCGACCTGGTGCCCAACAAGGCCAAGCCGATGGAGATCAATATCGCGCTCTCCAACTCCTTCGGGTTCGGCGGCACCAACGCCTCCGTGGTGTTCAAGAAGGTCTCGTGAGCCGCAGGCCCTCTTTTCGAAAAAAGGGGAGCCGGCGCCGGCCGGTCCGCAAGGAGCAGGGGCCGCTCAAGCTAGCCGGTCGGGTGCTCGCCGCCGTCCTCGTCTTCCTTATCCTGGCCGGCGGGTGGGTGGTGTGGACCTATCGCGGTCCAGGGCCCGAGGCCCGGCACGGGCCCGCCACCACCGTGATCCTGGCGCGCGGCTCCAGCGTCGGCGAGATCGCCCGCGACCTGAAGGGGGCCGGCGTGATCGGCTCGCGCGAGGTCTTCCTACTGGCCGCCAAGCTGGGCGGCGCGGCGCGTCACCTGAAAGCCGGGGAGTACGTCTTCGCGAGCGGCCAGCCGATGGCCCAGGTGCTGTCGGATATCGAGCAGGGCAAGGTTGTGAAGCACTTCGTGGCCGTGCCCGAGGGCTGGACCAGCGACATGGCGGCCGACGCGGTGCGGGCCGAGCCGGTGCTGACCGGCACGGTCGAGGCGCCGCCGGAAGGCTCGATCCTGCCGGACAGCTACCAGGTCGAGCGCGGCGAGGACCGCGCCGAGGTGGTGCAGAAGATGCGCGCCGCCCGCGACAAGCTGCTGGCCCAGCTCTGGGCGTCGCGCGCACCCGACCTGCCGCTGCAGACGCCCGAGCAGGCGGTGATCCTGGCCTCGCTGGTGGAGAAGGAGACCGGGCTGCCCGCCGAGCGGCCGCGGATCGCGGCGGTGTTCGAGAACCGGGTCCGGGCCGGCATGAAGCTGGAGAGCGACCCGACCATCATCTACGGGATCACCAAGGGCCGGCCGCTGGGGCGGGGCATCACCATGAAGGAACTGGTGGCCGATACGCCCTACAACACCTACCGCATCGCCGGCCTGCCGCCGACCGCCATCGCCAATCCCGGGCGCGCGGCCCTGGCGGCGGTGCTCAATCCTCCGAAGTCCGACGAGCTGTTCTTCGTGGCGGACGGGACCGGCGGGCACGTCTTCGCCTCGACCTTCGCCGAGCATCAGGCGAACGTAGCCAGGTGGCGCGCCATCGAGCACGGGCGCGCGGCGGCGGCGGGAGCAGGGAAATGAGCCTTTCCGGCATGACCGGCTTCGGTCGGGCGGAGGGCGCGCTGGGCGCCTGGAGCTGGGCTGTGGAGGCGCGCTCGGTGAACGGCCGGAACCTGGAGGTGCGGTTCCGCGGGCCGCCGGGGTTCGAGGGCCTGGAGCGGGCGGCGCGGGAGGGCGCGCATAGCCGTTTCCAGCGTGGGCAGCTGACGGTCGGCCTGCAGGCCAAGCGCAGCGAGGGCGCGGGTGCGGTCCGGCTCAACCTGGAGCAGCTTGAGCGCTACCTGGCGGCAGGTGCGCCCTATGTCGCCTCCGGCCAGGCGATGCCGCCCAGCCTCGACGGCCTGCTGGCGCTGCGCGGGGTGATCGAGGTGGCCGACGCCATCGAGGATCCCGAGGCGCAGGCGGCGCTGGAAGCCGCCATGGCGGTGTCGATCGCCGCGGCCCTGGACGGGCTGGCGGCCGGCCGCGCCGAGGAGGGCCGGGCGCTGGAAGGGGTGCTGGGCGGCCTCGTCTCGCGGATCGGCGAGCTCACCGGCAAGGCCTCGGCGCTGGCCGCCGGCCAGCCGGTGCTCATCAAGGCCCGCTTCGAGAAGCGGCTGACCGAACTGGCCGGCGAGGCGGCCACCGAGGAGCGTATCCTGCAGGAAGCCGCCGCCATGGCGATCAAGGCCGACGTGCAAGAGGAGCTGGACCGCCTGCGCGGCCACGTCGACGCCGCGCGCGCCTTGCTGGACGTAGAGGGCGGGGTCGGCCGCAAGCTCGACTTCCTGACCCAGGAATTCATGCGCGAGGCCAACACCCTGTGCTCCAAGTCGGCCTCGGGCGCCTTGACCTCCGTGGGCCTGGACCTCAAAGCCACCATCGAGCAGTTCCGCGAGCAGGTGCAGAATGTCGAGTGAGCGGTCCGCCATCGCCGTCTCGGGGGCCGATGACGCCTCCAAGCCCTGGGAGACGGTGCGGCGGGGGATGCTGCTGCTGGTGTCGAGCCCATCGGGGGCGGGCAAGACCTCGCTGTCGCGCCGGCTGGTCGCCGACCACCTCGACCTGATCCTGTCGACCTCGGCCACCACGCGGGCGCCGCGCCCTGGCGAGGAGGAGGGGCGGGAGTACTATTTCAAGAGCGGCGAAGAGTTCCAGGCGATGATCGCGGCCGGCGACTTCCTCGAGTGGGCCGATGTGCACAATCATCGCTACGGCACGCCGCGGGCGCCGGTGGAGGCCGCGCTGGCGGCTGGCAAGGACGTGCTGTTCGACATCGACTGGCAGGGCGCGAAGGCCATCGCCGACCAGATGCCTAGCGACAGCGTCCGGGTGTTCGTCCTGCCGCCGTCCTGGTCGGACCTGTCGCGGCGGCTGCATGCGCGGGCCCAGGACAGCGAGGAGATCATCAACCTGCGCCTGGACCGCGGCCGCGAAGAGATCACCCACTGGGGCGAATACGACTACGTGATCGTCAACAAGAACTTCGACCGCGCCTACGCCGACCTCGGCCACATCTACCGCGCCGAGCGGATGAAGCCGGGCCGGAACCCCTGGCTGCCGGAATTCGTGCAGGGCTTGGCGGAGGAGTAGGGGCGGCCGGTCCCGCCTAGCGGTCCGCCAGGGCGTCGAGGGCTTGCGGGCCGAGGCGGTAGAAGAACCGGTCGGTCTGGGCCGCGCCGCCGAGGCGGTCATAGAAGCGAAGGGCGCCGGCGTTCTCGGTAGCGACGGTCCAGTCGATGCGCCGGAAGCCGCGGTCGCGGGCGGCGCGGGCCAGGGCGCGCATCAGGCTCTCGCCGACGCCGGAGCTCCGGGCCTGCGGCGAGACGTAAAGCTCCTTGAGGAAGAAGCCGCCCGAAAGCCCCGGCCCCGGATAGAGGTTGGCGACCGCGGCCAGGCCCACGAACGATCCGTCCGGCCGCTCAGCGACGAAGATGTCGACGCCGGTGGGCAGCTGCGTCAGGTCGGCCTCGACGGCCGGGAGCTCCGGATGCGGCGCGCCGTACTCCTGCTGCATCTGCGTCAGGAGACGGGCGAGCGCCGGCGCGTCGGCGGGGTCGGTCGTCCGGATGACGAGGGCGTCGTCGACGCTCATCAGGCCGCGCAAGCCTGTTGGCAAGCGGCGGCGAGGGCGCGTCGGGTAAGGGGCTTGTCGACCACCGGGGCGGCGGTCTTGCCGGTCAGCATGTCGGCGTTGCCGGTGACGTAGACGTGGGGGATCGGGCCCAGCTTGTCGGTGATCGCCACCATGGCTTCGATGCCGGTGCCGCCGACGATGCGGATGTCGGCGGTCACCAGGTCGGGACGATGGGCCAGGGCGCTTTTCACCGCGTCGTCCGGGTTGTCGACGATATCGCAGCTGTGGAAGCCGAAGTCGTGCAGCAGACTTTCGACCTCCAGCGCGATGAGCATCTCGTCTTCGATGATGAGGGCGTGCCGGCAGGCTTGCGGAGCGGTCATGAGGGGCCGTCTTGTGGTGGGGTGATGGAGTGGATGGGAGCTACGTCGACCTGCGACAACCTGAGCATTGTCACCGGGTCGAGGCGTTCTGCAACGCAATAAAGCAGTCTAACCAATGTTTTGACCACCGTGTGGCGGACTTGGGGCGCCGCGAGGCATGACTCGCGCGGCGCCTGGGCTCATCATGGGGCATGGACCACGACCGCCCGCCGGAGATCGACGCCGAATACCGGGTGGTCCATGGGCCCTGGCCGCGGTGGGCGCTGCAGCTCGGCCTGTTGAAGCTCGCGCTCAGGACGGCCGGCGTCGTGGCGGTGCTGGTTCTTGTGGCGGTGTTCGTGGCGGCGTGGGTGCTGCGCGCGCGGTGACGCTAGCCGGACGGCTGCTCCGGCCACTGGACGAGGTTGCGGGCGTGCGCCCGGGCGGCCATTTCGGCGAGCAGGGCCTGGGCGAGCTGGTCGAGGGGGGAGCCTTCGCTGTAGTCGCCGGGGCCCGCCAGGTGGGCGCGGCCGTCGTCGCGCAACTCCAGCGCTGCAGCCATGCTCTTGGGACTTCGGGGGTTGTAAACAGCGACGGCAGAGCCGCCCTGGTCGGTGACCAGGCGCATGGTGGGGACGTCGGTCGTGCCGTCGCCGAAATAGGCGATGCGGTCGAAGGGGACGGGCCGGTCATCTTTCGCGACGGCCCTGTTGATCGCCGCGTCGTCCCACTCTTCCAGCGTCCATTTGTTGATGCGGAAGAGGTACTGGGTCTTCGAGGTGTAGTTGACGCCGAGCGCGATGCCGATGGCGTCCTGCTCTTCGTCGAACATGAAGGCGGAGGCGTAGATCCGCTCGAAGTGGCGGGCGATCGGCGAGCCTTCGATCAGTTCGCGGTTGCCGGACGAAATGATGAAGTGGCGCAGGTCGAGCTGCAGCTCCTCCGCGCGCGCGTTCTGGCGCTCGAACCAGCCCTCGACACCCGGGAAGAGCGGGATGGAAGCGCCCCGGCGGCGCCAGCTCTCCAGACTAAGCTCGCGGCCGCGTTCGCGGGCCTTGCTGAGCATCAGATGCATGTACGCCAGGATGGGATCGCCGCGCTGCGCCTTGGCCAGGACCTTCGTTTCCTCCCAGAAGTCCTGGTGATTCATCCCGAGCTCGTCCGGGATGAAGGCGTGTTCCTGCATGTTCCCAGGCGCGAGCGTGCCGTCGAAGTCGTAGGCGAAGACTACCCGGGGCCGCTCGAAGCTCATGGCGCAGTCCTAGCGGGCGGCGGAGCTTTGAGGAACGGCCTTCAGGGCGCGGGCCGGCGGCGGGACCAGACGATGAGGGCGATGCCGGCCAGGGACAGCACGCTGCCGTAGATCGCCCACTTCAGGTCGCCGGTCATGAAGCTGCCGGGCAGGATGTTGAAGCCCTGCAGGGTCCAGATACCGCCCATCAGGATCATCAGCACGCCCAGGATGGTGAGCACCACACGCACGGCCTAGCGGCCCTTGAACTGGGCGGGGCGCTTTTCGACGAAGGCCCTGATGCCTTCGCGGGCGTCCTCGGTGCGGCCGGCGTCGCCCTGCACGTAAGCCTCAGCTTCCACCTGGTCGTGCCAGGCCGCGTCGAGCGAGGCCCAGATCAGGTTGCGGGTGTAGCCCAGCGAGATGGGCCCGTCGGCGAGCTGGGTGGCGAGCGCCATGGCGGTCGGCATCAGTTCGGCGTCCGGGACGCAGCGGTTGATCATGCCCCACTCGAGCGCCGTGGCCGCCGGCAGCTTCTCGCCCAGCAGGGTCAGCTCCATGGCGCGCGCCTTGCCCACCAGGCGTGGCAGCAGGTAGGTCGCCCCGCCGTCGGGGACGAGGCCGATGCGGCGGAAGGCCTGCAGGAAGTAGGCGCTCTCGCCGGCCACGATCAGGTCGCAGACCAGCGCCAGCGAGGCGCCGACGCCGGCGGCCACGCCGTTGACGGCGGCGACCAGCGGCTTGGGCGACTTCCGCACCGCGCTGACGAAGGGGTTGTAGACCTTGAGCAGGGACTGGTTGGGGCCGCCCGGGGTGTCGGTGATCCGTCCGCCGCCGGAGAGGTTGGCGCCGGAACAGAAGCCGCGGCCCTCGCCGGTGAGCACGATGGCGCGCACCTGCGGATCGGCGACGAACGCGTCGAAGGCCGAACGCAGGCCATCCATCAGGTCGACGCCGGCGGCGTTGAGGGTGGCAGGGTCGTTGAGCGTGATGATCCCGATGCGGCCCTGGACCTCGGTCCTGACCTTCGCGGGCGTGGCGGCGCCGTCCATGGGGTGTCCTCCAGTTCGAGACTTGCGCTCGATCTAAAGGAGTCTACCCCGGCGTCAGCCTAGCAGAAAGCGCGCTTGGGACGCGCCCCCTCCGTCTCGCGCCTGTGACGCGAGCCACGTCCCCCGCACGCGGGGAGGTTAGGCGGCGGCGACGGCGGCCAGCGGCGGCGCGGCGCTGGTGCGGTTGCGGCCCGCGTGCTTGGAGGCGTAGAGGGCCGCGTCGGCCCGTTCCACCAGGCTCGCGGTGCTCTCGCCGGCCAGCCGTTCGGCGTAGCCCGCCGAGACGGTGACGGCGCCCAGGTCCTCATTTGTCGAGCGGCGCTTGAGCGCGCGGGAGGAGATCTCGACGCGGATCTCCTCGAGCACCGCCATGGCCATGCGACCGTTCTCGGCGGGGAAGATGATGGCGAACTCCTCGCCGCCGTAGCGGGCGGCCAGGCGCGGCGTGGCGCCGAGGCGGCCGATGACGCTGGCCACATAACGCAGCACCTGGTCGCCGATCTGGTGGCCCCAGGCGTCGTTGAAGCCCTTGAAGTGGTCGATGTCGATGATCGCCAGGGTGACCGGCTCCCCCTCGGCGTCGGCCTGCTCGCAGATCTGCGCCAGGCGCTCGTCGAAGGCCTTGCGATTGGTGAGGTTGGTCAGGCCGTCGGTCATGGCGTCGCGGCGGACCTGGTCGAGGCTCTCGCGGAGGCGGCCGAGCTCGGCGGTAGTCTCCGCAAGCTGGCTTTCCAGGACCGCGTTCTCGCCCTGCACCTTGCGGGTGGCGTTGGCCAGGTTGGCGACCACGGCCTTGACCGGGCCGGCGTGGTCGCCGCCCAGGCGCTCGGAGGCGGTGGCCAGCTCCTGGCCGTATTCCTCGCTCGACTTCTGGGCGGATTCGATGGCGCGGGTGACCGACTGCAATTCCTTCGACAGGACGTCGCCAGCCTCGAGGATGTCGCCGTTCAGGCGGGCCTCCGGCAGGTAGTGGGCGGCGAGCGCCTCGCCGACGCTTTCGGTGATCGGTTCGCCGGCGGTCAGCAGGCGGTCGATCTCCTGGGCGAGCGGGCTCTTGCCCTCGATGACGTAGTGCACCCAGAGCTCGAAGTTGCGTGCGGTCGGCCAGACCTGGTTCGTCTGCATGACCTCAAGCGCCCGGCGCGCCACATCGTAGCCCTTGGGGCTGCGCAGCGTGGCTTGGATGTCGGCCGACATGATTTCAGTCTTCCCAGCAGGCGGCCGCGCTATGCGGCCAGTCCCTAAGTGGAAGGGGAATCTAGGCGGGGAACACCAAACGATGGGTTAAGGCGGGCGCGACCCGGCGCCGGCCCGCGCCTAATCCTCGGAGCGCGGCGGGGGTGGCTTGGAGAGAAAGGCCGGGACGTCGCGGCCGAAGCCCACCACCCCGTCGTCGCCATCGTCGCGGTCGCGGCGGCGGGCCTCAGGCGGGGCGCGATCCTGCGGCGGCCGCGGCGGACGGCCGCCGCC
>NZ_JAQGIZ010000029.1 GCF_028290885.1 Phenylobacterium sp.
CCGGCGAACAGGGTCTCGCGACGGCCGTCCTGGTCCGAACCGGCGACGCCTGGCGGATCGCAGCGCTCCGCGAGCAGGAAGCGCCGGCCAACTGACCGCCTAAAGTCCGCTGGCGAAGAGGTCGATCTTGCCGATCTGGACGCCCTTTGACCGCAGGATCCCGTAGGCGGTCGAGAGGTGGAAGTAGAGGTTGGTGGTCGCGAAGACCGTCAGCCACTGGGACGCCGGCAGGGTCGGCTCCATACCGGTCCCGATCATGACGGTGAGCGGGACGTCGTCGCGGCCGGCGAACTGTTCCGGCGTGAGGGCCGCCAGATAGCTCTTGGCGTCGGCGATAGCGGCCTTGAAGCCCGCGAGGTCGAGATCGACGCCGATTTCCGGCGGGAGCGGCAGGCCAGCCACGCGCGCCGGCCACTGGCGGGAGAAATTGCAGACCACCATCGCCTGGAAGCGCAGCGGCTGCATGTCCTCGATCAGCCGCCAGTCCAGCATGTCGCTGTCCGACACGCCTTGCGCCTTCGCGTGTTCGGCCCCTTTGGCGAGAAGGCTGTCGAGCGTCCCCAGTTGCCGCGAGAAGAGGTCGACGAAGGTGTACAGGCAGACGGTCATGGGAGGCTCCCAGGCCGGGCGAATCGCCCGCTCCGGCGCAGACCGTACGAGCGGCCGGCCGGCGAACTCAAGGCCCGCATGGCGGCGCTTCCGTTGAGCGGCGGCGGCCTCTAAGACGGCGCGTTGATGACGATAACACTCCTTGGATCCGCCGCGGATCGAGGGCCGCCCAGGTAAGCCGTGACAGTCAGCCACGACCAGACCGTCGAATGCGTCCGCCGCGGCGATGAGCTCCAGGCCCTTGGAAGGCTCGATGAAGCGCTGGCCAGTTATCGGCGGGCCGTCGACCTCCAGCCAGGGGATTTCGTCGCCCAACTCAGCTGCGGGAACCTGCTGGCCAAGATGGGTCAGCACGAGAGCGCCCTAGGCTATTTCGACAACACCCTGCAGATCAGCCCGAAGAACGCCGCCGTGTATTTCAATCGCGCCGGCTCGCTTCAGTCCATGGAGCGCTTCGACGAGGCGATTTCCTGCTATCGGGCGGCGATCTCCTTGCGCCCCGACATGGGAATGGCTCACCACAACCTGGCCACCTGTTTTCTTCAGACGGGAGATTTCGAGACCGGCTTCCAAGAATACGAGTGGCGCAAGTCGAGCCCGACTTTCGACGATCCACGGTACGCGCTTGATCGGCCGTGGAACGGCCAGGACCTTAAGGGCAAAACGCTCTTCATCTATCCGGAGCTGTACCAGGGCGATCTCATGCAGTTTTGCCGGTATGCCTTTGTGGCAGAACGGATGGGCGCGCGCGTCCGCCTGGCCGCCCCGACCGCGATGCACGCTCTCCTGCAGTCCATGAGCCCGACGATTGAGTTGCTCCCTGAGGACGCCGTTCCGGCTTACGATTACCAATGCGCCCTGATGAGTCTGCCGCACGCCTTCGGCACCACTCTGGCCACCGTTCCGCGAGGCCGAGCCTATTTCCGCGCGGAACCGCAGCGGGTGGCCCGGTGGCGGAAGCTGATCGGGCCCAGGGGATTTAAGATCGGGGTCGCCTGGGAGGGAAGCGCCCAGGCCGTGCAGCGGTCGTTCCCGCTCGCGGGGCTCCAAGGCCTGGCAACTCTACCCGGCGTTCGGCTGATCAGTCTCCAGAAACATCGAGGACTTGATCAGTTGGAGAGCCTGCCGAGCGGAATGTCGGTGGAATCGCTCGGCGAGGACTTCGATCCGGGCCCCGACGCATTCCTGGACACCGCGGGGGCCATGACCTGCTGCGACCTGTTCATCACGCCGGACACGAGCGTCGCGCACCTTGCGGGCGCCCTTCGGGTGCGGACCTGGACCGCCTTGCCGCGGCCCGGGGACTGGCGATGGCTTGTCGACCGCCCGGATAGCCCCTGGTATCCCACGATGCGGCTCTTCCGGCAGACGTCGCCCGGCGACTGGGCGAGCGTCTTCGCCCAGATGGAAACGGCTTTGAAACCCGAACTGCGAACGCGCTAAGGCAACCAGATTGCGCAAAGGGAGCGCTTCCCATGAGCGGCGGCGGCCTCTAAGACGACGCTTTAATGACTGATGCGCCCCCTGGTTTGAACGACGTCCTGAAACGGACCTTCTCGTTCCCCAAGCGGCACTTCCTTTCGGCGACCGATCTGAATGAAGTCGAGGTGGCGAACCTCCTCGACCTGGCCGACGGGTTCGTCAGCCTGAACCGTCAGACCTCGAAGAAGCTCGACCTGCTGAAAGGTCGAACGCTGATGAACCTGTTCTTCGAGAACTCGACGCGGACCCAGAGCTCCTTCGAGCTGGCCGGCAAGCGGCTGGGCGCCGACGTGGTCAATATGAGCCCGCGCTCGTCCTCGATCTCCAAGGGCGAGACCCTGATCGACACCGCGGTGACGCTGAACGCGATGCAGCCCGACCTGCTGGTCATCCGGCACGCCTCGTCGGGGGCCGCCTCGCTGCTCTCGCAGAAGGTGAGCTGCTCGGTAATCAACGCCGGCGACGGCCAGCACGAGCACCCGACCCAGGCGCTGCTCGACGCGCTTTCCATGCGCCGCGCCTTCGGGCGGATCGCCGGGCTGAAGGTGGCGATCTGCGGGGACGTGGCCCACAGCCGCGTGGCGCGGTCCAACATTGCGCTGCTGCAGATGCTGGGGGCGGAGGTGCGGCTGGTGGGGCCGCCGACCCTGATGCCGCCGCAGGCCGAGCGCTGGAACGTCGCCATCCACCACGACATGCGCGAGGGGATCGCCGGCTGCGACGTGGTGATGATGCTCAGGCTGCAGCTGGAGCGGATGGACGGGGTGATGGCCCCTTCGCAGCGGGAGTACTTCCGCTTCTTCGGCCTCGACCGCGAAAAGCTGGCCTGCGCCGCGCCGCATGTGCGGGTGATGCACCCGGGGCCGATGAACCGCGGCGTGGAAATCGATAGCGACGTGGCCGACGACCTGTCGGTCAGCCTGATCCAGGACCAGGTGGAGATGGGCGTCGCCGCGCGGATGGCGGTGCTGACCTCGCTGGCCGCGCGGCTCGAGAACGACCGATGAGCCGCAAATGAGCGTCAGGCCGACCGCCTTCACCAACGTGCGCCTGATCGATCCGGCCAGCGGCTACGACGGCCCCGGCGCCCTGATCGTCACCGAGGGGGTGATCGCCGACGTGGCCAAGGGCGGCGACCTGGGGTCGCTGTCCAAGGACATCGAGGTGATCGACGGCAAGGGCGCCCTGCTGCTGCCGGGCCTGGTGGATATCCGGGTCAAGACTGGCGAGCCCGGCACAGAGACCAAGGAGACCCTGAAGTCTGCGGCCCTGGCGGCGGCGGCCGGCGGGGTCACCTCCATCGTCCTGCAGCCCGACACCGACCCGGTGATCGACGAGCCCTCGGTGGTGGACTTCATTCTCAGGCGGGCCCGCGACATCGAGCTGGTCAAGGTGCACGTGGCCGGCGCCGCGACCAAGGGCGCGCGCGGCGAGCGGATGGCCGAGATCGGCCTGATGGCCGAGGCCGGCTGCCGCTATGTCACCGACGCCGACCGGCCGGTGGTGGACTCCAAGGTCATGCGGCGCGTGCTGGCCTACGCCAAGGCGTTCGGGGTGCTGGTGGCCCATCGCCCGGCCGATCCGTGGCTCTCGGCCGGCGCGGCGGCCAGCGAGGGCGAGTTCGCCTCGCGCATGGGCCTGCCCAGCGTGCCGGCCATCGCCGAGAAGATCATGCTGGAGCGCGACCTGGCCCTGGTGGAGCTGACCGGCGCGCGCCTGCTGGTCGACCAGCTGACCACCGCCGAGGCCCTGGAGAGCTTCCGCCGCGCCCGCGACAAGGGCCTGCCGGTGACCGCGACGACTTCGATCAACCACCTGTCGTTCAACGAGATCGACATCGGCGACTACCGCACCTTCTGCAAGCTCGACCCGCCGCTGCGCAGCGAGGACGACCGCCAGGCGGTGATCGAGGCGGTGGCCTCGGGCCTGATCCAGGTGGTGGTCTCGGCGCACGCCCCGGCTCCCGCCGAGGACAAGCGCCTGCCCTATGACGAGGCGGCGCCTGGCGCGGTGGGCCTGCAGACGCTCTTGCCGGCCCTGCTGACCTTCCACCACGAGGGCCGCATCCCGCTGATCGACCTGATCCGCACGGTGACCTGTGCGCCGGCCGACCTGCTGGGCCTCGAGGGCGGGCGGCTGGCCAAGGGCGCGCCGGCCGACCTGGTGCTCTGCGACCTCAACGCGCCGCTGATCATCGACGCCGACAAGCTGATCTCGAAATCCAAGAACTCGCCCTTCGACGGGCGAAGGCTGCAGGGCAAGGTGCTCAGGACCGTGGTGGACGGGCGGACGGTGTTCGGGGGCTGAGATTCCTCTCCCATGCAATGGGAGAGGGGACCGCGCCCCGAAGAGGGCGTGGTCGAGAAGGCAAGCCTCAAGCTCCGCCGTTGGACCGGCGGCGGAGACTCAGCGTCTGTGGCTTGCCCTCTCCACCCCTCGCTCTGCGGCGAGCGGTCCCCCTCTCCCGCCTTGCGGGAGAGGAAGATCAATCGCCGGTCGGAACGACGCCGGCCTGGTTGGGGGTTTCGGGCGTCTTGTCCATTGCGGCGGCTCCCTCTATTCAACGCAAACCGTATCGTGACTTAGCCATTTGCCAATATGCCTATCGTCGACGCCCTGAAGGCGCTCGGAAACGACCGCCGCCTGATGATCCTGCACTGGCTGAAGAGCCCGCGCGCCCACTTCCGCGAGCAGGTGGACGGCGACCTGGTGAAGGACGGCGTCTGCGGCCTGCTAATCGCCGAGAAACTGGGCGTCAGCCAGCCGACGCTCAGCGAGCACATGCGCATCCTGGTGCAGGCCGACCTGGTCACCGCCAAACGCATCAAGCAGTGGACCTTCTACCGCCGCAACGAGCCGCGCATCGCCGCGCTCAAGAAGGCCTTCGACGCCGACATCTAGGCGCTCTCGCCTTCCGGTACGGGGGAAATGTCGGCAATGGGCGAAGCCCGGCCGACAATGGGGGAAGTCACACTTCCGCTTTCACTTCCCCCATCGACCATCCAGCCTAGTGGCTGTCGGGCCACTTCCCCCGTTTCGGGGGAAGACACTAAGCGCTACCACTAGGACTCAGAGGGAGCGTCCATGGTCGAAGGCTTGAGCACCATCCAGATCGCTGCGGCTTTGATCGGCGGCTATCTGCTGGGATCGATCCCGTTCGGGGTGATCGTGATGAAGGCGGCCGGCGCGGGCGACCCGCGGGCCATCGGCTCGGGCAACATCGGGGCAACCAACGTGCTGCGCTCGGGCCGCAAGGACCTGGCGGCCGTGACCCTGCTGGGCGACGGCGGCAAGGGGGCGGCAGCGGTGCTGGTCGCCTGGCTGGCCACCCGCGGGGCCGGCGACGCTGCGCAGGCGGCGCTGACCTGCCTGGCCGGCGGCGCGGCCTTCTTCGGGCACCTCTTCCCGATCTGGCTGGGGTTCAAGGGCGGCAAGGGCGTGGCGACCTTCTTCGGGACCCTGCTGGCGGCAGCCTGGCCGGTGGGGCT
The DNA here is from genome assembly GCF_028290885.1 of Phenylobacterium sp. Lineage (GTDB taxonomy): Bacteria > Pseudomonadota > Alphaproteobacteria > Caulobacterales > Caulobacteraceae > Phenylobacterium. Next base: position 5,580 of record NZ_JAQGIZ010000029.1, read on the forward strand.
CATCGCCGGGGCGACCTGGGTCCTGATGGCCCTGGTGTTCCGGATCTCGTCGCTGGCGGCGCTGACCGCGGCGGTGGTGGCCCCGATCGCCGCCCTGCTGCTGCACCGGCCGGCCGTGGCCGTCCTGGCCGCCGTCATGGGGGTGCTGATCTACATCCGCCACCTGCCCAACATCCGCCGCCTGCTGAAGGGCGAGGAGCCGCGGATCGGCGGCTCCAAGAAGGTCCCGAAAGGCGACGGGGGCGGCAAGGCGTGATGCGCGAATTGTCGGACGCCGAGCGACGCGACTGGCTGAGGCTGGCGCGCACGGAGAACGTCGGCCCGGTCACCTTCGACCAGCTCCTGCAGCGGTTCGGGACCGCCGGGAAGGCGCTCGCTGCCCTCCCCGAGCTCGCCCGGCGGGGCGGACGCGCCGCGGGGCTGAAGCTGCCCACCGACGCGCAGGTGGACAAGGAGCTGGCGGACGGCGCGGCGCTGGGCGCGCGGCTGATCGCATCCTGCGAACCCGCCTTCCCGCAGGCGCTCGCCGCCCTCGACCCGCCGCCGCCACTGATCTGGACGCGGGGCCGCGTCGAGCTGCTCGACCGGCCTTGCGTGGCCATCGTCGGCGCCCGGGTGGCCTCCGCCGCCGGCCAGCGGTTCGCCCGCGGGCTCGCCGCCGAGCTCGGGCAACACACCGCCCACGTGATCGTCTCGGGCCTGGCGCGGGGCATCGACGCGGCCGCGCACGAAGGCTCGCTGCCCACCGGAACGGTGGCGGTGCTGGGCGGCGGCGTCGACGACATCTACCCGCCGGAACACGCCGGGCTCTACGCGCGGATCGCCGAGGCCGGCTGCCTGGTCTCGGAGAGCGAGCCGGGCCGCGCCGCGGTCGCCCGCGACTTCCCCCGGCGCAACCGGATCATCTCCGGCCTGTCGCGCGCCGTCGTGGTGGTGGAGGCCGAGCTGCGGTCCGGCTCGCTGATCACCGCCCGCCTGGCCGCCGAGCAGGGCCGCGAGGTGCTGGCCGTGCCAGGCTCGCCGCTCGACCCGCGCGCCAAGGGAACCAACGACCTGATCCGCCAGGGCGCGGCGCTGTGCGAGGGCGCGGAGGACGTGCTGCGGGCGCTCGAAGGCCTGCGCGGCTTCCGCGAGCCGGAGCGCGGCGGCTACACGGCCGGCCCCACGCCCGATCCCGACGACACGCTGCGCCGGGAGGTGGCGGCCCTGCTCTCCCCCACGCCGGTGTCCCGCGACGAGATCGTGCGGGCCACCGGCGCGGCGGCGCCGGCGGTGTTCGCGGCTCTGGTGGAGCTTTCGCTGGCGGGCCGTTGCGAGTTGCTTCCGGGCGGCATGGTGGCCGCAGGCTGAGGCCAACGGCTACGCCGTCCGGGCCGCTCCATCCTGCGAGGCGGCCTCGGTGGCGCAGCGCAGGGCCTCGAAGAGGGCTGCGGCGTCGATCGGCTTGGCGACGTGGCTATCCATGCCAGCGGCCAGGTATTGGCTGACCTGGTGGGACATGGCGTTGGCCGAGAGCGCGACGATCGGGGTGCGCGCCCGCCCCTGCAGGCGCTCCGTCTGCCGGATGCGGGCGGTGGCGGTGAGGCCGTCCATCACCGGCATCTGGACGTCCATCAGGATGACGTCCCAATGCGCGGCCTCCCAGGCCTCGACAGCCGCCTGCCCGTTGTCCACCACCGTCGGCTCCACGCCCATCTGCTGAAGCAGCGTCTTGAGCACCAGCTGATTCACGGCGTTGTCCTCGGCGGCCAGGACACGTAGCGCCAAGGGCTCGCCCTCGGCCGCCGGCGTCGGCTGCACCTCGACCGACGACCTTTCGGACCCAACGTGGGTAAGTGGCGCGCGCACGCTGAAGCGGGAGCCAAGCCCAAGTTCGCTTTCCACCTCGATCTCGCCGCCCATCAGTTGGGCGAGCTCGCGGCAGATGGCCAGGCCCAGTCCCGTTCCGCCGAAGCGGCGGGTGGTCGAGGAGTCCAGCTGATCGAACTTGGCGAACAGCTTGGCGAGGTTCTCGGGCGGTATGCCGACGCCGGTGTCCGCGACCGCCAGCTCGAGCGTCCCGTCCTGGAATACGGCGGTCACCCTTATCCCGCCGTGTTCGGTGAATTTGAGGGCGTTGGAGATCAGGTTGTAGAGGATCTGGCGCAGCCGGGTGGGGTCGCCAAGGTAGCGGCCCCGCGCGCGCTCCATGTCGAGGGCGAAGGACAGACCCTTCTGGCTGGCCAGCGCCGTGAAGGCGGAATAGGCGCCGCGCGCCACCTCGGCGAGGTCGAACTCGATCTCCTCCAGCTGCAGCTTGCCGGCTTCGATCTTCGAGAGGTCGAGCACGTCGTTCAGGATCGCCAGCAGCGTCTCTCCGGACTGGCGGATGACCCCAAGCCGCTCCCGCTGCCGGGCGCTGAGGTCGTCGCCCGCCATGGCCTGCGCCATGCCGAGCACCCCGTTCAGCGGGGTGCGGATCTCATGGCTCATGGTGGCCAGGAAAGCGCTCTTGGCGGCGTTGGCTTCCTTCTCCCGCCACAGCGCCTGGACGACGACCCCTCTGACCATAAAGGTCGCGCCGAGCAGCAGGCCCACGCTGGCCAGCAGGGCGACGAGCTCCGACGGCCTCGCCCCGCCGCGCATGGCGAGCACGGGGATTGCGAAGCAGTAGATGGCCAGCGGAAGCACGGTCGCGCTGAACACCACCTTCGAGGTCCGGCTCGACGGGATGGCGTTCATCAAGCCGCCCGCGAGCGCCCAGACTCCACAGACCGTCGCCCAACGCTCGCCGGTCATGGCCGCCAGCACGGCGATCGAACCGAAGACCGTGTTGTTGGCAGAGACCAGCGCGAGGCACACGCGCAGGGCCGCATCGTTCGGCCCAGCCGGAGATCGCAGCCGCGCGGCCACCAGGAACTCGGCGGTCTGCATGCCGATCCAGACCGCCACCCATCCGGCGGAGGCGCGCCAGCCGACCAGGCCGCACATGGCGACGGCGATGCCCAGTCCCATCGCGAGGCGCATCTTGAACTGCTCGCGCCGGGCGGCGAGGGCGTCGAGAATCGCAGCGCGGCTTTCCGTCCTCATGCGCCCACTCTCGGTTGCATCGACTTAAGATTCTATTGTCGATGGGCGCGGTGAGCCGCCGGAGTTCCGCTGGCCGACAAGGGCGCCGCGACGGCGCTGGGCTGTAGGTTTCAGCAACAAAACCGCCGCAATCCGACCGTACCGGCCCGAAACACTGCCGACAGGGACTGGATCTAAGCTGACGATCCAAACCAAGTCGGAGACCAACTCTATGAAGCTTCAAATCGCGGTGGCCCTGGCCGCCATGGCCATTGGCGGCTCGGCGTTCGCCCAGGAACCGCCTGCCGGCGGCGGCGGGCCCTCCCCGGAAATGCAGGCCGCCGCCCAGGCCATGCGCCAGTCCTGCGCGGCCGACGTGAAGACGCTGTGCGACGGCAAGATGGGCCGCGAGGCTATGATGTGCCTGCGCGAGAACGCCGAGAAGGTCAGCGAGCCCTGCAAGGACGCCATGTCGAAGATGCCGCGCCGGCGACCGCCGCCGCCGCCCGCAGGCTGATCGCCGGGACATCCCAAGACGGCTCGGCCGGCGTCCCCTAGCGGGGCGCCGGCCTTTCCATACGTGATCCTGAAGCAACGAGCCTGATGATGAAACTGACCGCGCTGATCGTCCTCGCCGCCCTCTCGGCCGGCGGCGCCGCCTACGCCCAGGGCGGCGGCGGCTTGTCGCCGGAGGTGCACGCCGCGCGCGACGCGGTGATGAAGGCCTGCACGGCCGAGGCCCACTCCCTCTGCGCCGGCAAGGAGAAGCGCGCGATGATGATCTGCCTGCGCGACAACGCCGCCAAGCTTAGCGCGCCCTGCGCGGAGGCGATGTCCAAGATGCCGCCCCGGCCGCCCCGCCCGCAGTAGCCGCAACTGCTGAGCCGGCGCCGTTGAGCGGCGCTGGTTTCGCCCACATCCCGGCCTTGACCGGCGCAGCCGCCGGCGAGGTCCGCAAAATGAGCCCCTAAGGGGCTCGCCGCGGTACGTATTCAAGGGGCGTTGACAGCCCCCGGGCGCCGCCCCCACTTTCCGCGTCCTTCGAGCGCCCCGGCCCCGCCGGGCGCTTCTTCATGGAACGCCAGACCGCCCCGCATGAACATCGTCGTCGTCGAAAGCCCGGGCAAGGCCAAGCCCATCAACAAGTACCTGGGCTCGGACTACAAGGTGCTGGCGTCCTACGGCCACGTGCGCGACCTGCCGGCCAAGGACGGCTCGGTGCGGCCGGACGAAGACTTCGACATGAGCTGGGAGGTGGACGCCAAGTCCGCCAAGCGCCTCAACGAGATCGCCGCCGCCGCCAAGGGCGCCGACAGGCTGATCCTGGCCACCGACCCCGACCGCGAGGGCGAGGCCATCTCCTGGCACGTGCTGGAGGTGCTGAAGCGCAAGAAGGTGCTGGCCGGCGTCACGGTGCAGCGGGTGACGTTCAACGCCATCACCAAGGCGGCCGTCACCGAGGCGATGAAGCATCCGCGCGACATCGACATGGAGCTGGTGGACGCCTACCTGGCCCGCCGGGCGCTGGACTACCTTGTGGGCTTCACCCTCTCGCCGGTGCTGTGGCGCAAGCTGCCGGGCTCGCGCTCGGCCGGCCGCG
>NZ_JAQGIZ010000035.1 GCF_028290885.1 Phenylobacterium sp.
TATGTCGCCGACCACGGCATCGAGCGGCTCTACCGCGACGTGCGGATCTTCCGCATCTACGAGGGCACCAGCCAGATCCAGCAGGTGGTGATCGCCCGCGAGACGCTGAAGCGGGGCGGGTGATGGCGGCCGACGTCGAGAGCGCGATCTTCGAGCTGTTGGCCGCCAAGGTCGCGCCCGGCAAGTCGATCTCGCCGGAGGACGCAGCCCGCGCGGTGGACCCCGAGGGCTGGCGCCGGCTCCTCGGCCAGGTGCGGGCGGTGGCGCGGGGGCTTGCCAGGCAGGGCCGGTTGGTGATCCTGCGGCATAACAAGCCCGCCGATCCGGAGGACTTCAAGGGCGTCTATCGGCTGCGGCTGCCGGACGCCGCCGCAGGTAAGGAAGACGCACCATGATCATCTACGGCTCGTCCATGTCGCCGTACGTTCGCAAGACCATTGTCTTCGCCACGGAAAAGGGCCTCGACTTCGAGGTCGTGATGGCCAGCGCGCAGATGGGACCGCCGGAGTTCCTGGAGGCCAGCCCCTTCGGCAAGATGCCCGGCTTCAAGGACGGGGACTTCCTGATCTCCGACTCCACGGCGATCATCACCTACCTGGACACGATCAAGCCCGAGCCGAACCTGATCCCCATCGAGGCCAAGGCGCGAGCGCGGACCATCTGGTACGAGGAGTTCGGCGACACCATCGTGGCGGCCTGCGGCGGCAAGATCTTCTTCAACCGCGTGGTCTCCCCGAAGTTCTTCGGCCAGCCCGGCGACCTGGCCGCCGCGGACGAGGCGCAGAAGACCGAGTTCCCGAGGCTGATGGACTATCTGGAAAGCGTCGCGCCGGCGTCCGGCTTCCTGGTGGAGGATCGCTTCACCCTGGCCGACATCGCCGTCGCGAGCCCGCTCGCCACCCTGGCGCTCGGCGATTGCCAGATCGACGCGGCCAGGCACCCGAAAGCGAAGGCCTACGTCTCGCGTATCTGGGAGCGCCCCGCTTTCGCCAAGCTGATCGCCCAGGAAAAGGCGGCGCTGGCGGCCTGAGGCAGCCGCGAAACCGGAGAACGGAGCAGGAAGTTAGTCCGAAGGCATGACGCGCCTCCTCGCCGCCCTCCTCGCCGCCGTGATGCTGGCCGGCTGCACGCCCCTGATGGTGCAGCAGGCCGGCCTGCCGCCGCTGGGATTCCAGGGCGCCCACATCGAGCGCGACGTCATCGTCAGCTTCGACGGCGCGCGGCTGGGGCTGTCGGAGTGGGATGCGCCGGGCGATCCCTGGGCGGTGATCGTCGGCGTCCACGGCATGAACGACTACGCCAACGCCTTCCACATGGCCGCGCCCTGGTGGGCCGAGCAGGGCGTGACTACCGTCGCCTACGACCAGCGCGGGTTCGGCCGCTCGCCGGGCCGCGGGGTCTGGGCGGGCGACGAGCTGATGGTCGAGGACCTGCGCACGGTGACCGCGCTGGTCCGCCGCAAGTACCCCCACGCGCTGCTGGTGGTGGCCGGCGAGAGCCTGGGCGGGGCGGTGGCGGCGGAGGCCTTCGCCTCGGACCGCCCGCCGACCGCCGACCGGCTGGTGCTGCTGTCGCCCGCGGTCTGGGGCTGGGCGGCCCAGCCGCTGCCCTACAAGACGCTGCTGTGGTTCGCGGCCAACTTCACGGGTCCAAAGGTCTATACCCCGCCCCGCTGGCTCACCTCCAAGGTCAGCCCGACCGACAACCGCGACGAGCTGATCGCCATGGGCCGCGATCCGCTGATGATCTGGGGCGCGCGGTCCGACACGATCTACGGCCTGGTCACGACGATGGACAAGGCCGCCGAGGACGTGGGCAAGGCGAAGCCGCCGACGCTCTACCTCTACGGGGCCCACGACCAGATCATCCCCAAGAAGGCGGCGTTCAGGGCGGCCTCGCGGCTCCGGCCCTCCGACCGCTCGGCCTATTACGCCAAGGGCTGGCACCTGATGACCCGCGACAAGCAGGGTCCGACGGTCTGGGAAGACATCCTGGCCTTCATCCACGATCCGGCGGCGCCCCTGCCGTCCGGCGCGCCGAAAATCCCGACGGCGCCTGCGCCCGCCGCCCAAACTCAGGCCGCGGCGGGGTTGTGAGGCGGGCGCGTCAGGCGTAGAGGCAGGCGAAATTCCTTCCCCAGCATCGGTGTGTCCGCGGCATGACCTTGTTTGATTCCCCCGCCTTTGAGGGTCACGAAGGCGTCCACGCCTTCTTCGACGAAAAATCCGGCCTGAAATGCATCATCGCCGTGCATTCCACGGCCCGGGGCCCCGCCGCCGGCGGCTGCCGCATGTGGCCGTTCCCGAGCGCCGACGCGGCGCTGGAGGATGCGCTCCGGCTCTCGCGCGCCATGTCCTACAAGAACGCCATGGCCGACCTGGACCTGGGCGGCGGCAAGGCGGTGATCATCGGCGATTCCCGCACCCAGAAGACGCCGGTGCTGTTCGAGGCCTTCGGCCGCGCGGTCGAGGAGGTGGGCGGCAAGTACTGGACGGCCGAGGACGTGGGCGTCTCGCCCGCCGACCTGATGCACGCGCGCAAGACCACCCGCTATGTCGCCGGCCTGACCGGCCACGACGCGGCCTCCGGCGATCCCAGCCCGGTGACCGCCGAGGGCGTCTTCCGCGGTATTGCGCTCGGCGTCCGGCGCGCGCTGAACCGCGACCTCGACGGCGTCACCGTGGCGATCCAGGGGGTTGGCCACGTGGGCGCCTACCTGGCCGACAAGCTGCACGCGGCGGGCGCCAAGCTGGTGATCACCGACGTCAACGAGGAGGCGCTCCGCGAGGTCGCCGAACGCACCGGCGCGCGCGTCGTCGCCCCCGGCGCGATCTTCGACGCCGAGGCCGAAGTCTTCGCCCCCTGCGCGCTCGGCGGAGCGATCAACGCCGACACCCTGCCGCGGCTGAGGGCCAAGGTCATCGCCGGCGGCGCCAACAACCAGCTCGCCGATCTTGAGATCGGCCGCGCGGTCTACGAGCACGGGATGCTCTACCTGCCGGACTACGTCATCAACGGCGGCGGCATCATCAACGTGGCCGGCGAGATCCGCGCCATCGCCCGCGGCGAGGCCTTCGATCCAGCCTGGGTGGAAACCAAGCTCGCCCGCCTGATGCAGACCCTCGACGAGATCCTCGACCTCTCCAAGACCGAGCACCGCCCGACCCACGAAGTCGCCAACGAGATCGCCAAGGCGCGGATCAGCGGCGCGGCGGAGAAGCGGGCGGCGGCTTAGGCGACGCTACAGCCTCGCCAGCCGCGCGGTGCGGGGTTCCTTCACGGCGACCATCAGCAGCAGCAGTCCCGCGGCCAGCATGCCGATGGAGATGCCGAACACCATGTTGTAGCCGAACAGGTCGGCGAGCTGGCCGCCGACCAGCGGGGCGAGCGTAGCGGTGATGCTCTCGGCGGTGGCGGAGACGGCGATGCGCATCGGGAGGTCGTCGCGCGGGCCGAACTCCAGGATCATGGTCTGGGCCGACATCATGTAGCCCGACTGGCCGGCGCCGAGGCCGAAGAAGGCCAGGAATATCGCCCACGGCTGGTGGATCTCGATCAGCAGCACGGTCGAGGCGGCCCAGACCAGGATCGAGAACAGCAGCACCAGCCGAAAGCCGGTCTTGTCCCCGAGATAGCCCCAGACGAGGTTCGACAGGGCGTCCGCGCCGATGAAGGCCAGCGACAGCAGGCCCAGCAGCTTGCCGGTCATGGGCGCCGAGGCCGCGACGTAGAGGATGTAGAACGGCGTCGCGATGCGCCCGGTGCTCGCCAGCATCTGCACCACCAGGAAGAAGGCGTAGTCGCGATCCTCGGTGATCAGCCGGGGGAACTCACGCAGCCGGTCGCGGAACCGGCCCTGCGTCCGGGTGGTGGGCGGCTCCGGCTCCTTCAGCAGGAACTGCAGGGCCCACAGGCCGAGCGTGGTGAGGATGAAGGCGAAGACGAAGGTCGTGCCGGAGCCGTTGCCGAACAGGTTCGGCCCGATGAAGTAGCGGCCCGCGAAGTAGGCCAGGACGGCGGCGATCAGGCTGCCGGTGGCGTTGCGCCAGGCCTGCAGGCGGCCCCGCCGGCTGATCGGGATCACCTTGGCCATCAGCAGCGAGAACACCACCCGCTGCGCGCCCATGAAGATGCCGAACATCAGCATGAAGAACAGCACGCTGGCGACCAGGGGCGTGCCCTTCAGCAGCCAGCCGGAGGCGGCGATGCCGAGGATGGCCATCCGCGCCAGCCCGCCCATCCACAGGGCGGCGGGCATCACCTTGGTGCGGTGCTCGATCTTGCTGGCGCCGAAGATCGGCGAGATCACTCCGCCGACCTGCTG
>NZ_JAQGIZ010000082.1 GCF_028290885.1 Phenylobacterium sp.
CCGCCGGCGCCGGAGCCCGCGCGGGCCGAGGAGGCGCCGGCCTCCCGAGCCGAGCCCTCCTAGGGCGTCGCCGGCGCCGGGGTCTGGCGGGCGATTCCGCCGCCCGGCAGGCGGGCCTGGTAGGGGCCGAAGCGCGCATCGGGACGCATGTAGTCGGTGGAGACGTACTGGGCGCCGGATGCGAAGGCGGCGTCGCGTGGGGCGGTGTCGTTCTTGCGGGCTTCCCAGGTGTCGGCGTCGGCGCGGGTGCGGACGATGAGCCCGGCCTTCACGGCGGCCCGGATGCGGGCGTTGTCCTTGATCGGCTCGTTCAGCGTGATGTAGCCGGCGGCGGGAGAGCCTTCGTCGATGTTCACGAACATCATCCGCCCTTCGAGGCTCCTTCGAGCGCCCCGGTAGACGGCGACGACGTCGGGGGATTCGTCCATCGCCAGCATGATCTTGCCGCGGGCCTGCTTGAGCGTCGGCCAGGCGCCGGCCATCACCGCCTCGCGCAGTGTCTTGTGCCTGCCCTGCACCTGGTCCGGCGTGATCAGTTCGCCGGGCTTGAACACCGAGCGGATCTCGGCGTCGACGGCATCCATGGCCGCGGCGTCGAACGGCAGCAGCGGGACCGCGCCCGGGACCTTCAGCTGGTCCTGCTTGAGGTTGAAGATGATCAGGATGGGGACGTGGTCGGGGTGGGCCCTGGACCAGGCGCGCACCTCCCTGAAGCAGTCGACCAGCATTGGACAGACCGAGCGGTAGTCGATGTCGGGCACGTGCAACACCTTCATCCCCGGCTTGCTGAGCGGGCCGAGATCGTAGGGCGTGGTGGCGGGCGCCATCTTGCGGCCGAGCGGCGTCGAGAAGCGGCCACCCTTGGGATCGTAGACGAAGTCGAGCTCCAGCTCGCGCGCGCCGTCGTTCAGCTGGTCGGTCAAAGGGATGTGACTGTAGTCGAGAGTATCGGCGGCCTTCGGATTGCGGGCCCGCAGGTTGGCCATTTCCAGGGGCGCGATGGCCATCTTGTAGCTGTTGTGGGTGCCCATGGTCTGCAGGGCGTTCATCTTCAGGCCATCCACCGCCGCGCGCGTGCAGCCGGCCTTGCCCGACGGATGCTCAAGGTCGCAGGCGGGAGAAAGCGCGACGGCGGCGGCGGCGAGCAGAGACGCGATCATCAGGTCACTCCAGCAGAGGCGAATGACGGCACTGTGAAGGTTCGGCGGGCGGCCGACTAGGCCCAGGGAATAGTCAGCGGCTCAAGGGGATAACGGCCGGCGATCAGGTCCGGCAGGCCGCTGACGAGGGCGCTCGGATAGACCCGCTCCTCGCAGGCCCGGAGTTCGTCCAGCGACCACCAGCGCAGGTCGTCGACCAGCGCGCGCTCCAGCTCCTCCCAGCCGTCGCGGCTGGGCTCGCCGCCGGAGCAGCGGGCGACGATATAGTGTTCGCGGAACATCACCAGCTCGCCGGTGGAAAGCTTCAGCGGCCCGTCGCGGCGCCAGATCACCGGGCCGAATTCCACGGCCTCGAAGCCGGTCTCCTCGCGCACTTCCCGCACCGCGGCCTGCAGCACCGTCTCACCGGGTTCGGCGCCGCCGCCGACGGTGAACCACGCGGCCTTGCCCTGCGGCGCGCCCGGCAGGCGACCCTTCATCAGCAGGATGCGGCTGTCCGGATCGAACAGCAGAACGCGCACTGTCGGCCGGTCGCGCAGCGGCGGCTCGCTCATCCGCCCACCAGGGCCAGCCATTCGTCCTCGGTCAGCACCTGGATGCCGAGTTCGGCGGCGGTCTTGAGCTTCGAGCCGGCGCCGGGGCCGGCCACCACCAGGTCGGTCTTCTTCGACACCGAGCCGGAGACCTTGGCGCCCAGGCGCTCGGCCTGGGCCTTGGCCTCGTCGCGGGTCAGCTTTTCCAGCGCGCCGGTGAACACCACGGTCTTCCCGGCCACGGCGGTGTCCTGCTTGGGCTGCTCGGCGTCGAGGATGGTCAGCTCGCCGACCAGATCCTCGACGACGCGGCGGTTGTGGTCCTCGGCGAAATAGCTCGCGGCGGCCTCGATCACCGCGGTTCCGATCTGGTCGAGGTTGTCGAGTTCCTCGATGGCGGCGGGGTCGCGGTCGGCGACCTTGTCCATGGCCGCCAGGAAGTCGGCCACGGTTCCATAGCCGCGGGCCATGACCACGGCGGTGGTCTCGCCTATGTGGCGGATGCCGAGGCCGTAGATGAAGCGATCGAGGGGGATGGTCCGGCGGGCCTCGATGTTGTCGAGCAGGTTCCGCACGCTGGTCTCGCCGTATCGCTCGGTTTCCAGCAGCTCGGCGCGCTTCTCATGCAGGCGAAAGATGTCGGCCGGGGTATTCAGCCAGCCGCGCTCGATGAAGGCGACGAGCTGCTTTTCCCCGAGCCCTTCAATGTCGAAGGCGCGGCGGCTCACAAAATGCCGCAAGTGGGCCAGCTTCTGGAACGGACAGGCGAATTCGCCCGAGCAGCGGCGCACCACCGTCTCGGCGCCCGAGGCCGTGGTCTCGCGCACCAGGGGCGTGTGCAGCGCGCACGGGCAGTGGGTCGGGAAGACGTAGGGCTCGGGCCCGCGCGGCTCATCGGTGACCACGCCGACGACTTGCGGGATGACGTCGCCGGCCCGCTGCAGGATCACCGTGTCGCCGATCCGCAAATCCTTCCGCGCGATCTCGTCGGCGTTGTGCAGGGTGGCGTTGACCACCACCACGCCGCCGACCGTCACCGGTTTCAGGCGTGCGACCGGGGTCACGGCCCCGGTGCGGCCGACCTGGATGTCGATGGCTTCCAGGATGGTGCGCGCCTGTTCGGCAGGGAACTTGCGCGCGATCCCCCAGCGCGGCGCGCGGGAGACGAAGCCCAGGCGCTGTTGCCAGTCCAGGCGGTCGACCTTGTAGACCACCCCGTCGATGTCGAAGGCGAGCCTGGGCCGCTCGGCCTCCATGAACCGGTAGGCCCGCAGGAGGCCCTCCACGCCCTCGACGCGGCGCGACTGCGGGGTGATCTGGAACCCCCAGGCCTTCAGCGCCTGCAGGGCGTCCCACTGGGTCTCGGCGAACGGCCCACTGATCAGACCCCAGGCATAGGCGAAGAAGCGCAGAGGCCGGGTGGCGGTGACTTTCGGGTCGATCTGGCGCAGCGAGCCCGCCGCGGCGTTGCGCGGGTTGGCGTAGGTCCGCTGGGTAGCCGCCTCGGCCGCAGCGTTCATGGCGGTGAACTCGTCATGGCCGAGGTAGACCTCGCCCCGCACCTCGATGACCTTCGGCCAGCCGGAGCCTGCCAGCCGCTTGGGGATCTCGCCGATGGTGCGGACGTTGGCGGTGACGTCCTCGCCGATCCGGCCGTCGCCGCGCGTGGCGGCCTGGACCAGGACACCGTTCTCGTAGCGGATCGAACATGAGAGGCCGTCGATCTTCGGCTCGGCCGTGTAGGCCACCGGCTCCTCGCCCAGCCGCAGGAACCGGCGCACGCGTGCGTCGAACTCGGCGGCGTCCTCGTCGGAGAAGGCGTTGTCGAGGCTGAGCATGGGCACGCCATGCTCGACCGGCGCGAACTGCTCCGAGCGCGCCGCGCCGACGCGCAGGCTCGGGGAGTTCTCACGGACCAGGTGCGGGAAGCGCGCCTCGATCTCCGAGTTGCGCCGTTTCAGGGCGTCGTAGTCCGCGTCGGAGATCGTCGGCGCGTCCTCGCGGTAATAGCGGCTGTCGTGCGCGGCGATCTCGTCGGCGAGCCGCGTCAGCTCGTCGAGCGCGTCGGCTTCAGTGAGGTGGGCGACGTCGGTCACTTTTCCCTCCCCTTCATGGGGAGGGTCGAGCCGGCGCCAGCCGGCCGGGCTGGGGAAGTCGCGTCCAAGCTCCCAATGCCGATCTTGACCCTCACTTCCCCACCCGTCTGTCCATTGCGGAGTTTATCCTCGGGCCGGCATTAGCCGGACCCGGGGGCTCCAGCCACCCTCCCCATAAAGGGGAGGGAAAAGAAGCGCTACGCCTTGATCAGCGCCCTGGCCGCGGCCCGCGCCGCATCGGTGATCTCGGCGCCGGCGAGCATGCGGGCGATCTCTTCCTCGCGGTCGGAGGCGGAGAGCACTTCGACGGCGGTGCGGACGCGCTCGCCCTCCCCGGCCTTGGCGATGCGCCAGTGGGCTTCGGCGCGGGCGGCGACCTGCGGCGAGTGGGTGACCACCAGCACCTGGGCTTCCGCGGCGAGGCGCTTGAGGCGCAGGCCGACCGCGTCGGCGACCGCGCCGCCCACGCCCTGGTCGACCTCGTCGAAGATCATCAGCGGCTGGGGGCCCGAGCCGCGGCCGGCCAGGGCGGCCTTGAGCGCCAGGGCGAAGCGGGCCAGTTCGCCGCCCGAGGCGATGGCCCCCAGGTCTCCAAACGGCGCCCCGGGGTTGGTGGAGATCTCGAAGGCGACGCGGTCGAGGCCGGTTGGCCCGGCCTTGTCCTCCGGCAGGGCCGCGACGGCCACTCGGAAGCGGGCCTTGTCGAGCTTGAGGGGGGCGAGCTCGGCCATCACCGCGTCGGCCAGCCGCCCGCCGGCCGCGGCCCGCGCGGCGCTGAGCCGGCCGGCCTCGGCTAGGTAGGCCTCGCGTGCGGCCTCCAGCGCAGCCTCGGCAGCCTTCAGGGCGTCTTCGGAGCTTTCCACGGCCCGCAGGCGCTCGGCGAAGCGGGCGCGCAGCGTCGGTAGCGCCTCGACGCTGACCTGCAGCTTGCGGGCCAGACCGCGCAGGTCGAACAGCCGTTCCTCGGCCCTTTCCAGGCGGTCGGGCTCGAAGTCGAAGGCCTCGGCGGCGGCGTCCACCGCGGCTTCCGCCTCGCCGGCCTCGATCAGCACCCGGTCCAGCGCCGCCGAGGCCTCGGTCAGGCGCTTCACCGCCGTCCCCGCCTCCGCCGCACCCGCGAGCAATGCCCGTTCCCGCGCGCGATCGAGCCCGCGCACGGCTCCGGCCATCCGGGCCGAGAGCCCATCGAACACCTCGCGGGCCCCGGCGATGTCGGCCAGCGCCTTTTCCGAGGCGCCGAGGATGGCGCGCTCCTCGGCCAGCTCGGTCTCCTCGCCCTCGCGCGGATCGAGGCGGTCGAGCTCGGCCAGGCGCAGGGTCAGCTCCTCGGTCTCGGCGGCGGCGCGGGCCACCTCGGTGCGTAGCGCCTCGACCTGCCCTTGCGCCTCGCGCCAGCCCCGCCAGCGCTCTGCGGTCGCCCTTCCCTGCGCCTCCAGGCCGCCGAAGGCGTCGAGCATGGGCCTGTGGGTGCGGGCGTCGAGCAGGCCCACGGTTTCGTGCTGGCCGTGCACCTCCAGCAGCGCCTCGCCGACCTCCTTCAGCACGCCGACGCCGGTCGCCTGGTCGTTGACGAAGGCGCGGCTGCGCCCGTCGGCCGAGAGCGTGCGGCGCAGGACCAGGTCCTCGTCGCGGGCGTAGGACAGCCCCTTCTCCTCCAGCAGGTCCCAGACCGGATGGGTGGGCGCCGGCGCGAACACCGCCGAGGCCGCCGCCTGCGCTGCGCCGCGCCGCACGAGGCCTGCCTCGGCGCGGGCGCCGACCGCCAGGCCCAGTGCGTCGAGGATGATCGACTTGCCCGCCCCGGTCTCGCCGGTCAGCACGGTGAGGCCCGGCCCGATGGAGAGGTCCAGGGCCTCGATCAGCACGACGTCGCGGATCCACAGTCCGATCAGCATGGCGGTGAGGATGGCCGGGAATCAACGGCGGACGGAAGCGCCACCGCGCCACAGTTGATCACTTTTTGTTCTCATTGCCAACCGGCGGCCGGGTCACGCCTTCCAGGCGGCGAAACCTACTTCGTAGGGATGGGCGTCGGATCGGGGTCCGCGCCGGTGTCGTCCGACTTATCCTTGGTGAAGGGGATGTGGAAAATGCTGCGCTTTTTCTTCTTCTTGGGCGTGTCGTTCGAGGTGTCCGGCTGAGCCTCGGCGGCGGCGGGCGTGTCCGACTTGGCGGTCTGGGCCGTGGACATGACCGCGGCGGTCGTCTGCAGCCCGGCGGGCGGCTGGGCGGTGCGCGACTTGTCCTTGGTCATGGGCACGACGTGGAACACGCTGCGCCTGGCGCTGACCGCCGGGATCACCGCCGGGCGCAGGCCCTTGGAGGTGAGCAGCTTGTAGGCGTCCTCGTACCAGGCGTCCCCCGGGTAGTTGTAGCCCAGCACCGCGCCGTCCTTCTTGGCCTCGTCGAGCAGGCCGAGCGTCAGATAGGCCTCCACCAGGCGGTAGAGCGCCTCGGGCGCATGGCTGGTGGTCTGGTAGCGGTCGACGACGGTCTTGAAGCGGCCAATGGCGGCCAGGGTGTCGTTCTGGCGCAGGTACCAGCGGCCGATGGTCATTTCCTTGCCGGCCAGCTGGTCGTTGACCATGTCGATCTTCAACCGCGCGTCGAGGGCGTATTCGGTCCGCGGATAGCGGGTGGTGACCTCGCGCAGGTTGTCGAGCGCCTGCCCGGTGGCGGCCTGGTCGCGGCCGACGTCGACGATCTGCTCGAAGTAGCAGACGGCCTTCAGATAGTGGGCGTAGGCCGCGGCCGGGTTGCCCGGATAGAGGGAGATGAAGCGGTCGGCGTCGCCGATCGCTTCGGAATAGTTGTTGGCCTGATAGTGGGCGAAGGCCTGCATCAGGATCGCGCGGCGCGACCACTCCGAATAGGGGTGCTGGCGCTCCACTTCCTGGAAGTAGTCGACCGCCTGGCTCCACAGGTGCTTGTCCATGCGGTCGGCGCCGGTGGAGTAGAGCAGTTCGACCGGGCGCTCCTCATAGGCCAGCCGGGTCTTGGGCTTTTTGGTCCCTGAACAAGCGGCGACCGCGAGGGCGCAAAAGACGGCGACGAGTGCAGGGCGAGCCCACGAATTGCGAAGCAAGGACACCTTCACCTCAAAGGACCAGACGCGCGCCCCCACGCGAGAAATCGCTTCTACACCAGGGGGCGGTCAGAGCAACCGAAAGCGCGGTCGCATCCTTATCTTCCCCCGTGAACGCCTTCCCTTCCCATTCATGGGAAGGGGAGACCGGCCACACGAAGAGCAGACCGTGGGAAGGGCAAGCGGCAACCGCGGCGCCTGAGGCTTGCCCTCTCCACCACTCGCTTGGAGCCTGTCCTCGGGCCGACCTACGGTCGGTCCCGGGGGGCGAGTGGTTCCCCTCTCCCGCTACGCGGGAATGGAAACTCAGACTGCGACGGCGATTTCGTCAGCGAAGGTGCGGATGCGCCAGGCGTCGGGCCGCGCGGCGAGCGCGCGGACCAACTGATTGTTGATGCCGTGGCCGGCCAGCTCGCCCTCGAAGCGGCCAAGAATCGGCGCGCCCAGGACATAGAGGTCACCGATGGCGTCCAGCGCCTTGTGGCGGACGAACTCGTCGGGGCGGCGCAGGCCCTCGGGGTTCAGCACCCGGTCGCCCTCGATCACCACGCAGTTCTCCAGCGTGCCGCCGCGCGCCAGGCCAATGGCGCGCAGGGCCTCGACCTCATGCAGGAAGCCGAAGGTGCGGCAGTCGGCCAGCTCGTGGCGGAACACCGCCTCGTCCATCGGCATGTCGATTTCCTGGCGGCCGATCACCGCTGTCGGGAACTCGATGGCGAAGGCCACCTCGAAGCGCATCGCCGGCTTCAGGGCGGCGCGCTTGTCGCCGTCGACCACCTCGACGGTCTCCAGAATCTCGATGAACCGGCGGGCGGCGGCTTGCGGACGGCGCCCGGCGCGGTCGAGGATCTTCAGGAACGGCCAGGAGGAGCCGTCCATGATCGGCATCTCCGGCCCGTCGAGCTCCACCACCGCGTTGTCGATGCCCGACATGAGCAGCGCGGCCATCAGGTGCTCGATGGTGGCGACGGTGACGCCGGCGGCGTTGCCGATCACCGTGCCCAGCTGGGTCTTGCAGACCGACTCAGGCGCGGCCGGAACCCGGTTGTCGCGGTCGGTGATGTCGATGCGGACGAAGACGATCCCCGCGTCCGGCGCCGCGGGCCGCACGGCGACCTGCGTGTACTCGCCGGTGTGCACGCCCACGCCCGCGAACAGCGCCGGCGCCTTGACGGTATGTTGGAAAGCCCCGCTCTGGAAACCGTCTGCCGCCACCGTGGGACCTTCCCTGAACTGGATCGCCGGCGCCGATCACCGGGGAGCGCCCACCTGCCGGTTAAGGCTGTTGGTGCGACGCAGCAAAACAATCCCTGTTTCGCAATGTTTCGGTATCCGGAGGGTTAACGGAGCCTTGCCAAGACACAGCGCCGCAGGGGTCCTGCGGACCCCTGCGGCGAAATAGAAACACTAAGTGAGAACAGTTAGTTGGCGAGGCGGCGCAGGAAGGACGGGATTTCCAGGTCCTCGCCGTGCTGGGCCTCTTCTTCGGGCGCGGCGGCCTCGGCTGGCAACGCGCCGCCGCGGCTCGGCATCGGACGCGCCGGCGGGGCGATCGGCTGTGGCGCGTCGTAGCGCGGGCGGCTGCCGAAGATGCTGAGGAATCCCCCGCGCGGGCGGCGCTCCTCGTAGGCCGGCTGCGCGAACAGCGGCTCGTCCCCGGCCTCGGCGACCGCGGGATCGACGATGCGGACCACCGGCTGGATAACCAGCGGTTGCGCCCCAGCCTGGGCGGCCGCCGGTGCGGCATACAGGTCGGGCTGCTCTTCCTCGGCCGCCTCGGCGGCCAGAGCCGGCTCGGGCTGGCGAATCGGCTCGGGCCCGGCGTAGGCCGGCGCCTCGGCGGGCTCGGACGCCGTGGTGCGGGCATCGGACACGCGCAGCGGCGGGGCGGTCATCGGCCGGCGCTCGAGCTTCGGCTCGATGGCGGCGATCGAGGCGCCGTCCATCCCGGTGGCGACCACTGAGACGCGGATCATGCCGTCCAGCGACGGGTCGAAGGCCGCGCCGAAGATGATATTGGCTTCCGGGTCGACCTGCTCGGAGATGGCGTTGGCCGCCTCGTCGACTTCCAGCAGGGTCATGTCGAGGCCGCCGGTGACGTTGACCAGCACGGCCTTGGCGCCCTTCAGCGAAACCTCGTCGAGCAGCGGGTTCTGTATGGCGTTCTGGGCGGCCATCAAGGCGCGGTCGTCGCCGCCCGCCTCGCCGGTGCCCATCATCGCCTTGCCCATCTCGGTCATCACCGTGCGGACGTCGGCGAAGTCGAGGTTGATCAGGCCGGGCAGCACCATCAGGTCGGTGATCGAGCGCACGCCCGAGTGCAGCACCTGGTCGGCCATGCCGAAGGCTTCGGCGAAGGTGGTCCGCTCGTTGGCGACGCGGAACAGGTTCTGGTTGGGGATGACGATCAGGGTGTCGACGTAGCGCTGCAGCTCGCCGATGCCGGCGTCGGCCAGGCGCAT
>NZ_JAQGIZ010000100.1 GCF_028290885.1 Phenylobacterium sp.
GTCGAGGCGGATGATGTCGCCGTCGCGCACCAGGCCGAGCGGGCCGCCGGCCACGATCTCGGGCGAGACGTGGATCGCGGCCGGGACCTTGCCCGAGGCGCCCGACATGCGCCCGTCGGTGACCAGCGCCACCTTGAACCCCTTGTCCAGCAGCACGCCCAGCGGCGGGGTCAGGTTGTGCAGTTCCGGCATGCCGTTGGCCCTGGGCCCCTGGAAGCGCACGACGGCGACGAAGTCCTTGTTCAGCTCGCCGCGGTGATAGGCGGCCTGCAGCTCCTCCTGGTCCTCGAACACCACCGCCGGCGCCTCGATCACCAGATGCTCCGGCTTCACCGCCGAGGTCTTCATCACCGCGCGGCCCAGCGGCCCGCTCATCAGGCGCAGGCCGCCCTCGGCCTGGAACGGATCGTCCACCGGCCGCAGGATGTCGGGATTGAGCGAGACCGCGGTCCCTTCGCGCCAGACCAGCTTGCCGCCGTCGAGGAAGGGCTCGGTCTGGTAGCGGCGCAGGCCCGAGCCGGCGACGGTCATGACGTCGTCGTGGGCGAGGCCCGCGTCCAGCAGCTGGCGCACCACGAAGGCCATGCCGCCGGCCGCATGGAAGGCGTTCACGTCCTCTGAGCCGTTCGGATAGACCTTGGCGATCAGCGGCGTGACGCGGCTGAGGTCGTCGAAATCCTCCCAGCTGATCTGGATCCCCGCGGCGCGGCCCATGGCGATCAGGTGCAGGGTGTGGTTGGTCGAGCCGCCGGTGGCCAGCAGGCCTGCCAAGGCGTTCACCAGGCTCTTGGCGTCGACCACCTGGGCCATCGGCGTATAGGCGTTGGAGCCGTCGCGGATCTCCACCGCCCGCTTCGTCGCGCCGGCCACCAGGGCGTCGCGCAGCGGCGTGTTGGGGTGCACGAAGGCCGAGCCCGGCAGATGCAGACCAGTAAGCTCCATCATCATCTGGTTGGAATTGGCGGTGCCGTAGAAGGTGCAGGTGCCGGGGCCGTGGTAGGAGGCCATCTCCGAATCCAGCAGCTCCTCCCGCGTCGCCTTGCCCTCGGCGTAGAGCGCCCGGACCCTCGCTTTCTGGGCGTTGGAGACGCCCGAGGTCATCGGGCCGCCCGGCACGAAGATCACCGGCAGGTGGCCGAAGGCCAGCGCGCCCATGGTCAGCCCCGGCACGATCTTGTCGCAGACGCCCAGCATCAGGGCGGCGTCGAAGGCGTCATGGGTCAGCGCCACCGCCGTGGCCATGGCGATCACGTCGCGCGAGAACAGCGACAGCTCCATGCCCGGCCGGCCTTGCGTCACCCCATCGCACATGGCCGGCACGCCGCCGGCGTACTGGGCCGTGGCGCCGATCTCGTGCGCGGCCTGCTTGATGATCTCCGGGAAGCGCTCCAGCGGCTGGTGGGCCGAGAGCATATCGTTGTAGGCCGAAACGATGGCCACGTTGGGCGCGGTCGGGTCGCGCATGCGCCGCTTGTCGGCGTCGCTCTCGGCGGCGAAGGCGTGGGCCCAGTTGGCGCAGGAGAGCTTGGCCCGGCCGGGGCCGGCGTGGCGGGCGGCCTCGACGTGCGCCAGGTAGTCCGCGCGGGACTCCCTGCTGCGCTCGACGATCCGTTCGGTGACTTCCGCCGTGACCGGATGCATGCTCGGTTTCCTTAAAGGTTCGGCGTCCAAAGAACACGGACCGGGACCCGGTCCTGGCTGAGGATCGCTCGGACGGGCAGGTCTTCGCCGGCCTCAGCGCGCGCAATCACCTGCCGCTTAGCCTCACCGGCGATCAAGAGGAAGATGGCGCGGCTCTGTAACAACGCCGCCAAGGTGAGCGTGATCCGCGCCACGGGGGGCGAGCCGAAGCCCTCCGGGGACTCCGCGATCAGCGCCTGGCCGTCCGGGTCCAAGGCCTGCGCCATCACCGGACTGCCCGGGATCAGCGAGGCGATGTGGCCGTCCTCGCCCATCCCCAGCATCACCGCGTCGAACGGCATTAGCTTCCGGAGCGCCGGTTCCGCATAGTCGGTGAGCGGCAGGAACTGCGCCTTGGCCGCGGGGCCCCGGAACAGCCGCTCGCGCAGCAGCCGGGCGTTGGAGTCGGGCGAATCCGCGTCCACCTGCCGCTCGTCCGAAAGCGTCACCGCCACATGCGCCCAGTCGAGCGGCGCGTCGTGCAGGAGGTCGTAGACCGGCCCGGGCGAGCGGCCGCCGGTGGCCACCAGCGACGCCCGGCCGCGCGCGGCGAGCCCCTCGGCGAGCTGGCTCGCCACGGCCTCGGCGCAGGCCTGCGCCAGAGCCGATGAACTTGCGTAGGTTTCGAGCATTTTGGCTTCATCCATAACGCGGCGGGACAACCTCGGCTGCCCCGTGGGGTCGGCTATCACTTTTCGTCGCACGGCGGGAACCATCCATCGATTCACCCGATTGCCGGATGCGGGCTGACCGCAACGGGAGGGCGTCCCGTCAAGGGTGAGAGGGTCTACGACGATGAGGATCGCGCAAGTCGCGCCGCTGTACGAAGCTGTGCCGCCGCGGCTCTATGGGGGCACCGAGCGGGTGGTGGCGAACCTCACCGACGCGCTCGTGCAGCTTGGCCACGACGTCACCCTGTTCGCCAGCGCGGACGCCCGCACGCTGGCGCGCCTGGCGCCGGTGCGCGACCAGGCCATCCGGCTGGACCCGGCGCCGCTGAAGTCGGACCTCGCCGCGCACCTGACCCAGCTCGCCCAGGTCCGGGGGCGGGCGCGTGAGTTCGACATCATCCACTTCCACACCGACATCATGCACTTCCCGATGTTCGAGGATCTGGCGGCGAACACGGTCACCACCCTGCACGGACGGCTCGACCTGAAAGACCTGCCGGAGGTCTATTCGCGATGGCGGCAGTTCCCGCTGGTGTCGATCAGCGACGACCAGCGCCGCCCCCTGCCGCAGGCCAACTGGGCCGCGACCGTGCACCACGGGGTGCAGACGAGCCTTTTCCGGTTCAGCCCCCGCCCCGACGGATACCTGGCCTTCCTGGGCCGGATTTCGCCGGAGAAGGGGCCGGATCGGGCGATCGCCATCGCCAAGCGCGTCGGCCTGCCGCTGAAGATCGCCGCCAAGGTGGACCGCGTTGACCAGGCCTATTTCGAGGATGTCGTGGCGCCGCTGCTGGACGACCCGCTGATCGAATTCATCGGCGAGATCGGCGATCGGGACAAATCCGAATTCCTCGGCGGCGCCGAAGCCCTGCTGTTCCCGATCGACTGGCCCGAGCCGTTCGGCCTGGTGGTGATCGAGGCGATGGCCTGCGGGACGCCGGTGATCGCCTACGCGCGCGGATCGGTCCGGGAAATTGTCGAACACGGCGTCACCGGATTCATCGTCGAGGACGAGGACGAAGCCGTCAGCGCCGTAGGCCGTATCGCGCAGCTGGATCGTGAGACCATCCGCAGCCGGTTCGAAGCCCGCTTCTCCGCAAAAGCCATGGCCCGCCGCTATCTCGAGCTCTACGGCCGGCTGGTCGCCGCCGATCCACTGGGCGCGCATTTGGCCGTCGCGGAGTAAGAAGGGCGCATGGACGACCTCGCGCCCGCCCTGGACGCTCCGATAGAGCTTGGCGAAACCGGAGAGCCGCGGGTTCCCTCGCGGCTCTATGCCCTGAAGGACAGGGACACCTTCATCGTCGCGGACGGCTTCGGGGACATTATCGGCCTCGGCGACGGCCTGTTCCACAACGACACCCGGATCCTGTCGCGCTTTCGCCTGCTGCTGGGTTCGCACCTGCCGTCCCTGCTGTCGGCCGCCATCGCCCAGGACAACGTCTTCTTCACCTCGCATAGCGCCAACCAGAACCTGCCGGCGCCGGGCGGGCCGGTGGCGCCGCCTGGCGTGCTGCACATCGAGCGCAAGCGCTTCCTCTGGGAGGAGCGGCTCTACGAGCGGATCACGCTGGTCAACTACAGCCGCGACGAGGTCATCATCCCGCTGACCATCGAGTTCGGCGCCGACTTCCGCGACATGTTCGAGGTCCGCGGCATGCGGCGAAAGGCGCGCGGCCGGCTCGATCCGCCCGAGCTCGACGGCCGCTCCGTGAGGTTCAGCTATTGCGGGCTCGACGGCGTCGAGCGCGCCAGCGTGATCGCGTTTTCCGACCCTCCCGGGCGGCTCAGGGAGCACAGCGCCGAGTACATGTACCCGATGCGGCCGGAAGGGCGGCTCGAGCTCTACCTGGAAATCGGCCTGCACGCCGGGCCCGCGCCGACCCGCGAGCGGTTTCGCGCCGCAGCGGCGCGCGCGGAGGTCGACATGCGCGGGCGTGTACGGCACGGCGCGCGGCTGAGAAGCTCGGGACGGCTGTTCAACGACTGGCTGGCGAAGTCCCGCGCCGACCTGGCGCTCCTGACCACCCAGATGGAGACCGGACCCTATCCCTATGCCGGCATCCCCTGGTTCTCGACCGCCTTCGGCCGCGACGCGATCATCACCGCCTGGCAGATCCTGTGGTTCGAGCCATCTCTGGCCAAGGGCGTGCTCACCTATCTGGCGGCGCACCAGGCCGACGAGATCTCGGCCTTCCGCGACTCCGCGCCGGGCAAGATCATGCACGAGACCCGCAAGGGCGAGATGGCCGCCCTGGGCGAGGTGCCGTTCGGGCGCTACTACGGCGGCGTCGACACCACGCCGCTCTATGTGGCGCTGGCCGGGGCCTATGCCGAACGCACCGGCGACCTGGCCCTGATCGACCATCTGTGGCCGACGCTGGAGCGCGCGGTCCAGTGGATGGAGCAGTTCGGCGACACCGACGGCGACGGCCTGATCGACTATTCGCGCGGCGCGGCGGGGGGGCTGGCCAACCAGGGCTGGAAGGACAGCCACGATTCCATCTTCCACGCCGACGGGCGCTTTCCGGAGGGACCGATCGCGCTCGTCGAGGTGCAGGGCTACGCCTTCGCCGCTTACCGCGCCATGGCCCGCTTCGCCCGGCTGCGGGAGGACCTCGCCGCCGCCGCGCGGTGGGAAGCGCGCGCCGAGCAGATCCGCGAAGCCGTCGAGCGGCGGTTCTGGATGCCGGACAAGGGCTTCTACGGCATCGCCATCGACGGGGCGGGCGAGCTCTGCCAGGTCCGCGGCTCCAATCCGGGCCACCTGCTGTTCTCCGGCCTGCCGGAGCCCGGGCGGGCCATGCAGACCGCCCGCCAGCTGCTGTCGCCGGGGTTCAACTCGGGATGGGGCGTGCGCACGCTGGCGCATGGCGAGGCCCGGTTCAATCCGATGTCCTACCACAACGGTTCGGTGTGGCCGCACGACACGGCGATCTGCGCCATGGGGCTTTCCCGCTATGGCGAGCGCGACGGCGTCGTGCGGCTCACCTCGGAGCTGTTCGAGGCCGCGGCGAGCTTCGACATGCGCCTGCCGGAGCTGTTCTGCGGCTTCCCGCGCTTCGCCGGGGAGCGCCCCGTGGGCTATCCGGTGGCCTGCCTGCCGCAGGCCTGGGCGGCCGGTTCGGTGTTCATGCTGCTGCAGGCCTGCCTGGGGCTCACCGTCGACGGCCTGGCCGGCGAGGTGGCCATCGTCGACCCGCGCCTGCCGATCGGCATCGACCGGCTGTGGGTCGAGGGCCTGCGTGTGGGCGACGAGAAACTCGACCTGCGGTTCGAAAACATGGGCGACCGGGTCGCCGTGACCGCAAAGGGCCGGCCGAAAACCCCGATCCGCCTGTTCGGCGCGGATTAGCGGGGCGGAGCGTGGGCGATGCGCAGGATGTTGGCGGCGCCCGGGGAGCCCATGGGCAAGCCGGCGAGGATCAGCACCCGCTGGCCGGGCGCGGCGAGGCCGGCCAGCACAGCCTGTTCGACGGCGACGCGGGCCAGTTCCTCAGGATCGAAAAGTTCGGGCACCACGCGCGGCTCGACGCCCCAGGCCAGCGCCAGCTTGCGGGCGGTGTCGACGCTGGGCGTGAGACCCAGCGTCGGCTGCAGCGGGCGCTCGCGGGCCAGCCGCAGCGCCGTCTGGCCGGTGGTGGTGAAGGCCGC
>NZ_JAQGIZ010000102.1 GCF_028290885.1 Phenylobacterium sp.
CCCGTTCCGACCAGCACTTCACCGAACCGCCGCCGCGGTATTCCGAAGCCAGCCTGGTCAATAAGATGGATGATCTCGGCATCGGCCGGCCCTCGACATACGCCTCCGTGCTGACCGTGCTGCGCGACCGCGAATACGTCCGCATGGACAAGAAACGCTTCATTCCGTAGGACAAGGGCCGCCTGGTCACGATCTTCCTCGAGAAGTTCTTCCTCCGGTATGTCGAATACGACTTCACCGCCGACCTCGAAGAGAAGCTCGACAAGGTCTCGGCGGGCGACCTCGACTGGAAGGTGCTGTTGCGGGAATTCTGGAAGGAGTTCCATCCGAAGACCGAGGAGATCCTGGGTCTGACCACGCGCTCGGTGCTCGACACCCTGGACGAGGCCCTCGCGCCGTTCCTCTACCCGCCCAAGGCCGACGGCTCGGACGTGCGCGTCTGTCCCACCTGCGGAACGGGGCGGCTGAGCATGAAGACCAGCCGCTTCGGACCCTTCGTCGGCTGCTCGAACTATCCGGAGTGCCGCTACACCCGCCCGATCGGCCAGGCCGAGGAGGGCGAGCAGGCCTCGGGCGACCGCGCGCTTGGCGTCGACCCGGACACCGGCATGACCGTCTTCCTGAAGTCCGGCCGCTTCGGCGCCTATGTGCAGCTGGGCGAGGGCGAGAAGCCCAAGCGGTCCAGCCTGCCCAAGGGCTGGTCGGCCCCGGACATGGACCTGGAGAAGGGCCTCAGGCTGCTGCGCCTGCCGCGCGAGGTGGGGCTGCATCCCGAGGACAGCCAGCCGATCACCGCCAGCATCGGCCGCTATGGGCCGTTCGTGCAGCACAACGGAACCTACGCCAACCTCACCGGCGCCGACGAGGTGTTCGACGTAGGCCTCAACCGCGCGGTGGTGCTGCTGGCCGAGAAACGCGCCGGGGGCCCGGGCCGCCGCGGCGAGGCTGCGGCGCTGAAGGACCTCGGCGCCCACCCGGCCGACGGCGCGCCGGTGCGGGTGCTATCCGGCCGCTACGGCCCGTACATCAAGCACGGTGCGACCAACGCCAACGTGCCGCGCGGGGCCGATCCCCAGACGGTGACCCTGGAGCAGGCGGTGGCCCTGCTGGCCGAGCGGGCGGCGAAACCCTCCGGCGGCGGCAAGCGCAAGCCCGCGCGGGCGGCCAAGGCGGCTCCGAAGGCGGCGGCCGCGAAAGCGCCGGCGAAGAAGAAGGCTGTGGCGAAGAAGAAGCCGGCGGCCAAGAAGGCTAAGGCCTCGGCTTAGCCCACCCCACCACCGCTCATCCCCGCGCGATCTCGAGGATCTCCACGATATCCCGCGGGCCGGTGATCGGCCGCGGGTTCGCGCGGACGCCGGCGTCATGCATGGTGTGCTCGGCGATGGCCTGGAACTGGTCCGGCCGGATGCCGACACTGGCGAGGTCGGTGGGCAGACCAAGGCCCGCGGCGAGCTGCTTCACGGCCTGGGAGGCCGGTGTGCCCTTCGCGCCCATCAGCTCGCTGACCAGGGCCTGGCGATCGGCGCCCACACCCTCGTTCCACTTCAGCACCGCCCACAGCATGACGCACGAGGTGATTCCGTGCGGCACGCCGTAGCTGCCGCCCAGGGTGTGGCCGATGGCATGGCTGGCGCCGAGCCCCCGCCCCGCGCCGGCGCCGCTCATCGCCAGCCACATGCCGAACTGGCACTCCTGCCGCGCGTCGAGGTCGGCCGGCCTTGCGTTGGCGGCGGCGAGCCCGCGCGCCAGGCGCCGCAGACCGTCCTCGGCCAGGGCGTCGGCGTAGGGCGTCCGGATGGGATTGCAGAGCTGCTCGACCGCGTGGTCGACGGCTTTGAGGCCGGTCGAGAAGAACAGCTGCGGCGGGGTTGCGAGCGTCATCGCCGGATCGAGGATCACCGCGCGCGGCGCGAGCAGCGCGTGGCCGAAGCCCTCCTTGGCGTGCTTGCCGGTGTCGGTGACGCCGGCGAACGGTGTGAACTCGGCGGCGGAGAGCGTGGTCGGCACGGCGACCATCCGCACCCCGGCCGCAAGGTCGGCGACCCGCACCCGGTCAGGTCCCTGGCCGGCGCGGTAGGCGTCGAGCTCCTCAGGCTTCGTGAGGCCCGCCCACAGGCAGATCTGCATGACCTTGGTGGCGTCGATCGCCGAGCCGCCGCCCACGGCCACCAGCAGGTCCGCCTCGAGCCGCCGGGCCTCGGCCGCGCCGGCGATCACGGCCTCGCGCGGCGAGTGTGCGCTGATCCCCGAAAAGACGCCGACGCAGAGGTCGCCCAGATCGGCCGCGGTCTGCGCCGCGACCCCGTCGGCGAGCGAAGCCGTGGTGGTGATCAGCAGCCGGCGAACGCCGTAGGACGCCGCCAGCTCCTTCAGCACCTCGACGGCGGGACGGCCATAGACCACCTCGTCTTGACGGGGGAAACGATGGGTTCCACTGAGCATGGGCGGTCCTCCTGACGCCACCTTAGCGCTGATCCGAGCGGCGAGCTCATCCGCCGGGCGTGCAATCTTAACCGCGAGCGCCTATATGAGCCCTGCGCATCGCTGCCGAACAGGCTGCGAAGAGGCCGCCAATCCGCAAATTCCGCGGGCGCAGCCGGGTTTCGCGCGCCCCCTCACCCAATACTCAAGAACACCCCTGAAAGGTGCTAAGCACCCCGTATGTCTAAACCTAAGCCACCCCATTCCCACGCGCCCCGGACGGCGCGCATTCCGAAGGGTCTGCCCGACCGGGACACC
Organism: Phenylobacterium sp.; assembly: GCF_028290885.1. GTDB lineage: Bacteria > Pseudomonadota > Alphaproteobacteria > Caulobacterales > Caulobacteraceae > Phenylobacterium. The sequence goes on from NZ_JAQGIZ010000102.1 coordinate 2,740, forward strand.
CTCCTGAAATACATCCGCGACAGCGGAGAGACCGACAAGGCCGCCATCGCCAAGGCCTTCGCCCTGAAGGGCGAGGAGCGCCGCGCGCTCCGCTCGATGCTGCAATCCATGGAAGCCGACGGCACGCTGGGCCGCAGAGGCCGCCGCGGCTTCGCCGAAGCCGGCGCCCTGCCCGAGGTCGGCGTGGTCGACGTCGTCGAGCGCGATCCGGACGGCGAGCTGCTGGTCCGGCTGACCAAGGGCGAGGACGCCCCGCTCGTGCCCCTTGCGCCGGCCCGCAAGGGCGACGTCGGCCCCGCGCCCGGCATGGGCGACCGGCTGCTGGTGCGCTTCGCCAAGCTGGAAAACGGCCAGTACGAGGCCCGGCTGATCAAGTCGCTGGGCGCCGGCGCGCAGCGGGTGCTGGGCGTGATCCGCAAGGCCCGCCGCGAGGTGCGCGTGGAGCCCGTCGACCGGCGCTCCAAGGAGAGCCTGCTGCTCACCGACCCGCAGGCCCAGGAGCTGCGCGACGGGGACCTGGTGCTGGCCCAGGCGACCACCGCCGAGACCCGCTACGGCCCCAAGCGCGGCAAGCTGCTGGAGGTCATCGGCCGCGAGGACGAGCCCCGCGCCGCCTCGCTGATCGCCATCCACGCCCACGGCATCCCGACTGGCTTCTCCGCCGCCGCAGAGGCCGAAGCCGCGGCCGCCCAGCCGCCGACCCTGGCCGGCCGCGAGAACCTGCGCGACATCCCCTTCATCACCATCGACCCGGCCGACGCCCGCGACCACGACGATGCGGTCTTTGCGCAGCCCGACGACGACCCAAAGAATCCCGGCGGCTGGATCGTCTGGGTGGCCATCGCCGACGTCGCGGCCTATGTGCGCCCGGGCTCGGCGCTCGACGAGACCGCCCGCGAGAAGGCCAACAGCGTCTACTTCCCCGACCGCGTCGAGCCGATGCTGCCGGAGGTGCTGTCCAACGGCCTCTGCAGCCTCCGCGAAGGCGAGAACCGCGCCTGCATGGCGGTGCGCATGGTCTTCGGCGCCGATGGGCGCAAGCGCAGCCACAGGTTCGTCCGCGGCCTGATGCGCTCGGCGGCCAAGCTTTCCTATGAGCAGGCCCAGGCGGCCGCCGACGGCCGGACAGACGACAAGACCGGGCCGATCGCCAAGACCATCATCCGCCCGCTATGGGCGGCCTTCGCGGTGCTGAAGAAGGGCCGCGACGCTCGCTCGCCGCTGGCCATCGAGAGCCTCGAGCGCCGCATCCACATCGACGAGATGGGCCGTGTCGACTCGATCCTGCCGCGCGCGGCGCTCGAAGCCCACAAGCTGATCGAGGAGATGATGATCCAGGCGAACGTGTCGGCCGCCGAGACCCTGGAGGCGAAGAAGACGCCGCTGATCTACCGGATCCACGACACGCCGAGCCCGGAGAAGATGCAGGCGCTGGTCGACTTCCTGCAGACGCTGGGTATCCCCTGGTCGAAGGGCGAGGCGCCGCGCACCGACCGCTTCAACAAGCTGCTGGAGGAGACCCGCAACACGCCCAATGCGGAGATCGTCAACGAGGTGGTCCTACGCACCCAGATGCAGGCGATCTATTCCACCGAGAACATCGGCCACTTCGGGCTGAACCTGGCCAAGTACGCCCACTTCACCTCGCCGATCCGCCGCTACGCCGACCTGGTCGTGCACCGCGGACTGGTCACAGCGCTCGGCCTGGGCGCCGACGGCCTCAGCGACCGCGACGTCTCGAAGATGAAGGACACCGCCGAAAGCATCACCTTCGCCGAACGCCGCGCCATGGCCGCCGAGCGCGACGCCAACGACCGCTATGTGGCGGCCTTCCTGTCCGACCGCGTCGGCGCGGAGTTCGACGGACGCATCACCGGCGTCACCCGCTTCGGCCTGTTCGTGCGGCTCAACGAGACCGGCGCCGACGGCCTCGTGCCGGTGTCGAAGCTGGGCGGCGAGTACTTCGTCCACGACGACCGGGCGCACGCCCTCGTGGGCGAGCGGACCGGCGCGCGCTGGCCGCTCGGCATGCAGGTGCGGGTGAAGCTGGCCGAAGCCACGCCGATCACCGGCGGCCTGCTGTTCGAGATGCTGAGCGAGCCCGCTGCGGCCGATCCCAACGCCCCCCGGCCCCGGCTCGGCATGCGCACCCGCAACGACCGGCGGCCTGGAAGCTCCGGGGGTGGCTTCAAAGGACCGCAGCGCGCCGGCCAGCCCGGCCGTCCGCGCAACATCCGCAACGGACGCAAGAAGGGCGGGGCGCGGCGCTAGGCCGCTGGTTCCCCTAGGTCAGGGTTTCCTCGGCCGCGCGGGGGACCATACAGTTGCTTGATGAGTGAAACCGAAGTCCCCGCTGAATTCCGTAAGCCCGAAGGGCCGCCGCGGATTCCCGGCGCGCGCGCCGTGCGGCCCAAGAACGCCGCGACGGTGATGATCGTCCGGCGCGATGGGGCCAAGCCCCGCGTCCTGATGGGCCGGCGGCACGGCGGCCACAGCTTCATGCCCGACCGCTGGGTGTTCCCCGGCGGGCGTATCGACCGGGCGGACTACCACGCCCCCTTCGCCACCGAGATGAAGCCGGAGGTCGGCGCGCTGTTCGACGCCTACCTGCCGGCCGGACGCGGGCGGGCGCTGGCGCTGGCGGCGATCCGCGAGACCTGGGAAGAGACCGGCCTGCTGCTCGCCCGCCCCGCACCCGCACGGCCCGCCGCGGGGCCCTGGCGCGAGTTCGTGGCGCAGGGCGCGCTGGCCGACCTGGAGGCGCTGGACATCGTCGCGCGCGCCATCACCCCGCCCAGCGTCGGCAAGCGCTTCGACACCTGGTTCCTGCTGGCCGACGCCGAGCGGCTATTGAGCCTCGAGCGCCAGGCCGATTGCGGGGAGCTGGAAGAGATCGCCTGGGTCGATTTCGACGAAGCGCAGGGCCTGCCGCTGCCCACCGTCACGCGGACGATGCTCAAGGAGGTGGTGCTGCGGATGGACGACCCCGCCCGGCCCAAGCCCTTCCTGCGCTACAAGGACCGCGCCATGCGGCCCGTCCACCTCTGAAGGGGGGCGGCTGAGGCGGAAGTCATTGACTTTGGCCCGCGGATTCGTATTTTCCGCGGCTCTTCGAACACCCGCCGTCGGCTTGTCCGTCCGGCCCCGCCCCATTCTCTCGCTTTAAGGGACCCGCCATGGCGAAGCCCGCCTCCATCAAGATCCGCCTGAACTCCTCGGCGGACACCGGCTTCTTCTACGTCACCAAGAAGAACGCCCGCACCAAGACCGACAAGCTGGTCCTGAAGAAGTACGACCCGGTGGTGCGCAAGCACGTCGAGTTCCGCGAAGGCAAGATCAAGTAGGCTTCGTAAGCTTCAGGATCTGCAACGAAAACGCCCGGCCGAAAGGTCGGGCTTTTTTCGTTTCTGGGGTCTTCCCCCGGTACGGGGGAAGTGGCCCGACAGCCACTTGGCTGGAGGGTCGATGGGGGAAGTCAAGGAAAGAAGATACTTCCCCCATTGTCGGCCGGGCTTCGCCCATTGCCGACATTTCCCCCGTACCGGGGGAAGGCAACTAAGCCGCTTTCGCGATCACCCGGTTGCGGCCGCGGGCCTTGGCCTCGTACATGGCCTCGTCGGCGCGGCGGACCAGCTTGGCGGGGGCGTCGTCGCCGCGCAGGCTGGCGGCCACGCCGATGGAGATGGTGACGGTGAGCAGCTCCTCGCCGCCCATCACCCGGAACGGCGAGCCGGCGACGTGCAGGCGGATGCGCTCGGCGATGCGGTGGGCGTGCTCCAGCTCGGTTTCCGGCATCACCACCACGAACTCCTCGCCGCCGAAGCGCACCGGCAGGTCCATGGCGCGGACGTTGGAGGCCAGCCTGACGGCGAACTCGCGCAGCACTTCGTCACCCACGGCGTGGCCGAAGCCGTCGTTGACCTTCTTGAAGTGGTCGATGTCGATGACCAGCAGCGCTACCGGATCGCCGCCGCCCACCACCGCGCGGCGGACCAGCGCCTCCAGCTGGCTTTCCATGTAGCGGCGGTTGTGCAGGCCGGTGAGCTGGTCGGTGACCGCCAACTCCAGCGACTGGTCGAGGTTGTCGCGCAGGTAGTCGGTGTAGCGCTTGCGGCGGATCTGGGTCTTCACCCGGGCGGCCAGCTCCTGCGGGTCGATGGGGCGCGGCAGGACGTCGTTGACGCCGATCTCCAGCGCCTTCACCAGCCGCGTCCGATCGTCGAAGTCGACGATGGCCAGGATCGGCAGGCTGCGGGTCACCTCGTCGGAGCGGATCTGGGCGGCGAAACGCAGGCCGTCAAAGGCCTTGGCGGCGGCGTTGACGATGATCAGGTCCACGGGGCCGCGGGCGGCGATCAGAGCGTTCTCAGGCGTCGTTTCGGAGACCGGGCGGTGTTCGATGGAAAGCTCGGCGCAGACCCGCTGGGCCTGGCGCTCGTGGTCGTCGACCACCAGGATACGGCCGCCGGTTCCGCCCAGGCGCGAGGCGACGCCCGCGATCACGCCCATGCGGCGGCCCGAGGCCTCCCGGTCGCGCAGCTCGTCAATCACCGATTTCAGGCGGGTCAGGCTGCGCACCCGGGCGAACAGCAGAACATCGTCGATGGGCTTGGTCAGGAAGTCGTCGGCGCCGGCCTCCAGCCCCGCGACCCGGTCGGCGCGGCCATCGAGCGCGGTCAGCAGGACCACCGGGATGTGGCGGGTTTCCGCGTCGTCCTTCAGCCGGCGGCAGACAGCGAAGCCGTCCATGCCGGGCATCATCACGTCCAGCAATACGATGTCGGGCTTCTCGGCCGCGGCCAGCGCCAGGGCGGTCGGCCCGTCCGGCGCGGTCAGCACCTCGTAGTACTCGGCCTCGAGCTTGGCCTGCAGCAAGCGGACGTTGGCCTCGACGTCGTCCACGACCAGGATGCGCGCGGACATGATCTCAACCCATCAGGCGGCGGATGGTGTCGAGGAAGTGGGTGACCGAGATCGGCTTGGAGATATAGGCCTCGCAGCCCCCCTCGCGGATGCGTTCCTCGTCGCCCTTCATGGCGAAGGCCGTGACGGCGACCACCGGGATTCCGGCCAGCTCCGCGTCCTCCTTCAGCCATTTGGTGACCTCCAGGCCGGAGATCTCGGGCA
>NZ_JAQGIZ010000111.1 GCF_028290885.1 Phenylobacterium sp.
TTCGCCGGGACACGGGCAATCTGCGCGCCGCGCACGAACTCGGCATAGTCCAACTGGGCCTGGGCCGGGCAGACGCCGCCGAAGCCAGCTTCGCCCGCGCGCTGCAGATCGCGCCGAACCACGTGAACGCGCTCGTGAACCGGGGCTCCGCGCTGAAGGCGCTGAACCGGCTCGATGAGGCGGAGAGCTGCTACCGGGCCGCGATCGGCCTCGATCCTCGGAACCGGATCGCCGTCCGGAACCTGGGCATCCTCCTCAACCTGGTCGAGCGCCATGCGGAGTCCCTGGCGGCCGCCGACGAGGCCCTGGCGCGGGATCGGCACGCCGAGGGCCTTATCATGCGCGGCGATGCGCTCTATGGCCTGGGCCGCTTCGAGGAGGCGCTGGAGAGCTATCGCGAGGCGGCCAAGCTGTCGGCCGAGCCCTATGAAACGCTGATCAAGACCGCCATCGCCCGCGCCGCGCTCCGGCAATATACCGAAGCGCTGGCCCTGCTCGACCAGGCCGTGGCCCTGCGGCCCGCAGATCAGCTGGCCTACTATCAGCGCGCGGCCATCCGACTGCTGACCTGCGACTTCGAGGGCGGTTGGCGCGACTTCGAATATCGCTGGCGCAACGAGCTGTTCATCGCCACCTCCTCCGCCGCCGTGTCGCCGCAGGTCCGCGAGCGCCTGGATCTGCGCCAGGGGATCGACGACGTCAGGGGCGCCAAGGTGCTGCTGGTCGCCGAACAGGGGATCGGCGACCAGGTCATGTTCGCCAGCATGATCCCCGACCTGGCGGCCGCGGCGGCCAGCGTCGCCACCGTGTGCGACCCTCGCCTGCTGAGGCTGTTTTCCAACTCCTTCGAGGGCGTGGGCTTCTTCGATCCGAGCGGCGCGAACCTTCCGCGCGCGGCGTTCGACAAGGTGATCGCCATGGGCAGCCTGGGGCACATCTTCCGCAACCGGCTCGAGGACTTCCCGGGCGCCCCATACCTGCGGCCGAGCGCCGAGGTCCGCGAACGCTGGGCGGCGCGCCTGGGCCCGCGGCCGACGGGCCTGCGGATCGGCCTCTCCTGGCGTGGCGGGACGCTGGCCACGGGCGCGGGCCAGCGCTCCCTGGCGCTGGCGGACTTCGCGCCGCTGCTCGACCTGCTCGACTGTGATTTCGTCAGCCTGCAGTACGGTGACCCGTCGGCCGAGGTTCAGGCCGTCAATGCCGATCTGCAGCGGCCGATCCGCATCTTCCCCCCGGCGGACATCGACGACTTCGAGGAACTGGCCGGACTGATCGCCAACCTGGACGTCGTGGTCTCGGTGCAAACCTCCGTCGTCCATCTGACCGGCGCTCTGGGGACGGAGTGCCTCACCCTGGTTCCGTACAACCCGATTTGGCGCTACACGGCTCACGCCTCCACCATGCCGTGGTACCGGTCAGCCCAGATCCACCGGCAAGCCGAGCCGGGCGCCTGGGCGCCGGTGATCGCGCGCGTGGCGAAGGATCTGAAGGCCCGCGTGCGCTCTCCCGCGCGAACCTGATCGCGCTGGGAGTTCGCTTGCAGTCACCACCCGTCCTTGACGTCTTCATCGGCTACGATCGCCAGGAGATCGTGGCCTACCATGTGCTGTGCCAGAGCATCCTCGAGCACAGCGCCCACCCCGTGCGCTTCACCGCGATCAACCTGGAGAGCCTGAGACCGATCTTCGAGCGGGAGGCGACGAGCCAGCAGTCGACCGAGTTTTCCTTCTCCCGGTTCCTGACCCCGTATCTGTCGAGCTACGCCGGCTGGTCGCTGTTCATGGATTGCGACATGCTGGTCCGCGCCGACATCGGCGAGCTCTTCGCGCTGGCGGACGACCGTCATGCGGTGATGGTCTGCAAGCACGACTACACGCCGCGCGACGAGGTCAAATTCCTCAGCCGCACCCAGTCGCGCTACGCCAAGAAGAACTGGTCGAGCGTCATGCTGCTCAACAACGCCCGCTGCCGGGCGCTGACGCCGGGCTATGTGCAGGCGGCGACGGGGCTCGAGCTGCACCAGTTCAAGTGGCTGGCGGGCGACGCCGAGATCGGGGACCTGCCGCTGGAGTGGAACTGGTTGGTGGGCGAGTACGACTTCAACCCGCAGGCCCGCGTCGCCCATTTCACCCGCGGCGGTCCCTACCTGCCGGGCTTCGAGGACTGCGACTACGCCGACGAATGGCGGGCGATGTACGCGCGCACGGTGCACGCGAAGGGCTCTGCGCCGCGGCTGTGGGATACGGCCGGCTAGGCCGACCCGTCGGCCTTGGCGGCATAGGCGTCGATCGCCGCCAGGTGCGGGGCGATCTCAGCCTCCGTCAGGAACGATCCGGTGAAGCTGTTGCGCGCGAGCGTCGTCAGCTCCTCGCGGCTAAGTCCGAGCGCCACGGCCGTCGCGAACCAGTTCTTCGCCAGGTAGCCGCCGAAATAGGCCGGGTCGTCGGAGTTGACGGTGGCGCGCAGGCCGAGCGCCAGCATGTGCTTCAGCGGGTGCGCCCTGAGGTCGTCGACCACACAGAGCTTGAGGTTCGACAGCGGGCAGACGGTCAGCGTCATGCCCTCGGCGGCCAGGCGCTTGACCAGGGCCGGATCCTCCAGCGCCCGGTTGCCGTGGTCGATGCGGTCGACTTTCAGGATGTCGAGCGCCTCCCAGACGTAGGCGGGCGGACCCTCCTCGCCGGCGTGGGCCACCAGCTTCAGGCCGCGCTCGCGGGCCGCCTCGTAGACCCGGGCGAACTTCGATGGCGGGTGGCCGACCTCGGAGGAGTCCAGGCCCACGGCCACGATGCGGTCGAGATAGGGCTCGGCGGCCTTCAGGGTCTCGAACGCGGCCTCCTCCGGCAGGTGGCGCAGGAAGCAGAGGATCAGCTTGGAGGTGACGCCCAGGGTGCGCTCGGCCTCCGCCATGCCCGAGAGCAAGCCGTCGGCGGCGACCGAGAAGGGCAGGCCGCGGTCGGTGTGGGTCTGGGGATCGAAGAACAGCTCCACATGGCGCGCCCCGTCCGCGGCGACGCGGCGGAAGTAGGCCATGGCCAGGTCGTGGAAGTCCTGCTCGGTCCGGAGCACGCCCGCGCCCTGGTAGTAGATGTCCAGGAAGTCCTGCAGGTTCGAGAAGGCGTAGGCTTCTCGCACGGCTTCCACGGACGCAAACGGCAGCGAGACGCGGTTGCGGCGCGCGAACTCGAACATCTGCTCCGGCTCCAGGCTGCCTTCGATGTGCAGGTGGAGCTCGGCCTTCGGCAGGCCGCGGATGAATTCGGCGAGGTTGTCCATGCGGCGACTGTCGGGACGGCGCGCGGCCGGCGTCAAGCCTTGCGGCGGCTCAATGCGTGGTGGGCAGGCTCTTGGCCTTGTAAACGACCCCGCCCTTCATCACGAACGGCACCTTCTCCAGCACCGTCACGTCCTTCAGCGGGTCGCCATCGACGGCGATGATGTCGGCGTAGCGGCCGGGCTGGATCGAGCCGATGTCCTTGGTGTCGCCGATCAGGTCGGCGGCGTTCCAGGTGGCGGCCACGATGGCGTCCATCGGGCTCATGCCGGCCTTGACCATGATCGCGAACTCCTGGGCGTTCTCGCCGTGGTTGGACATGCCGAAGGTGTCGGTGCCGAAGGCGATCTTCACCCCGGCCGCATAGGCGTCGTGCAGGTTCTTCTGCATGTAGGGGACGACCGTCAGGGCCTTCTGGGCGGTCGAGGGGTTCAGGTCCTCCGGATGGGCCTTGGCGTGATCGTAGACCTTGGCCCCGACCAGCATGGTCGGCACGAAATAGGTCCCGTGCGCCTTGAACAGCTTGTAGCTCTCGGCGTCCGCATAGGTGCCGTGCTCGATGGAATCCACGCCGAGCGCGATGGCGTGATCGATGGCCTGCTTGCCGTGGGCGTGGGCGGCGACCTTCATGCCGAGCGCATGGGCGGTCTCGATCACCGCCTTGATCTCGTCATCGGCCATCAGCTGCAGGGCAGGGTCGTCGCCGATCGACATGACCCCGCCGGACGGCATGATCTTGATCAGGTCCGCGCCCTCGCGCCGGAGGGTCCGCACCGCGCGCCGGGCGGCCTCGGGGCTGTCGATCAGGTTGTCGGTCCAGTGCGGATGCGACAGTTCGGGGTCGAGGCCGTTCGCCGAATCGCCGTGCCCTCCGGTGGGCCCGAGCGGCGTGCCCGCCACCCAGAGGCGAGGGCCGGGGATGACGCCCGCGTTGATGGCCCGCTTCAGGGCTACGATCACCTCGGTGTCGGCGCCGACGTCACGGGCCGAGGTGAAGCCGGCCATCAGGGTGTCGCGGGCATAGGCGGTCGCCTCGATGGCGTCGTCGAAGTTGGTCCGCGTCATCGCCGTGTGGATCGGGTCGCCCTTGTGGAAGCCCTGGGTGATGTGGACGTGGTCGTCGATCAGGCCGGGCAGGACGGTCGAGGTCGAGAGGTCGATCACCTCGGCGCCCTTGGGCGTGAGGAAGCCGGGCTCTACAGAGGTGATCCGGTCGTCGTGGATCAGGATCGAGACCTGGGTCCTGGGCGCCTTGCCGACGCCGTCGATCAGCCGCCCGGCGTGGATCACCAGATCCCTGGCCGCCGCCGGCGCCGCGGCCATCGCCAGGAGGGCCGCGCAAGCGCCCGCGGCCGTCAAACCCTTACACAGACCCATCGCACCCTCCCCGAATCGCCGGGTTAGGTGACGGCGCCGCCCATCCTGGCGCAAGCCCGGCCGCGCGAGCCGATTGCCTGACAGGCCGTCTTCATGCTTTCCTTAACCATCCCCCGTGCAGAGTCGGGGTGTTATGCGTACGGACGCGGGCAGGGCAGGGCCTTGCGCCCGCCCTTTTCCGTTCATAAATGGGCGTTTCCGTTGTTGACGGAACCGCAACGATCCCTATAACGGAGCGCTTCCGCGAAAGGGCGCGAAGGACGAACCGGCTTGACCTTCGGGGCGAGGGGCCGGGGCGCCGTTCGCGCTTCTCTTGCGTGACCAGGAGAGATCGACACGTGGCCCGTATTGCTGGCGTCAACATTCCGACTAACAAGCGCGTGGTGATCGCGCTTCAGTACATCCATGGGA
>NZ_JAQGIZ010000141.1 GCF_028290885.1 Phenylobacterium sp.
AGGCGGTGGTCGCCGTCCTTGATCAGCGTGAACACCACCTCCTCGCCCTTGATCGCCTGGGCCAGTTCCAGGGCATGTCGCCAGGGGACGTCGGGGTCGGCGCCGCCCTGCAGGATGCGCACCGGGACCGCGATGGGCACGGGCTCGGCGGTGAGGATCGACCAGCGGGCGCCGTCCTCGAGCAGGGTCCTGGTGATCGGATAGGGATCGCCGTACTCGGACGGGCGCAGCCAGACGCCGTCGGCCGCCAGCGCCGCGCGGCCCTCGGGCGGGATCTGCGGCGCCATCAGCTTCTCAGTGAAGTCCGGCGCCGGGGCCACCAGCACCATGGCCGTGACGCGCTCCGGACGCGCCATCGCCGTCAGGCAAGCGATCCAGCCCCCCATGGAGGAGCCGACCAGCACCGCGGGGCCCTCCACCAGCTCGTCCAGCACCGCCAGCGCGTCCTCCCGCCAGCGGGTAATCGTCCCCTTGGTCCGGAAATCGCCGCTCGACTCGCCGTGGCCCAGGTAGTCGAAGCGGAAGTACGCGCGCCCGGAGGCGCTCGCCCAATCCGCCAGCGCCTGCGCCTTGGTCCCGGCCATATCGGAGCGGAATCCGCCCAGCCAGACGACCGGCGGGCCCGCGCCGTCGACGCCTCGCCAGGCGATCTGCTCGCCGTCGGGGCGATCAAGTTTTCCGGCGCGCTCGCTCATCGGCCGACTGATAGCGCGAGGCGGCCTTTACGCCACCCCGTTTCGGGGTATGCAGAGGGTGTGGCGCTTCCTTCGAACTTCACCCTACTGCAGGTTGTCCCGGAGCTGGAAACCGGCGGCGCCGAGCAGACCACCATCGACGTCGCCCGCGCGGTGATCGCCGCCGGCGGCAAGGCGCTGGTGGCTACCCGCGGCGGGCGGATGGCCGCGCGGCTGGAGGCCGACGGCGGGCGCCTCGCCCAGATGCCGGTGCAATCGAAGAACCCGCTGGTGATGTTGGGCAACGCCGCACGCCTGGTTGACCTGATCCGCAACGAGAACGTCAGCCTGGTCCACGCCCGCTCCCGCGCCCCCGCCTTCTCGGCGCTGTGGGCCGCGCAGACCACCAAGACGCCCTTCGTGGCGACCTACCACGGGGTCTACAAGGCCTCCTCGGGCCTCAAGCGCTGGTACAACGCCGTGATGACCCGCGGCGACCTGGTGATCGCCAACTCCGACTACACCCGCGAGCATGTGCTGGGCGAACACCCGGTGGACCCTGGCAAGGTCGTGACCATCCCGCGCGGGATCGACCTCGACCGCTTCAATCCCTCCTGGGTAACGCCCGAGCGGGTAGAGGCGCTGCGCGAGGCCTGGGGGATCGCACCGGCGGACCGGCGCACCCGCTTGCTGCTGGCCGGACGGCTCACCCGCCTCAAAGGGCACCTGACCATCATCGAGGCGGCGGCGCGGATGAAGGCCCAGGGCCGCGACGACTTCCTGATCATCTTCGCCGGCGACGACCAGGGCCGCACCGGCTACGGCGAGGAGCTGGAGAAAGCGATCGCCGAGGCGGGCCTCGTCGAGCAGATCCGTATCGTCGGCCACTGCGACGACATGCCGGCCGCCTACCTCCTGGCCGACGTCGCGATCCTGCCCACCACGGTGCCGGAGTCCTTCGGCCGCGCGGCCGTCGAGCCGCAAGCCATGGGCCGCCCGGTGATCGCCTCGAACCACGGCGGCACCACCGAGACGGTCGCCGATGGGACCTCAGGCTGGCTGGTTCCGCCCGGCGATCCGGACGCCTGGGCGGCGGCGATGGTCCGCGCCATCGACCTTGGCCCCGGCAAGCGCGCCGAGATGGGCCAAGCGGGCATGAACCGCACCCGCCAGCTCTATCGCGTCGACGCCATGTGCGCGGCGACCCTGGCGGCCTACGAACGCGTGCTGGAGGCCCGTCTGTTGCCGAAAGAGGGGGCCTGATGGCTCGCCGCACGATCGAAAAGATCCTGGTGGTCAAGCTTTCAGCGCTGGGCGACTTCGTCCTGGCGCTGGCGGCGATGAAGAAGATCCGCCAAGCCCATCCAAAGGCCCACATCAGCCTCCTGACCACGCCGCCGTTCGAGGGGCTGGCCAAGGCCTCGCCCTACTTCAACGCGGTGTTCACCGACGGTCGCCCGGAGGGATTCCCGCAGTGGATGGCCCTGCGCAAGCGGCTGCGGGCGGCAGCCTACAGCCGGGTCTACGACCTGCAGACCTCGGCTCACTCCAACCGCATCTTCCAGCTCCTTCGGCCGCATCCGCCGGCCTGGTCGGGGGTCGCCTTCGGGTGTTCGCTGCCGCACAAAAACCCGCTGCGCAACCAGATGCACACCCTGGAGCGCCAGGCCGACCAGCTGATGTACGCCGGCATCTGGCCCGATGCGCTGACCGCGCCTGGGACCGCGCCGCCGCCCGACCTCTCCTGGGTGCTGGCCACCGCGCCCGGCGAGCGTCCGCCCGCCGGCGGGGTCAAGCCCAAGCCCTATGTGATGTTCGTGCCCGGCGGCTCGGCGCATCGTCCGGAGAAGCGCTGGCCGGTGGAGAAGTACGGCGAGCTGGCCCGCATCCTCTATGCCCGCGGCCTCGACGTCGTGATCATCGGCGGACCGCAGGAGACCGCGCTCGCCCAGGCGATGCAGCGCCAGGTGCCGCGCGCGCGCGATCTCACCAACCGCACCGACTTCGCGCGCATCGCCGTGCTCGGGGCCAAGGCGGCGCTGGCCATCGGCAACGACACCGGCCCGTTGCACCTGGCCGCCGCGGCCGGGGCGCCGACGGTGGTGCTGTTCTCCGGCGTCTCGGACCCGGCGCTCTCGGCGCCGCGCGGCAAGGTCGCGGTCCTGCAGGCGCAGAAGCTCTCGGAGCTGGCTGTGGCCAAAGTGGCGCAGGCGGCCGCCGCTCTGCTGCCCGCCGGCGTCCGCGCGCCTTGATAGCGCGAGGACGCCAAATCATATACTGTCGCAGATGACCGGGGCGCGTTCGCGCGCCCCGGCAGCTATGTTGAAACAATCCTAGGAGCCTCGCCTATTCGCCGCCCCATGCAGGCGCCCCCCGTCAAGGACGGGCCGCGCATAAATGATGAAATCCGCGTCCCCAAGGTTCTGCTCATCGACCAGCACGGCGAGAAGCAGGGTGTGATGCCGACCTCCTCCGCCCTCGAGGCCGCCGAAGAGGCGGGCCTCGATCTGGTGGAGATCGTCCCCAACGCGGATCCGCCCGTTTGCAAGATCCTGGACTACGGCAAGTTCAAGTTCCAGGAGCAGAAGAAGAAGAACGAGGCGCGCAAGCGGCAAAAGGTGCAGGAGATCAAAGAGATCAAACTGCGGCCCAACATCGACATCCACGACTATGAAGTGAAGCAGCGCTCGATGAACCGCTTCTTCGAAGAAGGCGACAAGGTGAAGGTCACCCTGCGCTTCCGCGGTCGTGAACTGGCCCACCCCGAGCTCGGCATGAAGCTGCTGCAACGGGTCCGCGCGGACTTCGAGCCGATCGCCAAGTGCGAGTACGAGCCGCGCATGGAAGGCCGCCAGATGATCATGATCCTGGCGCCGCGCTAGGGTCCTTTCCAGCGAGCGCTGTGGCTCTGGGCCAACTCTGAGCCGCGATCGGTCCAACGCGAGCCGGTGAGCCTTGCCGCTGAGGACGGTGGGGCTTACCACCCCGCGCATGTCCGACACCGCGCCGCGGGAGGCGTCGACGCCGTCCCGGTGGGCTGCGCCGTCGCTGATCGCCGTCATCTTCATCAACATGCTGGGCTTCGGGATCATCGTCCCGTTGCTGCCCTTCTATGCCAAGTCGATGCACGCGGCGCCCTGGCAGATCGCGCTGATCTTCTCGGCCTACGCCATGGGCGGCTTCTTCGGCGAGCCGTTCTGGGGCCGGCTGTCGGACCGCTACGGGCGAAAGCCGCTGTTGATCTCGACCATCGCCGGCAACTGCCTCTGCTATCTGGCGCTGGCGTTCGCGCCCAATGTGCTGGCGGCCTTCGTCATCCGCTTCCTGGGCGGCCTGGCCAGCGGCAACGGGGCGGTGATCCAGGGCTACATCGCCGACGTCACCCCGCCGGAGCGCCGCGCGCGGATGCTGTCTCGGCAGGGTGCGGCCTGGAACGTCGGCATGATCGTGGGCCCCGCGGTCGGCGGCGTCTTCGCCCATCCTGACATGGGGCCGATCGGCTTTCGGATCCCACTGTTCATCGCCTCGGCGCTGTCCGCGGTGGCGGTGACCGGCATCATCCTCTTCATCCGCGAGAGCAAGGTGCGCGACCAGTCCATCAGCCACCGGCCGAGCCGCTGGTCGGCGGTGGGCGAGGCGGTGCGCCATCCGGTGATCGGGCGGCTGATGCTGCTGACCTTCCTGGTGGGCTTCGCCTTCACAGGCATCGAATCGACCTTCGGCCTCTGGGGCCAGGCGCGCTTCGGCTGGGGCCCCAGGCAGATCAGCATCTGCTTCGCCGCCGTTGGCCTGGTGGCGGCGCTCACCCAGTTCTTCGTCACAGGCCCGCTCTCCGAACGCTTCGGCGAGGGCCGGATGCTGGCGATCGGCATGGCGGTGAACGCCCTGGGATCGGTCCTGCAGCCGTTCTCGACAGGCCTTGTCATGACCACGGCCCTGATGTGCGTCACCGCCGTCGGCCAATCGGTGGCCTGGCCCAACGTCGGCGCGCTCATCTCGCGCACCGCCGACCCGCATCGCCAGGGCCAGATCCTGGGCCTGAACAACGCCGCCGGCGCCTTCGCCCGCTTCGTCGGCCCGCTCTCCGCCGGGCTGACCTTCGCCGCGATCAGCGTCGACGCGCCTTTCATCCAGGGCGCCCTGATCGTCGCGCCGGCCATCCTGCTCGCGCTCAGCGCCGCGCGGCGCGCGCCGCCGCGCACCGTGCAGGGGCACGAGCTGTGAGCGCAGCCGAACACCACGTGACCCCCGTGGAGGAGCGCCGCTCGCTGATCGTCCTGTTGACGGTCATCTTCCTGATGATCGCGGGCTTCGGCCTGGTGATCCCGCTGCTGCCGTTCTTCGCCAAGGCGTTCGACGCGCCGGCCTGGCAGGTCACCCTGCTGTTCTCGGCCTTCTCCTTCGGCCAGTTCCTCGGCGAGCCGTTCTGGGGGCGGCTGTCGGACCGGATCGGGCGCAAGCCCGTGCTGATCATCACCATCACCGCCGTGGCGCTGAGCTATGCGGCGCTCGCCTTCGCGCCCAACATCCTGGCCGCCTTCGTCATCCGGTTCCTGACCGGGATCTTCGCCGGCAACATCTCCACCCTGCAGGGCGCGATGGCGGACATCACGCCGCCGGAGCGGCGGGCCGGCCGCATGGGGATCATGGGCGCGGCGTTCAGCGCGGGCTTCACCACGGGCCCCGCGATCGGCGGCCTGCTCGCCCAGCCGAGCCGCGGCGCCCTGGGGTTCCAGTTGCCACTGCTGGTGGCGGCGGGCTTCGCCCTCGCCTCTGCGGTCGCGGTGGTGGTCTTCGTGCGGGAGAGCCGGCCCGAGCCCTCCAGCCACCGTCCGCACCGGCCGCGGATCGAGGGCCTGAGGGAGGCCTGGGGCCACGCCGTGATCAGCCGGATCCTGATGATCAGCTTCATCGTCGTGGTGGGCTTCGCCGGCATCGAGGCGACCTACGGCCTCTGGACCCAGGCGCGGTTCGGCTGGGGCCCGCGGCAGATCGGGCTCGCCTTCATGGTGATCGGGATCCTGGGCGCCTTCTGCCAGGGCTGGCTGTCCGGCCGGCTCGTGCGCCGCTACGGCGAGCCCAGGACCCTGACCGGCGGCCTGGTGTTCATGGGCCTGGGCCTCGTCACCCAGGGACTGTCGCCGGTCTGGCCGGTCGCCATGCTGGGCTTCGCGTTCGTCTGCATCGGCCAGTCGATCTGCTTCCCGAACCTGACGGCCCTGATCTCGCGGGCCTCGCCGCCTGACCGGCAAGGCGAGATGCTGGGCCTGAACATGAGCGGCATGGCGCTCGCCCGCATCGGCGGCCCGGTGCTGGCGGGCGAGCTCTTCTCGGTCGTCGCCCCCGGCGCGCCCTTCGCCATGGCGGCCCTGCTGATCCTGCCGGGGCTCTACTTCGCCGGGCAGGTCCGGCGGCGCGTGTCGAGGTCGGCCTGAGCACCTATATGCCGGGCATGCCCGATCAGCCCGCCCTCACACTCTACGGATTCTGGCGCTCGATGGCCGCCTATCGGGTCCGCGTCGCCCTGGCCCTGAAGGGTCTGGCCGCCGAGGAGATCGCCCTCGACCTCGACGCCGGCGACCAGTTCGCGCCGGACTTCCTGGCGCTGAACCCGGAAGGCGCGGTTCCGGCCCTGGTCGGGCCGGGCCGCCCGCCGCTCACCCAGTCGATGGCCATCCTGGAATACCTGGAGGAGCGCTATCCCGACCCGCCGCTACTGCCCGCCGACCTCTACGGACGGGCCCGTGTGCGGTCACTCGCGGCCCTGATCGTCAGCGACACCCACCCGCTGATCGTGCCCCGCGTGCGGGAATACCTTGCCGAGACGGCCGGCTTCGACGAGGCGGCGCTCAACGCCTGGAGGGCCCACTGGGTGGGCCGCGGCCTGACCGCCATGGAAGCGCGCCTGGCCGGCTCGCCGGAGACGGGCGTCTTCTGCCACGGCGACGCGGTGACCTTCGCCGACATCTGCCTGGGCAACCTCGGCGTGGCGGCCCACACCGTGGGCTTCGACCTGGGCCAGGTTCCCACGGTCGCGCGCATCATCGCGACGTGCCGGGAGATCGATGCGTTCGCCAAGGCGCACCCGATGCGCCAGCGCGGCGCTCCGCCGGCCGCCGCTTGAATGTCGCCGAGCGCCGCCTTGCTTTTCGCCGCTCTTTCCCCTACTAACCCGCCCCTTCGGAGCCGCCTGGCCCATGGCATGCCAGGGCGGCTCATCAATACGCCAGAGGACGGGGCTTCGGCTCCGCAGAGAAATGCCGAAACTGAAGACGAAGTCGGGCGCCAAGAAGCGCTTCAAAATCACTGCGACTGGGAAAATCAAAGCGGGCGTCGCCGGCAAGCGCCACCGCCTGCTTTCCCACAATGCCAAGTACATCCGTCAGAACCGTGGAACGAAGGTGATGAGCGCGTCCGACGCGAAGATCATCAAGATCTTCCTCCCCTACGGCCTCTCTTAAGGAACTCTGACAGATGGCTCGCGTCAAAAGGGGCGTTACCGCCCACGCCAAGCACAAGAAGGTTCTCGAGCAGGCCAAGGGCTTCTACGGGCGCCGCAAGAACACCATCCGCACGGCCAAGGCCGCGGTGGACAAGGCCGGCCAGTACGCCTACCGCGACCGCAAGGTCCGCAAGCGCAGTTTCCGCTCGCTGTGGATCCAGCGGATCAACGCCGCGGCGCGCCTGGAAGGCATGACCTACGCCCGATTTATCCACGGCCTTGATCGGGCCGGGATCGAAATGGACCGCAAGGTCCTCGCGGACATCGCGGGCAACGATCCGAGCGCCTTCAAGGCCATCGCCGACAAGGTTCGCGCCGCGCTGGCTTAGATCGCCTGGAGCTCTGGCTCCTGATGCAATCCAAAGCCCTTCGGCCGAACCGCCGGAGGGCTTTTTGCTGCCCTCTTCTCCCCACGAAGACCGCAGGGTAGGACACCCGCCATATGACCGATCTGACCACACTCGAGGCCGACTTGGCCGCAGCCGTGACGGCTGCGCCCGACGTGGCCGCCCTGGAGGCCCTGCGCGTCGCCGCGTTGGGCAAGTCCGGGTCGATTTCCGAGCTGCTCAAGACCCTGGGGGCCATGAGCCCGGACGAGCGCCGTGAGCGGGGACCGGCGATCAACGGCCTGCGCGACCGGATCGCCGCCGCCATCGCGGGGCGCAAGGCGGCGCTCGAGGCCGTTGAACTGGACGTCAAGCTCGCCGCCGAGCGGGTCGACCTGACGCTGTCGCCGCCGCCCGAGCGCCAAGGCCGGGTACACCCGACCATGCAGGTGCTGGACGAGATGATCGCCATCTTCGCCGAGATGGGCTTCGGCCTGGCGGAAGGCCCCGACATCGAGGACGACTTCCACAACTTCACCGCCCTGAACTTCCCGCCGAAGCACCCGGCGCGCGAGATGCACGACACCTTCTGGCTGCCGGAGGACGAACGCGGCGAGCGCAAGGTGCTGCGCACCCACACCAGCCCCGTGCAGGTGCGCGTCATGCAGCGGCTGAACGAGAAGCTGCCCGCCTGGGTCGCCAACGGCCCCCCTGGCAATGGCGAGCCGCCGATCCGCGTCATCGTGCCGGGCCGCACCTACCGCTCGGATAGCGACGCCACCCACACGCCCATGTTCCACCAGATGGAGGGCTTGGTCATCGACCGCGCCATCCACATGGGCCACCTGAAGTGGACGCTGGAGACCTTCATCGCGCGCTATTTCGAGACGCCGCTGGTGGAGACCCGCTTCCGGCCGCACCACTTCCCGTTCACCGAGCCCAGCGCCGAAATGGACGTGCGCTGCGACCGTTCGGGCGGTGAAGTCCGCATCGGCCAGGGCGACGACTGGATGGAGATCGTCGGCTGCGGGATGGTGCATCCCAATGTGCTGAAGAACGTCGGCCTCGACCCGGACCAGTGGCAGGGCTTCGCCTTCGGCTTCGGCATCGACCGGCTGGGGGCCCTGAAGTATGGCATGCCGGACCTGCGCGACATGTTCGCCAGCGACGCCCGCTGGCTGGAGCACTACGGCTTCTCGGCCTTCGCCGCGCCCAATCCCGCCACCGGCCTGAGCTGAGGGAGGACGAACCATGAAGTTCACCCTCTCCTGGCTGAAGGAGCATCTCGACACCACGGCTACGGTCGATGAGGTGGTCGAGGCGATGGTCATGGCCGGCCTCGAGGTCGAGCACGTGGAGAACCCAGCGGCGAAGCTGGCGCAGTTCACGGTCGCCAAGGTCGTCGAGGCCGTGCAGCACCCCAACGCCGACCGCCTGCGGGTCTGCCAAGTGGACACCGTGGACGGCCGCAAGGAGATCGTCTGCGGCGCGTCCAACGCGCGGGCCGGGCTGACCACCATCTACGCCCCCATCGGCGCCTTCGTGCCCGGTTCCGGCATCACGCTGGAGGCGCGGCCAGTGCGCGGCGTGGTCTCCAACGGCATGCTCTGCTCGGCGGCGGAGCTGGAGACCGCCAGCGAGAGCGAGGGCATCGTCGAGCTGCCGGACACGCTGGCGGTGGGCGTCAGCGCGGCCGAAGCCTTCGGCCTGGAGGCGGTGATCGACTTCGAAGTCACTCCCAACCGGCCCGACTGGCTGGGCGTCGTGGGCATCGCCCGCGATCTCGCCGCAGCGGGCCTCGGCAAGCTGAAGGACCCGAGCGTGGCCCCGGTCCCGGGCAAGTTCCCTGAGACCCTGGAGATCCGCGTCGACGGCGACGCCTGCCCGGTGTTCGCCGGCCGGCTGATCCGCGGCGTGAAGAACGGCCCATCGCCGGCCTGGCTGCAGCGCAAGCTGATCGCCGTCGGGCTCAGGCCCATCAGCGCGCTGGTCGATATCACCAACCTGATGTCCTACGACCGCTGCCGGCCGCTGCACGTCTATGATGCAGCCAAGCTCGCCGGCGGCTTCATCGAGGCACGACTTGGCCGCGACGGCGAGAAGCTGGAGGCCCTGGACGGCAAGACCTACGAGATCACGCCCGAGGTCTGCGTGATCGCCGACGGCTCCGGCGCGATCGGCCTCGGTGGCGTCATGGGCGGCGAGTCGACCAAGGTCAGCGAGACCACCACCGACGTCTTCGTGGAGAGCGCCTACTTCGACCCGATCCGCACGGCGCAGACCGGACGGTCGCTCGGCATCACCTCCGACGCCCAATACCGCTTCGCCCGGGGCGTCGACACCGGCTTCGTGGTTCCGGGCCTGGAGATGGCGACGCGGCTGATCCTCGACATCTGCGGCGGCGAGCCCTCCGAGGTCCGGGTCGCGGGCCAGATCCCCGCGCCACCGGCCGCCATCGCGTTCGACCGCGCCTATGTGAAGAAGCTCGCGGGGCTCAACGTCGAAGGGGCGCGGATCGACAAGATCCTCACCGACCTCGGCTTTGAGGTGCGCGGCGAGATGGTCACCCCGCCCACCTGGCGCCGCGACGTCCAGGGCAAGGCCGACCTGGTCGAGGAGGTGGCCCGCATCGAAGGCTTCGCCTCCCTGCCGAGCGAGCCGCTGCCGGAGATGCCGCGCGCCGTGGGCGGCGTGCTCACCGTGCGCCAGACCCGCATGCGCAACGCCCGGCGCGCGCTCGCCGCCCGCGGCTATGCCGAGGCCGTCACCTGGAGCTTCATGCGCACCGACTGGGCCAGGCTGTTCGGCGGCGGCGACGAGAAGCTGCGGCTGACCAACCCGATCGCCTCGGACCTCGACTGCATGCGCCCCTCTATCCTGCCGAACCTGATCGACGCAGCGGCCCGCAACGCCCGCCGGGGTTTCGAGGACGCCGCCTTCTTTGAGGTCGGCCCGACCTTCAAGGGCGACGAGCCGGCCGACCAGCTGACCGTCGTTGCAGCCCTGATCGCGCCGCATCCGCCCAGGCGCTGGGACGGCGCGCAGGAGGATCCGCTGTTCGCGCTGAAGGCCGACCTGATGGCGCTGCTGGACGAGATGGGCGCCCCGCCCCTGCAGGTGATGCAGGGCCAGGCCTCGCCCTGGTGGCATCCCGGCCGCTCGGCGCGCCTGCAGCTCGGGCCGAAGAACGTCGTCGCCGAGTTCGGCGAACTGCATCCGCGCGTGCTGAAGGACATGGACGCCGAGGGGCCGATACTGGCCTTCGAGCTCGACCTGGGCGCCATCCCGGAGCCCAAGAGGAAGCCGACCAAGACCAAGCCCGCGCTGGCGCTCTCGGCCCTGATGCCGCTTAGCCGCGACTTCGCCTTCCTGGTGGCTTCCGACACGCCGGCCGGCGAACTGGTCCGGCCGATCCTCGGCGCCGACAAGGGGCTGATCGCCGACGCGCGCGTCTTCGACGTCTATCAGGGCAAGGGCGTGCCGGAGGGCCAGAAGTCGCTGGCCGTCGAGGTCACCATCCAGCCGACCGAGAAGACCCTGACCGACGCCGAGATCGAGGCGCTGTCGGCCAGGATCGTAGCAGCGGCGGAAAAAGCGGTGGGCGCGAAGCTCAGGAGCTGAGTTCGGTCCGCCGCGGCCGGAGCGCTCGCGCCCAGACCTTCAAGGGGTGGGCGTACTGTCCAAGCGCGCCCTCGCCAAGGTCCTCGCGCACGCCGAGCGGCACGGCGCAGGGACCTGGCTGGTAATAGGTGCCGAACGCCCGGTCCCAGACCGAGAACACGGTCGCGAAGTTGTGGCCGGAGCCCTCCACGTCACGCGCGTGATGCCAGCGGTGCATGACGGGCGAGTTGATAACCCAGCCGACCTTGCCCAGCGTCCAGGGCAGGTCCGCATGGACGAAATAGCCGTAGTAGTGGCGGACCAGCGCGTTGGCCGCCAAGGCCCAGACCGGCAGGCCGAGCGCGCTCAGCAGCACCATGTCCATGAGCGATCCGGCCCGGTCGATGGGATGCATCCGCTCCAGGCTGAACCATGTGAGCCGCGTGTCGCTATGATGGACGGCGTGCGCGGGCCAGAGCCAGCGGCTGTGTTGCGCGCGGTGGCGCCAATAGCCGAAGAAGTCCCCCAGTACGATCGCCGCCGCCGCCGTCGGCCAGCGCCCGATCCGGGCCCAGAGCGGCGCCGTGTCGAGCTGCAGGCCGCGCGTGGCGAGGCCGCCGACCACCGCGGCCATGCCGATGGCCAGCACCGGTCCCACCGCCAGGGCGTCCACCGCCACCATCACCGCGTTGATCTTCGTCTCGCCGGCCGCGGCCCGGGCGTCGGCGAGCGCGCGCCGGCCCTTGGTCAGCCAGGCGAGCGCCGCGAACGCCAGGGCGCAGACCGCCAGCGGCCACAGCACCGCGGCCAACGGCTGGGCGAGCCGGCCCATGGTCTCTGTCAGTTGCGACGCCATCGGCGCTCCCAGGTCCGCGCCCTTGCGGCGCAGGCGCAGGATGCGGCGGCTGGCCGAATCTTCGATTAATGCCCGGCGCGGATTTTCAGGGGAGTTCGCCCGCCACCCGCTCGAGGCCGGCCACCATGCGCTGCCAGCCGTAGCCCGCGCCCTGGAAGAAGGGCTCGTCCTGCGGCCGGAAGCCCGCCTGCTCCATACGCACCTGCGTGCCGCCCTCGGTTGGGGTCAGGGTCCATGTGACGATGCTCCTGATGCCGTCAGCGGCCTGCTCGCCGGACGCGTTCCAGCTGTAGACCAGGCGCGAGGGCGGCTCGACGGCGAGCACCTCGCAGTCGGTGACGCCGTTCCAGCCGCCCTGCGGCGTGGCGCGGAAGTTGAACCTGTGACCGACGACGGGCTGGAAGTCGTTCTGCATCAGCCACGCGCCGACCAGCTCGGCCTGGGTGAGCGCGCGCCAGATCTTCTCCGGCGGATGCGGCATCAGCCGCTCGACGATGACGGAACGGGAGGCGGGAATTTCGTTCATGGGCGCGCCCTCAATGGAACCTGGCTTCGATCTCGGAGAAGAAGGCTTTGGACAGGCGTGCGAAATCGCCCGCGCTGAGCCTGACCTCGTCTCCGAACCTGTTTCCCGGCACCGGCTTGGCCGGCTCGTATTTTAGTCAAGCAGCCCGCGGTCCCCGCGACAATCCTCGCTTAACGGGCCCCTGTCAGACTGGCCGCTCACCAGGGAGCGTCCACCTTGACGGCGACCACGTCCGCGGCCGCATCCCGACCGGCAGGCCGGCTCCGGCCGGGGGCGATGCTGATCGCCCTCGTCGGCGTGGCGGTCGTGGCGATCGGCATCGAACGGACCTGGCTGGCACACGTCCAACCGCTCTGGTTCGACGAGGCCTGGACGCTCTCGGTGGCGACCACGCCGGATTGGAAGAGCTTCGTCGGCGAGGCCTACAACGACGTCAACGCGCCGCTCTACTACGCGCTGATGCGGCTCTGGACGATGGCCGCGGGCGCCTCGGACTTCGCCCTGCGGCTGCCGGGGCTGCTGGCCGTGATCGCCGCGGGCCTGATCCCGTTGGCCAGCCGCATCAAGGGCCTGTCGCTGGAGGCCCGGCTGACCTGGGGCGTCGCGATCTTCGGCTGGTGGGGCGTCGGGCTGTTCCTGAACGGCCGCTGCTATGGCCCTCTGCTGGCGCTCTCCGTCCTGCAGGCCATCGCCTTCGCACGGCTATTGGAGCGGCCCAGCCAGCGTGACGCCTGGCTCTGGTGCGCCCTCGCCGCCGCGGCCGTCCTGACCCAATACATGGCCGCGATCCCCGCCGCGGCCCAGGGCCTGGTCTATCTCGCGGCGTGCCGGAAGCAGGCCTTCAGGACCTGGCCCGCCCTGCTCGCCTTCGCACCCATGCTGGGCTGGATGGCGTTCCACGCGCCGAGGCTGCGGGCGTTCTCAGGCGCCGACGTCGCCTGGCACCCGCTGGTGACGCCCGCCACGGCGCTGCAGTTCACCGCCTTCACCGTCAATCCGTCGACCCCGCTCGGGCTGGCTTTAGCCGCCCTGCTGATCGCCGCCACCCTGCTGATGGCGCCTCGCTCGCCGCCGCAGGCGAAGGA
The DNA here is from genome assembly GCF_028290885.1 of Phenylobacterium sp. Classification (GTDB taxonomy): domain Bacteria; phylum Pseudomonadota; class Alphaproteobacteria; order Caulobacterales; family Caulobacteraceae; genus Phenylobacterium. The sequence goes on from NZ_JAQGIZ010000141.1 coordinate 13,570, forward strand.
CGAGCCGGACCCTGCGACCCACCTGTGGCTGGTCGTCGGCGCGGCGGTCGCGGGCCTAGTCCTGATGCTGCTCTTCGGGGCGCTGCGGCCCAGCCTCACCGGCCGCTACCTGACCCCGCTCGCGCCCGGCCTGCTGCTGGGTCTCGTGCTCTGCGCCCGACGCTCGGCCCATCCGCGCCTCGCCTATGGGGCGCTGATGGCGCTCTACCTTGGCGTAGCCCTTTGGCCCCGTTCGTTCATCGCCGGGCTGCATGAGGGCGCGCCCTACGGCTACGAACAGGCCTCCGCGACGCTGATGCGGCACGGGGTCACCCGCGTGGCCTTCCTCTGGGACCATGAGGCCACGCGGATCGAGGCGCCGGCCTCGCTTCAGCGGGCGGGCGGGGTCTTCTTCCGCCGCGCGGGCGATCCCGTCGCCGTCACGCCGGTGGTCACCCGGCCGGACCAGGACGCGAACCCGCTGGCCCTGACGGCAGCGACCGGCCCGCACCCGGGGATCATCTGGATCTACAACCGCCGCGGCGCGACCTCGGCCCGCAGCTTCCCGCCGCGCATCCAGGCGCTCTATCCTCGCTGGACCTGCGAACAGGTCGGCGACGGCGAGATCGGCAACCTCGCCTGCTGGCGCGCGCCCTGAATTCTCGACGTCCGCCGCGGCGCCGGGTGGATTCCGCATGACTCCTGAATTCGCAAACGGCTTTGTCCGGGTGGGAGAACAGCTAAGTTGGCGGACATGCAGGACACCGCCACGCCCCACGCGCCCCGTCGCAAACCCACCCTCGAACGGGGTCTGGAGCTCTGGCTCTTCCGCGCCCGCTGGCTGATGGCGCCCTTCTATGTGGGGCTGGTCGTGGCGCTGGGCGGGCTGCTGGTGGTGTTCGTCAACGAGGCGATCCACGAACTTTCGGGACTCGCCGGCATGAAGCCCGAGGGCGCGATCCTGATGGCCCTGTCGTTGATCGACCTGTCGCTGGCCGGCAACCTGCTGCTGATCGTGATCTTTTCAGGCTACGAGAACTTCGTCTCGAAGATCGACACCGGCGATGACGAGGACCGTCCCAGCTGGATGGGCACGGTCGACTTCTCCGGGCTGAAGATGAAGCTGATCGCCTCCATCGTGGCCATCAGCGCCATCGCCCTTCTGAAGGCGTTCATGCGGCTGGCGGAAGGCGAGGCGATCAACGAGCGGCTGCTGGCCTGGCTGGTCGGCATCCACCTCACCTTCGTGGTCTCCGGCGTCCTGCTGGCGGTCATGGACCTGGTGGCGAGCAAGGCGGACAAGCACTGAGCCGCCGCCGGCAGCGACCTAGAAGGGGATGATGCTGCGCCGCCGGGTGTAGGCCAGGTAGCCGATGTTGGCGCCCAGGCGGAAGCCGACGCCGGCCCGGATCGGGGCCAGCACGATGTCGCCGGCCTTCTGGTAGTTCACGCCCAGGCCGCCGATGAAATAGGCCGAACCCTCGACACCCGGGAACCGCTGGAAGATGTCGCGCGGGTCGTCGAGCCGGTAGCAGAGGGTGAAGACCCGGCTGGCGTTGCCGCCGAAGTCCCAGCCGATCGAGGGGCCCTGCCAGAACACCTCCACCGGCTCGCGGCCCTTCATGTACATCAGGCCGCGGCCATAGCGCGCGCCGATGGCGATCGCGCCCGAGCCCTCCTCGCCGGCGATATAGGCGGTGGGGCGGCCGTTGCTCTGGAAGACGCGCTCCACCGCGCCCCCGGCGGACTCGGCGGTGACGCCCATGAAGTCGGAGACGGAGTTGACGATCTCGTCGCGCGAATAGGTCTCGGCCTTGGGCGGACGCCCGTCGTTCGGCGGCGAGCCGGTGGGCCCGCCCGTCGGATAGCTCGGCGTCGAGTTGGGCGGCGGCGGCGCTTCCACCGGATCGTCGCGTAGTTGCGGACCGTCATCGCGCGGCCGGGCCGGCGGCAGCTGGCTGGGTTGAGCGTTAGCAAGGCCCGCGCCGCCCAGGGTCACGAGGCCCGAAACGATCAGGGTACGGCGGTCCATAGGCAAAATTCCTCCAGCTTCTCGAAACTCCAGCCCGCCCGAGCTTCTTGATGGATTGTGTCGCCTTAACGCCCGATTAACCGTGTTGCGGTTCCGACACCCTCATGAGGCCGGCGCGAAACGCCGCATGCCTCGCACCCGCGACGGAATGTGCTAGACGCAGCCGCCATGACGACCCCGCTCAGCCACATCCGCAACTTCGCCATCGTGGCGCACATCGACCACGGCAAATCGACGCTGTCCGACCGGCTGATCCAGGAGACCGGCGCGCTGACCCAGCGCGAGATGACCGAGCAGGTGCTCGACAACATGGAGATCGAGCGCGAGCGCGGGATCACCATCAAGGCCCAGACGGTGCGCCTCAACTACAAGGCCGACGACGGCGAGACCTATGTCCTGAACCTGATGGACACCCCCGGCCACGTGGACTTCGCCTATGAGGTCTCGCGCAGCCTCGCCGCCTGCGAGGGCTCGATCCTGGTGGTGGACGCCAGCCAGGGCGTCGAAGCCCAGACGCTGGCCAACGTCTACCAGGCCATCGACAACAACCACGAGATCGTACCGGTGCTGAACAAGATCGACCTGCCGGCCGCCGAGCCCGAGCGGGTGCGCCAGCAGATCGAGGATGTCATCGGCCTGGACGCCTCGGACGCCGTCCTCACCTCCGCCAAGACCGGGGTCGGCATCCATGAACTGCTGGAAGCCATCGTCCACCGCCTGCCCGCGCCGAAGGGCGATGCCACAGCGCCGCTGAAGGCGCTGCTGGTCGACGCCTGGTACGACGCCTACCTGGGCGTGGTCGTGCTGGTCCGCGTCATCGACGGGACGCTCAAGTCCGGCCAGCGCGTGAAGATGATGCAGCAGGGCTCGACGCACCTGATCGACCGCATCGGCGTCTTCAACCCCAAGCGCACCGAGGTGGAAAGCCTCGGTCCCGGCGAGATCGGCTTCATCACCGCCCAGATCAAGGAAGTCGCCCAGGCCGCGGTCGGCGACACCATCACCGACGAGAAGCGCCCGGCCGCCGCCGCCCTGCCCGGCTTCCGCGACGTGCAGCCGGTGGTGTTCTGCGGCCTTTTCCCGGTGGACGCGGCCGACTTCGAGGACCTGCGCGCCGCGATCGGGCGCCTGCGCCTGAACGACGCCTCGTTCAGCTACGAGATGGAGACCTCCGCGGCGCTGGGCTTCGGCTTCCGCTGCGGGTTCCTGGGGCTGCTGCACCTGGAGATCATCCAGGAGCGGCTTTCCCGCGAGTTCGACCTCGACCTGATCGCGACGGCGCCGAGCGTGATCTACAAGATCACGCTCACCGACGGCTCGGAGGTCGAGCTGCACAACCCCGCCGACATGCCCGACCCGGTGAAGATCGCCACCATCGCCGAGCCCTGGATCAAGGCCACCATCCTGACCCCGGATGAGTACCTGGGCTCGGTCATCAAGCTCTGCCAGGACCGCAGAGGCGCCCAGCGCGAGCTCTCCTACGTCGGCTCCCGCGCTCTCGTCGTCTATGACCTGCCGCTGAACGAGGTGGTGTTCGACTTCTACGACCGGCTGAAGAGCGTCTCCAAGGGCTACGCCTCCTTCGACTACCAGATCGAGGACTACCGGGTCGGCAACCTGGTGAAGATGACCATCCTGGTGAATTCCGAGCCGGTCGACGCGCTCTCCATGCTGGTCCACGCCGACCGCGCCGAGGCCCGCGGCCGCGGCATGGTCGAGAAGATGAAGGAGCTGATCAGCCCGCACATGTTCCAGATTCCGATCCAGGCGGCTATCGGCGGCCGGATCATCGCGCGCGAGACGGTCCGGGCGCTGCGCAAGGACGTCACCGCCAAGTGCTACGGCGGCGACATGAGCCGCAAGCGCAAGCTGCTGGACAAGCAGAAGGCCGGCAAGAAGCGCATGCGCCAGTTCGGTAAGGTGGAGATCCCGCAGGAAGCCTTCATCGCCGCCCTGAAGATGGACGCGGACTAGGGGCGGGAGAGGCCGCTCAGAGCTGGTTGAACTCGCCGCAGCGGCACTTCACGACCAGGTCGGACAGCATGGCGCGGTCCTTGGCGGTGAAGATCAGGTCGTCACAGGCCCCGCAGACGAAGCGGATGGAGTCGGCGTCCTGCGGCGCGGCGGTGGGCGGAACGACGGTGCGGCGTCCCACGAACAGGCCGGGGAAGGTGCGCATGGGGACCGACAGCATCCACGGAACTCCTCAAGTGACCACCGACAAGGCCCGGCGGCTTCGCATCTGCAAACCCTTGTCGCGCATTTTTGTTGCGGCGCAATGGCAGAGATCGGTGAATAACGCTCTTTCCCTTATCCCGTAAGGGAATTGCACTGCACCAAGCCGTCAGCGCCCGGAGGGCGGCACCCGCCTCCAGAGCACCACCACATAGGCGAACACCGCCAGGTAGGCGGCGGCGAACACCCAGATCGGCAGTGGCCAATAGATGACGCCGTTCACCCACCGCATGATCAGCGGCGGCTCGGCGCGTGCGCCGGTCAGCTGGTCCTGCCACAGCGTCAGGAAGCAGGCCCGGCCAAGGACGGCCTGCAGCGCCACCACCGCCATCGAGGCCAGGTGCAGCGCCCGCCACCAGCGGACCCGCACCCAGGCCCAGCCCCGCCACGCCCCCAGCGGAATGGCGACCAGGCCGAAGACGTTGAAGGCGATGATCGCCAGATGGGCCGCAAGCACCGTCTGGGCGAGGGCTGGATTCATCCGGCGAGCTTAGGCGTCCTCGCGAATTAAGGAACATGCGCGGCGGGAACGTCATTGCCATCCTCGATGCGCTTCCTCTGCGACGAGATGCTGGCGAGGCTGGCCCGGCTGCTCAGAGCGGCGGGCTATGACACCTATCTGGCGCGGGGCGGTCAGGCCGACGACGACCTGCTGCGGATCGCCCGGGCCGAGGACCGGATCCTGCTCACCCGGGACCGGCGGCTGGCCGAGCGCGCTTGGCCGGCCTCGCTGCTGGTCGGCGGCCGCGGCGCGACGGCGGAGGCGCAGGACCTGGCCGCGGCGCTGCCGATCGACTGGACGCACGCCCCCTTCACCCGCTGCGTCATGGACAACACCCTGCTGGACGACGCCGGGCTGCAGGACGTCGCACGGATGCCGCCGCAGGCCCGGGTCCTGCCGGGGCCGTTCCGGGTCTGCCCGGCATGCGGCCGGCTCTACTGGCCGGGCAGCCATGTGCGGCGGATGAGCAACCGGCTTCAGGCGCTCGCCCAAATCCTGCCGCAACCTTGACTATCAAGCGATCGCCCGGCATCGGGCATCTGCGAAAAAAGGGGAAGCCATGCGCAAACTGATCGTGTTCGCCGCCGCCGCTGCGGCGCTGTGGGTTTCGGGCTGCAACACCGTCTCGGGCCTTGGTCGCGACATGCAGGCGGCGGGCCAGGCGGTCTCCGGCACGGCCGAGGACGTCAAGCGCTAGAGTCGGAACGCGGGCGGTGGGGCGCGGGTTCGGAAGCCTGTACGGCAACCCGAACCCGAGGCTCCCCCATGAGCACCTCCAAGCATTCCCAGTCCGGCCACACGCCCACCACCCTGCCGCGCGACGACCTCGAGGATAATCCCGGCATCGGGACCTCACGCGGGACCACCATCGCCGGCGAGGACCCGCACATCCTGACCGACGAGGGGACCAACACCGAGGAAGGCGATGTCGGCAACGACACCGACGCCACCGGCGCGCCGACCCCGCTGGAACGTCATCGGACCAACAAGTAGCGCGCTTCGTGAGCCCGGCCCAAAACAGGGCGCCCGGTCGGGAAAAATTGCCTTTTTGGCTGCGACCTAAGCGCTGCAGCCCTTACGTTTTCAGGGCCGAAGGAGCATATGCCGCGCATGGCTGAAATCGCTCATCCGCTGCTTCCGTCCGTCTTCCGCGGTCTGAAGGGCCGTTGCCCTGCGTGCGGCGAGGGCAAGCTGTTCTGGAAATATCTCAAGGTCTCCGCCCGCTGCGAAAAGTGCGACCACGACCTGGCGCGCTATCCGGCGGACGACGGTCCGGCCTATCTGACCATCCTGGTGGTCGGCCACCTGATCGTGGCCCCGCTGCTGTTCTTCCCGATCGTGTGGCAGTCCTCGCCGGCCTATTCCCTGCCACTGATCCTGATCCCGCTGGCGGTGCTGACGCTGGCGCTGCTGCCGCGCATCAAGGGCGGCTGGATCGGGCTGATGTACGCCCTGGGCGTGAAGGACACCGACGCCCGCTTCCACACCGCCGACGCCGCCGACTAGCGGCCGCGCGCCCGCGCGCTCCGGAACCTGTGCTTTACCCCGCCCGTTTGGCCCGGCGGAGTTGGGGGGCATGGCTGAAGGAGAGAGACGCCCATGGGCTTAGGCACCATACTCATCATCATCCTGATCCTGTTGCTGATCGGGGCCCTCCCGAGCTGGGGATACAGCCGCAGCTGGGGCTATTTCCCGAGCGGCGGCCTTGGCCTGGTGCTCGTGATCATCATCATCCTGGTCCTGATGGGTCGGATATAGGCCTGAGGCCTCTGGCCTGAACGCACAAATCACCTAGCATCCCTCCGGTTCGCGCCGGGGGGATGCATGGCTGTTTCAGAGGTTGAGGTCGGGACCCCGACGGGCGCGACGCAGATGTCGGCCTTCGCCCGCATCAAGGCCATCCTCGGCGGGTCGGCCGGCAACCTCGTCGAATGGTACGACTGGTTCGCCTACACCTCGACCAGCCTCTATTTCGCCAAGCACTTCTTCCCGCA
>NZ_JAQGIZ010000151.1 GCF_028290885.1 Phenylobacterium sp.
ACTTCCAGTCCAACGGCGCGCTGGCCGCCGCCAAGCGCGTGGGCAAGAACCCGCGCGAGATCGCCACCGCGGTCGCCGAGCGCCTGGCCGCCGATCCGCGCCTCTCGGCGGTGGAGGTCGCAGGCCCCGGCTTCATCAACCTCAAGCTCACCGACGCCGCCCTGTCCGAGCGCGCCCAGGCGATCGCCGACGATCCCCGGCTGGGCGCCGAGCGGGTGGCTGGGCCGCGCCGGGTGCTGGTCGACTACGGCGGCCCCAACGTCGCCAAGCCGATGCACGTCGGCCACCTGCGCGCCTCGATCATCGGCGAGGCGATCAAGCGGCTCTACCGCTTCCGCGGCGACACCGTGCTGGGCGACGCCCACTTCGGCGACTGGGGCTACCAGATGGGCCTCTTGATCGGCGCGGTGATGGACGAGAGCCCCGCCATCGCGCAGGCCGTCGAGCGACTGAACGCCGGCGAACCCGCCGACGCCCAGGCCTTCGAAACCGTGAGCCTGGCCGACCTCGACCGCCTCTATCCGGAAAGCGCCGCCCGCGGGAAGGACGACGCCGCCTACCGCGACCGCGCCCGCAAGATCACCGCCGGCCTGCAGGCCAGGCGGCCGGGCTACTATGCGCTCTGGCAGCGGTTCCGCGACGTGACCCGCGTGGCCCTGGAGCGCGACTTCCATGCGCTCGGCGTCGACTTCGACCTCTGGAAGGGCGAGAGTGACGCCGATCCCCTGATCGAGCCCATGGTCGCCGAGCTCGACGCCAAGGGCCTGCTGGTCGACGACCAGGGCGCCCGGATCATCCGCGTCGTCCGCGAGGGCGACAAGAAGGAGCTCCCGCCGCTCCTGGTGGTCTCCTCCGAGGGCTCGGCGATGTACGGCACGACCGACCTCGCCACCATCCTCGACCGCAGGCAGACCTTCGATCCGGACCTGGTCATCTACTGCGTCGACCAGCGGCAGGCCGACCATTTCGAGATCGTCTTCCGGGCCGCCTACCTGGCCGGCTACGCGTAGCAGGGCCAGCTGGAGCACGTCGGCTTCGGCACCATGAACGGGACCGACGGCAAGCCCTTCAAGACCCGAGAGGGCGGCGTGCTGAAGCTCGCCGACATGATCGAGATGACCCGCGAAAAGGCCCGCGAGCGGCTGCACGAGGCGGGCCTCGGCGAGGACCTGCCCGCCGACGAGTTCGAGGACATCGCCGGCAAGGTCGCCGTCGCGGCGCTGAAGTTCGCCGACCTGCAGAACTTCCGCGGCACCTCCTACGTCTTCGACCTCGACCGCTTCACCAGCTTCGAGGGCAAGACCGGCCCCTACCTGCTCTACCAGGCCGTCCGCGTGAAATCCCTCTTGCGCCGCGCCCAGGCCGAGGGCGCAACCGCCGGCCCCATCGCCGTCGCCGAGCCCGCCGAGCGCGAGCTCGTCCTCACGCTGGACGCCTTCGAGACCGCGCTCGCCGAGGCCTACGACCGGCAGGCCCCCAACGCGGTGGCCGAGCACGCCTATCGCCTGTCCCAGGCCTTCTCCAAGTTCTACGCCGCCTGCCCGATCCTGCAGGCCGAGCCCGCCGTCCGCGGCTCCCGCCTGGCGCTCGCCCGGACCACGCTTGCCCAGCTCGAACAGGCGCTCGACGTCCTCGGCATCGCCGTCCCGGAGCGGATGTAAAAATCTACGACGGCTCGGCCGGCCCGATCACCTTCAGGCCCCTGGCCTCCAGCTGCTGGATGACTCCGTCCTGCGCCAGCAGCCGGCGCAGGCTCACCACCGCCACGGCGTGGCCGGGGATCTTCAGCGCGTCGGCGATGTGGTTGGCGTTGACCCGGGTGGCGCTGCGCCACAGGTCCGCCCCGCCGCTCAGCACCAGCAGGCAGCGGTCGAAGCTGCGCGGGGCGGTGAGCGCGAGCTCGACGTCCCCCACCGCCCAGCCCTCGGCGGACCGCCGCATGCGCGCCGCGCCGGCGTCGACGTCCTCCAGCGCCCCCTCCAGGCAATCCCTCTGGAGCTGCGGCGTCAGGCCCGCCGCCCCGGCGTCCCGGAACTGCGTCGGCGCAGACCGCGAGGCCCCCACCGTCGGCGCCCTGTGCTTGCGCGCCAGGTCCCGCACCACGTCCTCGACGGAGACAGCGCCCTCGACCGCATAGGCGTCCTGCACCAGCAACTGGCCGGCCGCCACCGGCTGCCAGCCGGAGTAGCGCTCGGCCGGCTGGCCGAGCCGCTCGCGCGCCGCCACGAACCGGGCGCGCAGCGGCGGCGCGAGCCCGGCTTCCATCGGGGTGCTGGATCGCATCTTCGAGCGGACGCCCAGCAGCGCCGGGCCCTCGCGCAGCCCCGCCGTCAGCCTGGGGCCCATCACCACCGAATGCGCGCCCTTCACCCGCTGCTCGAGCAGGTTGCGATCCCAGGCGATCCCGGCCGGCAGCGGCGCGCCAAGCGTCCCCAGGATGTAGACCGTGGTGTCGGCGTCCTTCACCCGCCACCAGGCCGGGCCGCGCTCGTGGGCCATGACCACCCGCCGTTCGACGATGGTGGCCTCGGGATCCTCGACGCTGCGGCGCGGCACGCTCGCCGCCGTCGCCGCCAGCACCGCGGCCAGCGCTGCCGCCAGCGCCACCGCCCAGCGCCACTTGCCGATCCGCCGCATGACGAATCCCTGACCCCGTACCAACGTTATCCGAACCATGCGGCCAAACCGCGCCGCTGGAAAGCCCGCGCTCCGCTCCACCGAAGGTTCAAGCCACGGAAAACACGGAAAGAGCACGGAAGGCGCGAAGCGCGCCAAGCCCACCCCGGCCAACGGACCGGACCCCCTATCGCTCCAAAAATCAGGGACGCCCCACCGGCGCGCAGCCTCGCCGGATCAACTGTTCCTTGAGCGGGAACGATCGCCCCCCCTCCGCGGGTTGGCGCGGTAGGGACGGGGGCGGCGAGCCCGATAAAAAATCAAGGGATTAGCCATGAGCGAGTGGAACA
>NZ_JAQGIZ010000166.1 GCF_028290885.1 Phenylobacterium sp.
CAGCACGCAGGCCACCATGGCCTCGACGACCGGCACGGCGCGGATGCCGACGCAGGGGTCGTGGCGGCCCTTGGTGCGCAGCTCGATCTCCTCGCCGGCCTCGTTCAGGCTGCGGCGCGGGGTGAGGATCGAGGAGGTGGGCTTGAAGGCGACGCGCGCGGTGACCGGCTGGCCGGTGGAGATGCCGCCCAGCACGCCGCCGGCGTGGTTGGCGAGGAAGGCGGGGCCGTCCTGGCCGGCGCGCATCTCGTCGGCGTTCTCCTCGCCCGACAGCGCGGCCGAGGCGAAGCCCGCGCCGATCTCCACGCCCTTGGCGGCGTTGATCGACATCAGCGCCCCGGCCAGTTCGGCGTCCAGCTTGCCATAGACCGGCGCGCCCCAGCCCGCGGGCGCGCCCAGAGCCTCGACGGCGACGATGGCGCCGGTGGAGGAGCCGGCCTTGCGGATGGTTTCGAGGTGATCTTCCCAGACCGGGACCATGTCGGGGTCCGGACACCAGAAGGGGTTGGCCTCGGTCTGGCTCCAGTCCATGCGGTCGGGCGCAACCGCGTGCGGTCCGATCTGCACCACCGCGCCGCGGATCTGGACGCCGGGCAGGATCTTGCGGGCCACGGCGCCTGCCGCGACGCGGGCGGCGGTCTCGCGCGCCGACTGGCGGCCGCCGCCGCGGTAGTCGCGCACCCCGTACTTGGCGAAGTAGCTGTAGTCGGCGTGGCCGGGACGGAAGGCGGTGGCGATCTCCGAATAGTCGCGGCTGCGCTGGTCGACGTTGTCGATGATCATCGAGATCGGCGTGCCGGTGGTCACCTGGCCATCGGTGCGCTCGTCGGAAAAGACGCCGGAGAGGATGCGTACGGCGTCCGGCTCCTGGCGCTGGGTGACGAACTTGCCCTGGCCGGGCCGGCGCTTCTCCAGCCACACCTGCACGTCGGCCTCGGTGAGCGGGATGCCGGGCGGGCAGCCGTCGACCACGCAGCCCAGCGCCGGCCCGTGGCTTTCGCCCCAGGTGGTGACGCGGAACAGATGGCCGAACGTATTGTGCGACATGGCCGGGCTTGTAGCGGACCCGCGGCCGAGCACCAACCTCAGGGCGGACCCATCGCACGCCCGAACATGATCAGGGCCATCTGCAGGGCCTCGAAGTGGGTCGGCCCCTGCGGTGTCTGGAGGCTCTGGCACAGAGGCTCGGTGCTGAGGGCCCTGGGGCTGCAGGTCGATAGGAAGTCGTAGTGGCCGACGCCGGGCAGGGTTTTCAACTGGGCGCGGGGGATGGCGCGCGCGGCGGCCCCGCCGTTGATGTTCGGCGGCGCGACGGGATCGGCGCCGCCGAGGATGATGGCGACGGGGGCGCCCATGGCCGTCAGACTGGCGGGATCGAAGGCCTGGACGAGCGCCGGCGCGATGGCGAAGGCCGCCCGCACGCCGCGGATCGAATGATCGTCACCGGCGTGGGCGGCCTCGGCGGCGAGCTCCGGGGCGGCGAACGCCGCCGTGGCCTGCTCCAGCGTCACCGGAAACTCCGGCTGCGGTGTGCAGAGCCCGTCGTGGGGATGGGCCGCGCAGGAGGCCTGGAATCGCTGCAGGTCGACGCGCGCGCCGGCTGCGGCGAGGGCGGTGAAGCCGCCGGTCGCGTAGCCAGCGACGCCCAGGCGCTTGAGGTCCATATGCGCGCCGATCACCGGGTCCGCCGCCGCCTTGTCGAGGGCCGCCTGCAAGTCGCCGGCACGATCCCAGAACATCGCCGAGCCGGCGACGGTCATCTTGTCGAGGCTGTTGTTGCCGGGATGATCGACGGCGATCACCACATAGCCCTGCTGGGCGAGGACCGTGGTGAACCAGGCCATCATCCGGGCGGAGCCGCCGTAGCCGTGGGAAAACAGGATCACTGGCCGGCGGCGGGTGTCGGCGAAGGCCGCCTCCGGGGCCGCCTCGCCGACATAGAACAGCGGCTGGTTAGGCGGGCCGATGTCCAGCGACCGTTCGACCGAGCCTTCCGCCGCGGGGTACCAGACGGTCACCCGGACCGTGGCGCGATGCTCGGCGTCGCGCAGCGCGGCCGTGGGGTTCACGGCCTCCAGGTGGCGCTCGCCGACCGGGCTCTCGGCCTCGGCGCCGCTCGCCAGGCAAAGCGCAGCGGTGGCCATCGCCAGGAGCTTGGTGATGCGCATCGTCAGCCGGTCCCCGCTCGAATCGTCAGCGAAACCCTAGGCGAGCCGCAGCTCACGCGCTCCCGCAATCAGCCTAGGGCTTGCCGAGCGTCCGTCCGAAAAAGGCCAGGGCCATGTCGATGGCGGCCTGGTGGGTCGGATCCTGGGGGACCTTGGCGGTGCAGATCGGGACCGAGGCCACGCCTGCCGGGGTGCAGGTCGACAGGAAGTCGTAGTGGCCGACGCCGGGCAGTATTTTCAGCTCGGCGTGCGGGATCGCCTTGGCGGCGACCAGGCCATTGGTCTCGGGCGGAGCCACCGGATCAGCGGCGCCGAGGATGATCGCCACCGGGACCTTCATCCGCGCGAGGCCCTGGGGCGGCAGGGCCTGGACGATGGCGGGCGCGATGGCGAAGGCGGCGCGGACGCCGGGGATCGCGTGGTCGTCGCCGGCGTGGGCGGCCTCGGCGGCGAGCTCGGGCGAGGCCAGCGCCTTTCGGGCGTCGTCCCTGCTGAGCGCGAACTCCTTCTGCGGGGCGCAGACGCCGTCGGCGGGATGCGCGCGGCAGAAGGCCTGGAAACGGTTCATGTCCACGCGCGCGCCGGCGCTGACCAGGCTGGTGAAGCCGCCGGCCGAGAAGCCCGAGACCCCGATGCGCTTGAGGTCGAGGTGGGGACCGATCGCAGGATCGGCCTTCACGGCGTCCAGCGCCGCGCGCAGGTCCTGGGCCCGGTCCCACCACAGGATCGCGCCGGCGGCGGTCATCTTGTCCATGCCGTTGTTGCCCGGGTGGTCGACGGCGATCACGACGTAGCCGGCGCGGGCCAGCGGCGCGCCGAACCAGGCCATCATCCGCGCCGTGCCGCCGAAGCCGTGGGAGAACAGGATCACCGGACGTGGCCTGGCGTCGGCGAAGGCCGCGTCCTGGGCGACCGCGCCCACCGTGAAGAGCGGATTTCCGGGTGGACCGATATCGATGCGCTCTTCGGCCACGCCGGCGCCGGCGGGATACCAGACGGTCACGCGAACCGTCGGCTTGTGGTCGGCGTCGCGCAGGGCGGCGGTGGCGTCGGTGGTCTGCAGGTGGCGCTCGCCCACCGGCCCGGCCTGAGCCGCCGCGGCCAGGCTGAAGGCGGCGATCGCCAGTCCCAAAAGGCCAGTGAAACGCCGCATCGTCGTTCCCCCGAAGTCCGATTTCGCCGCAATCCTAGGACAGCGGCGCGGACGACTTCAATTAAATCGCGATCAGGCGGCCCAGGCGGCGGCGAAGCGGCGGAGCAGGGTGCGGGCGGCGGAGTCGGCCTGGCCGGCGCTGGGCGCCAGCCGCAGGAAGATGTGCCCCTGGGCGTGGGGCCCGCGGGCGGGCAGCCCCTGGCCCACCAGGCGCACCAGCTTGCGCTCGCCGGCCTTCTTGGTCAGCCACACGATCCGGCGGCCGGCCGGGGTGTCCAGCGCGACGCGGCCGCCTTCATCCAGGATCCGCGGCGCGACGGCCACGCTGATCCACAGGTCGTCGCCGCGCACCAGCATCTCGGGCGTGCCCCGCAGGACGACGTGAAGCTCGGCGCCCCCGGCGCGGACCGTGTCGCCGCTGCGCAGGCCGGCGGGCAGCCGCACGCGGATGCGCCGGCCGTCGGGGAGCCGGTGCTCCGCCGAACCGCCGCGCAGGGCGACCAGGGGGCTGATGGTGAGCACGCCGGGTTCCGGGGGACGCGCCGCCGGCGGCTGGATGATGCGTTCGGAGGCGGGCTGCAGGCCCTGCAGGCGGTGGTAGGCGGCGACCACCTGGCGGAAGCGCTCGGCGCCGCCTCCCGGACGATCCGGGTGGGCCTGCTTGGCGGCCTCGCGGAAGGCGCAGCGCAGCTCACCCGCGCCGGCGAGCGGGCCCACGCCCAGCACCTCGCGGGCGGCCCTCAGGGATATCGGCGGATCGCAGCTCATCGCCCGGAGAGGATCAGGGTGAGTTGGTCAAGGCAGGGTTAAGCCTCGCGAAGGTTCGCGCGCCTGGGCTATATCGGGGCCGATGACTGAAAAGACGCTCATTCCCCCGTCGCCCACCGAGGACGACTATGTGCGCGAGGTGGCCTCGGCCGAGGCCCTGCCGCTGCTCAGCGACGCCGATCCGCTCGCCCTGTTCAATGCCTGGCTGGCCGAGGCGCTGGCCAAGGAACCCAACGACGCCAACGCCATGTCGCTCGCCACGGTGGACGAAAACGGCCTGCCGGACGTGCGCATGGTGCTCTTGAAGGACGCCGACGCCCGCGGCTTCGTCTTCTATTCCAACGCCGAAAGCGCCAAGGGCCGGGAGCTGGCGGCCAATCCCAAGGCTGCGCTGCTGTTCCACTGGAAGTCGCTGCGCCGGCAGGTGCGGGTGCGCGGTTCGGTCGCGCCGGTGTCCGACGCCGAGGCCGACGCCTACTGGGCGACGCGGGCCAGGCCGGCGCAGCTGGGCGCCTGGGCCTCGGCGCAGTCGCGGCCGCTGCCGGACCGGCTGGCGCTGGAGAAGAAGATCGCCGAGTTCGGGCTGAAGTTCGGCCTCGGCAAGGTGCCGCGCCCGCCGCACTGGTCGGGGTTCCGGGTGCAGCCTGAAATCATCGAGTTCTGGCGCGACCGGCCGTTCCGCCTGCACGAGCGGCTGGTGTTCACCCGTTCGTCCGGCGAGGGGGCCGCCGAGGGCTGGACGACGCACAGGCTGTTTCCTTGAGCGCGGAGCCTGCGTTGGGATCTGGGGAGGCGGAGGTCGTCGCCTGGCTGAAGGCCCGCTCCGACCGCGCCATCGAGACCGCCTGCGCGCGGATCTTCCTGGCCGGCGACGTCGCCTGGAAGCTGAAGCGCAACGTCGACCTGGGCTATGCGGACTTCTCCACTCCGGAGCGGCGCAAATGGGCGCTGGATCGCGAGCTGGAGTTCAACCGCGCGGCGGCTCCGGACATCTACCGCCGGGTGCGGACCCTGACGCGCGAGCCCGGCGGCGGCTTTGCCTGGGACGGCGCGGGCGAGGTGGCGGACTATGCGCTGGAGATGCGCCGCTTCGACGACGGCGCCGTGCTCTCCGCCAACCCCGCCGCCGTCGACGGCGAGATGGCCGACGCGCTGGGCCGCACCATCGCCGGCTTCCACGCCCAGGCGCCGCTGCGGCCGCAGGGCGGCTGGGCGGCGATGGAGTTCACGGTCAATTCCAACGCCCACCTGTTGCGGGACCTGACCGGAAAGCTCGATCACGAGCGGGTCGAGACCATGGTCGCACTGACCGCGGCGGAGCTGCAGCGCCAACGGCCGCTGCTGCTGGCGCGCGCGGCGGCGGGGTTTGCGCGCCGCTGCCACGGCGACCTGCACCTGGCCAACATCCTGGTGGAGAACGGCAAGCCGGTGCTGTTCGACTGCATCGAGTTCAACGACGTGCTCTCCGACCTCGACGTCCAGTACGACCTGGCGTTCCTCTTGATGGACCTCGACTTCCGCGGGCGGCGCGACGCGGCGGTGCGGGTGCTGTCGGCCTATCTCGACGTGGCGGCGCGGCATTTCCCGGCGCAGCTGTGGGAGGGCCTGGCGGCGCTGCCGCTGATGCTGTCGGTGCGGGCAGGCGTGCGGGCGCACGTTTCCGCCCACGGCGGCGACCTGGCGATGTCGCGCGCCTATGTGGAGGCCGCGATCGCCCACCTCGCGCCGCCGCCGCCGGTGCTGGCCGCGGTCGGCGGGTTTTCGGGGTCCGGGAAGTCGGCCTTCGCGCGGGCGATCGCGCCCGGGCTCGGCGCATCCCCGGGCGCGGTGGTGCTGCGGACCGACGAGGCGCGCAAGCGGCTGGCCGGGGCCGGGCCGGTGGATCGCCTGGCCCGCGAGATCTACACGCCGGAGTTCTACGCCCAGGTCTACGACACGGTGCTGGACGCCGCGGAGGCCCTGCTGAAGGCCGGCCGGGCGGTGGTGCTCGACGCGACCTTCACCGACCCGGCCTTGCGGGCGCGGGCCGAGGCGCTGGCCGCCGGCCTGGGCGTTCCCTTCCGCGGCGTCTGGCTGCAGGCCCCTGTCGAGGTGCTGGAGGCCCGGGTCGCCTCGCGGGTCGGCGACGCCTCGGACGCGACGCTGGAGGTGCTGCACGACCAGCTCGCCCGCCACGGCGGCGATTCCGTCCCCTGGACGCGGGTGGACGCCACCCGCCCCACGGACGAGGCCGCTGCGGCCTGGCTGGCCGGCGACTAGGGGTGTGGGATGGCGCTCGCGTTGCGTATGGATGCTGGGGCAACTAGCTTGTTGGAAAGCCTGACAAAGGCCCGTTTCGGGAGGAGTGGCCGATGCTTGGCCTGATGCAGAACTGGCCGCTGACGGTCGATAAGATCCTCGACCACGCCAAGAGCTGGCACGGCGACCGGGAGATCGTCAGCCGCTCGGTCGAAGGCCCGGTCGTGCGCACGACCTATGCGGAGGTCCACGCCCGCGCCAAGCGCCTCTCCAATGCGCTGAAGGGCCTGGGCGTGCAGCCCGGCGACCGGGTGGCGACGCTGGCCTGGAACACCGCCCGGCACATCGAGGCCTGGTACGGGATCATGGGGATCGGCGCGGTTTGCCATACCCTCAACCCGCGGCTGTTCGCCGAGCAGCTCTGCTACATCATCAACCACGCCGAGGATAAGGTCCTCTTCACCGACCTGACCTTCCTGCCGGTGCTGCTCGAGCATCGCGCCCAGATGCCGACGGTGAAGCACGTCATCGTCATGACCGACGAGGCGCACATGGACCCGGCCGCCTATCCGGGCGCGCTGTGCTTCGAGACCCTGCTGGCCGAGAATTCCGCCGACTGCGTCTGGGGCGACTTCGACGAGAACACTGCGGCGGGGCTTTGCTACACCTCCGGCACGACCGGAAATCCCAAGGGCGTGCTCTATTCGCACCGCTCGAACTTCATCCATACGCTGGTGACCATGGGCCAGGACGTGATGGGGCTTTCGGCCACAGACACCGTCCTGCCGGTGGTGCCGATGTTCCACGCCAACGCCTGGGGTCTGGCCTTCTCCTGCTCGGCGGTGGGCGCGAAGCTGGTGATGCCGGGCATGAAGCTGGACGGGGCGTCGGTCTACGAACTGCTGGAAAGCGAGGCGGTGACCTTCTCCGCGGCGGTGCCGACGGTCTGGCAGATGCTGCTCGCCTACATGCGCGAAACGAACAGCCGGCCCTCCACCCTGCAGCGCGTGGTGATCGGCGGCTCGGCGGTCCCCGAGGCCCTGGTCCGCGCCTTCCGCGACGACTACGGCGTCTCCGTCACCCACGCCTGGGGCATGACCGAGACCTCGCCGCTCGGCACGCTCGCCACCCCCACCGGCAAGATCGCCAAGATGAGCCCGGAGGAGCAGCTTCGCTTCACCCTGAAGCAGGGCCGCCCGCCGATCGGCATCGAGCTGAAGCTGGTCAACGACGCAGGTGAGCGCCTGCCGCACGACGGGACCACCTTCGGCCGGCTGATGGTGCGCGGGCCGTTCGTGGTCGGCGAATACTTCAAGGGCGACGGCGGCGAGATCCTTGACGAGGAGGGCTATTTCGACACCGGCGACGTGGCGACGATCGACGAATACGGCTTCATGCAGATCACCGACCGCGCCAAGGATGTGATCAAGTCCGGCGGCGAGTGGATCTCCACCATCGAGATCGAGAACCTGGCGGTCGGCCACCCGAAGGCGGCGCTCTGCGCGGTGATCGGCGCGGCGCACCCCAAGTGGGACGAGCGGCCGGTGCTGCTGGTCAAGCTGGAGCCGGGCGTGGATGCGACCAAGGAGGAGTTCCTGGCCTTCCTGGAAGGCAAGATCGCCAAGTGGTGGACCCCCGACGACGTGGTCTTCGTCGACGACATCCCGCTGGGGGCCACCGGCAAGATCGACAAGAAGCTTATCCGTGAACGGATGAAGGGCTACGTGCTGCCGACCGCCGCGCCGGCCAAGGCGACCGCCTGAGCCGCATGATCGAGCTGCAACGGGCCGCGGCGGCCGACCTGCCGGAAATCGTGGCGCTGACCAACTGGGCCTATCGCGGGACCGGGCCGCAATCGAGCTGGACGATCGAGAGCTACCTCGAGGGCGAGCGGACTACCGCCGCGGCGCTTAGCGAAGATTTGGCCGCGAAACCGCAGGCGCAGATCCTGGTCTGGCGCGACGCGGCGGGCGAGCTGCAGGGCCACGTCTGGCTGGAGCCGGTCGCGGACGACGCCTGGTATCTCGGCCTGCTCAGCGTGCGGCCCGACCGGCAGGACCGCAAGCTCGGCCGCACCCTGCTGGCCGCCGCCGAGGATTTCGCCCGGGCCCGCGGGGTGCGGCGGATGCGCATGCGGGTGATCAATGTCCGCGACACCCTGATCGCCTGGTACGAGCGGCGCGGCTATGCGCTGACCGGCGAGACCGACCCCTTCCCCTACGGCGACGACCGCTTCGGCCGGCCGCTGCGCGACGACCTCAGCTTCGTGGTGCTGGAGCGGGCGCTTTAGAGCGTGAACTCCGTCGGAGATCCCGCGTTCTGAGTCCGATGAAGGAGTCCGGGCGATGAAGACTTCAGTCCTGGCCGTGGCCGCCCTGTCTGTCGGCCTTTCGTGTGGAAGCATGTCCGCCACGGCAAAGCCGGATCGCGGCTGGCACGGCGGTCCGGAGAACCGCAATTGGGATGCGGCGCGCGCCTATGATGGCCGCAGCCACCATGACCGCCGCCTGACTCGGGCTGACTACGTCTATCGGGGCGGCGACGGCCGTTATTACTGCCGCCGCGGCGATGGTACGACCGGCTTGGTCGTCGGCGGGCTCGCGGGCGCGGCGCTCGGCAACGCGATAGGGGGCGACACGATTGGCGCCCTCTTAGGCGCCGCGGGAGGCGCGGCCCTCGGCAATTCCATCGACCGCGGCCGAGTCCACTGCCGCTGACCGCTACGGCGTCGAGGGCGCGCCCTGGAAGTCGAAGGTGGGCTCCTTTTGACGCCCGCCGCCGCCCAGCGTCCAGGTGAGGCCCACGCGGATCTGGCGGGTGTCGAAGTCCGTCTTGGTGCGCTCCCGGAGCACCGCGGTGTCGATCGCCTGGAAGGCGCGGAACGTGCCGAGGATGTCCTGGGCGGTGACCGTGACGGAGAGCCGGTCGCTGAGCTTGTGGCGATAGCCAAGGTCCACGCCGATCATCGGGTCGGCATGGCCCTGCGGCGTCAGCCGCTTGCCGATCATGAAGCCGTTGAGCTGCAAGAGGTCGTCCGGGGTCGCCTGCCAGGTGAGGCTGCCGTGTCCGGACGGGCTGACCAGGGACCGCGTCGGCGCGAACGTCGGCCCCAGCGAGTCCAGCTGGCTCCAGCCCAGTCCGCCGTTCAGGTTGTAGGTCACGGTCTTGGTCAGCCGCCCGTTGGCGACCAGCTCCAGCCCGCCGCTGCGGCTGCGCGCGACGTTGTCCCGCTCGGTCAGGAAGACGCCGCCGCCCAGGTCGCGCAGCACGTCGGCGACGCCGTCGCGGTTCTCCCGATAGTAGAGGGTGGCCAGGAGCAGGACCGGCGAGCGGCGGTACTCGTAGCCCAGCTCGAACGACTGGGTCTGCTGCGGCTTCAGGTGCGGGTTGCCGGCCCGGAAGTTCAGTGGGTCGAGCAGGAAGTGGAAGGCGTTGAACTCGCCCGGATCCGGCCGCTGGACGCGGTGGCTGTAGCTGGCGGTGAGCTGCTGGGCGTCGGACAGCTTCCACGCCAGGTGCAGGCTCGGATAGGCGCGCAGGTAGTCGTTCTCGTCGCTCTGGCCCAGGGTCGCCTGGTCGAGATGCATCTGCACGTCCTCGACCCTGAGGCCAGCGAGCACGGTGAGGGCTCCCAGCGGCCGCTCATAGGTCACGTAGGCCGCGCTGACCGTCTGCTTGAAGACGAACAGGTTGGTCAGCGTCGCGTCGGGCGCCAGCGCGTCCGGCGCGCCACCCACGAAGCCCCGGTTGCGGTAGGCGTTGTCGAGGTATTCGACGTCGAACCCGAGCTTCAGCTTGGCCATGTCCGGCAGGGGCTGGGTGAAGTCGCCCTTCAACTCGGTGCGCTGCAGGTGGTTGTCGAGCCGCTGCTGGTCGAAGGCGTCCGGCGCGGCCGGAACCTGATCCGAGGTGTGCCCGGACCGCACGCGGTCGTCATTGATCCCCTCGTGGCTCAGGCTCGCGACGAGTTCGCCATCACCTTCGAACTTGTGCCGAAGGTTGGCGCTGACCTCGGCCGCCAGCCGCTTCTGATGGATGTTGAGCTGGCGGTCGAAAGACTCCGACAGCGCCCCGGTCGGGCCGTCGGCTGTGAAGCGGCTGGGCGCGTCGACGCGGAAGAAGGTGTAGTTGGCGTGGGTCTCGGCGCCGATGCGGGTCTTCGGCGACAGGTCGTAGTCGACGCTCGCCCGGCCGTTGAACGAGTTGGCGATGATGTGGGTGACCTGGTCCTGGTCGATGGCGTCGAAGCCGCCGGTCGCCGGATCGCGCTGCAGCCGGTCGTCGACGCCGTGGCTCTTCTGGGTGTCCTGGCGCATGCCGACGTCGGCGGCTGCCGTCAGCTTGTTGGAGTTGTAGCCGCCGCTCGCGCTGGCGGCATAGCGGTCGCCCTCGCCGGCCGTCAGGCGCAGCGAGCCGGTGCGCCCGGCCCCCCTGGCCTGCTTGGTGATCAGATTGATGATCCCCGCCGAGCCGTCGGCGCGGAACTCGGCCGAGGGATTGGTGATCACCTCCACGCGCTCGACGCTGTCGGCCGGCATCGATTGCAGCGCCTGGGCCTTGTTGTCGCCGGTGAAGAGGCTCGAAGGCTTGCCGTCGATCAGGATGGTGACGTTGGGATCGCCTCTGAGGCTGACGTTGCCCTGCACGTCGACCTCCACAGCGGGCAGGTTGCGCAGGGCGTCGCTGATCGAGCCGGTCTGGGCCTGCAGGTCGGCGGCGACGCTATAGCTGCGCCGGTCGATGGAGGTCTGCACCGCCGGCGCCTGGCCGGTGACCACCACTTCGCCGACCGTGTGGGGCGCGGGCTTGCTCGCCGGGGCAAGGGCGGGCTTGGGCGGCGAGGCCTCCTGCGCAAAGGCGGCCGTTGGCGCGGCGGCGAGCGCCATCCAGATGAGGCGGGTCTTCAACGGTCTGGCCCTCGCACGTGAACGGAAAGTCACTGGCCACGGCGGCCAGAGCGCCTAGGATACAGATGTACTTTGGATAAAAGTACACGTGTATTTTCGGTAATCCGGCGAGGTGGACCGGCCGTGAAGATCTCCGGGGCTGAGAGCCAGATCATGGAGGCGCTGTGGCGCCGCGGGCCGCTGACGCCGGACGGCATCGTGGCCGAGGTGGGCGAGGCGCACGGTTGGGCGCCCGGCACCGTGAAGACGCTGATCACGCGCCTGCTGCGCAAAAAGGCCATCGAAGGCCGCCGCGAGGAGGGCGGCTACTTCTATCGCCCGCTGCTGCTCCGCGAGAGCTACGTCCAGGCCGAGAGCCAGGGGCTGGTCGATCGCCTATTCGGGGGAGAGGTGGCGCCGCTGGTCGCCCACTTCGCCGCGCACCGGGCGCTGACGCCCAAGGACATCGACCACCTCAAGAAGCTGATCGCGAAGCTCGAAGATGAGTGACGTCCTTTTCCTTCTCGTGCGGGTGAACCTGGCCGGCGCCGCCGCGATCGCCGTCGTGATGGCGCTGCGCCTGACCGCCCGGCGCCTGTTCGGCGCCGGCGCCGCCTACGCGCTCTGGTCGTTCGCGCCGCTGGCGGTGCTGGCCATGATCCTGCCGGCGCGGGTCGTCGTCCTCGCGCCGCCGCCGGCAGCCGGGAACGCGGCGATGGTCCCGGGCGCCGCCTTGGCCGGCGCGCCGCCGCTTCTCCAGCCTGGCCTCGACCTGCCGCCGCTGCTGGTCGGGCTATGGATCGCCGGCGCCGCCGGGAGCCTCCTTTACCTGACGTGGCAGCAGATCCGGTTCAGCCGCGCCGTGCGCGCCGGCCGCGCCGGGCCCGCGGTCATCGGCGTCCTGCGCCCGCGGATCGTCACGCCGGACGACTTCGCCCGTCGCTACACGCCCTGCGAGCAGACGGTGGTCCTGGCGCACGAGCGCACCCACATCGCCCGGCACGATTCCCGCATCAACGCGCTCGTGGCCCTGGTCCGCTGCGCGAGCTGGTTCAATCCGTTCGTGCACCTGCTCTCCTATTACCTGCGGATCGACCAGGAGCTCGCCTGCGACGCCGCCGTGGTCGCCGCCCACCCCAAGGCGCGTCGGACCTACGCGGAAGCCCTGCTGAAGACCCAGATCGCGGCCCGGCCCCTGCCGCTCGGCTGCTACTGGCCGGCGCAGGCCGAGCACCCGCTGGCGCAGCGGATCAGCCTGCTGTCGCGGAAGACACCCGCCTGGGCGGCGCGCGGCGTCGGCCCCGCGGCCATCGCACTGCTGGCGTTCGGTGGGGCCTGCTCGGCGTGGGCGGCGCGCCCGCCCCAGGTCGTGATGGCGCCGGCGCCTGCCGAGCGCCGGGCCGCACTCGTAGAGCCTACGGCGATCGCGTCCATATCCGGCCCGGCGGCCATCGCGTCCGACGCCCGGGGTTCGCTGCGCCGGGCCGCGTCGCCGTCCCGCGCGGCGATGAAGCAGCCTGGGGCCCCGCAAAGCGCACCGGCGCCCGTGATGCAGCCGGCGACGGACGAAGCCTCGGCGCCCGGCCCTCCGCGCAGGCTCATGACCCCCGGCTTCTTCGGCCCATCGAGGAAGATCCATGCGGTGGCCGATTGGTCGGCGGTCGAGCCGGGTTCGGCGGTCAGGGTCCTGGCCACCATGACCGATCCCGAGGGCATTCCTCTGACCACGGACCTCACCGCCTTCGGATCGCAGTCCTGGTATCGGCTGGGCTACGTCCGGCGCAACGCCAGCCGCTACAAGCTGTTCACCAGCGTGGCCCAGCACGGCGACCGGCTGGTCGTCACCGCCGCCCTGGACCGCAGCTTCCGGTTCATGGTGTCGGGCTCCGTCGAGCTGGCGTCCGGCGAGACCGGGACCATCACGCTTCCCACCGGCCAGGTCGTGACGGTGACGCCCACGCTCCGCCCCGAGACGCCGGAAGAGCTGGCGGAAGGCCGCCGCACAGGCGATCGGCGCTTCGTCAACGTGGACAGGGTGGACAACCTCTAGGCGTTGAGCGCCGCCAACCGGTATTCGCTGTCCGGTCCGGGCTCGCCCTCCGCCACGATCTTCCCCTGCCGCGCCAGGTGGATCATCGCCGCCAGCATGGAGCGGGCGGCGGCGGGCCAGAGGCGTTGGTCGACGTCCGCGTAGAGGGTGGGGACCAGGTCGCGGATGCGGGCGGGCCCGGCGTTCAGCGCGCCCAGGATCTGGTCCATCCGCTCCTGGCGGTGCTCGGCGTAGGCGTCGATGAAGGGCGTCACGTCGCGGATCGGCGGCCCGTGGGTCGGCCACAGCGTGGTGAAATTGTGCGCGCGGATCGCCTCGAGGCTCCTGAGGTAGTCGGTCATGTCGCCGTCTGGCGGGGTGATCACCGTGGTCGACCAGCCCATGACGTGGTCGCCGGTGAAGCAGGCGTTCTCTTCCTTCAGCGCATAGCAGAGGTGGTTGGAGGTGTGGCCGGGGGTGGGGATCGCCTCCATCGTCCAGCCGGGGGCCGAGACCTCGCCGCCCGCGCACAGGCTGAGGTCGGGGCGGAAGTCGTGGTCGTGGCCGGCCTCCATCTTCACCTCGCCGGTGTCCTCGGCCTCGTGGCCGGCGACCGCGCAGCCGTAGATGGTCGCCCCGGTCGCCGCCTTCAGCGGGCCCGCGAGTGGCGAATGGTCGGAGTGGTGGTGGGTGATCAGGATGTGGGTGACCCGCTCGCCGGACACAGCCTTGAGGATGGCGTCGAGGTGTTCGGGCAGGTCGGGGCCGGGGTCGATCACCGCCACCTCGCCGTGGCCCACGATGTAGGTGCCGGTGCCCTTGAACGTGAACGGCCCTGGGTTGTCGGCCACCACCCGGCGGATCAGCGGCGAGACCTGGTCGCAGGCGCCGTACTCGAACTGGATATCCCGGACGTAAGGTATCATCCGCCCAGCACGCCGGAGAGGTCGTAGCCCGCCTCACGGCCGAGGCTGACCAACTCGCCGCGGGTCCTGGCCCCGGACATCGCCTGGCCGATCGACCAGGTGGTGATGGACCGGGTGCCGGAGCGGCAGAAGGCCAGCACCGGCCCCTCTGCGGCGTCGACCGCCTGACGCACCGCCTCGACTTCCGCCGGACCGGGCGCGCCGCGCACGGGGATGTGGACGTAGGCCAGGCCGGCGGCCTTGGCGGCGGCCTCGATCTCGGCGCCCGGCGGCTGGCTCGGGTCCTCGCCGTCGGGGCGGTTGTTGATGATGGTGGTGAAGCCCATCCGCTTGGCCTCCGCCACATCGGCGACGCCGATCTGCGGGGCGACGGAGAGGTCGTCGGTGACGTGTCTGAAGTCAGTCATGGCGTTCACTTAGCTGCGGAAGGGCCCTTCGTTGACATCATCGGGGCCCGGTGGAAGTTTCGCAATGCGCGGCCCCGAAAAGGCCCAAAGCCAGAGGCGTCCTCCAACCGCATGCTCCGCTTCATCGGCCGGCGCCTTCTGGTCGCGATCCCGACGCTCTTCCTGGTGGTGACGCTCGCCTTCTTCATGATGCGCGCGGCGCCGGGCAGCCCGTTCGACATGGACCGCAAGCTGTCGCCCGAGATCGAGCGGAACGTGCTCGCCAAGTACGGCATGAACAAGCCGCTCGGCGCGCAGTATCTGGACTATCTGGCGAGCGTGGCGCGCGGCGACCTCGGGCCGTCGCTGAAATACAAGGACAAGTCGGTCATCGAGATCCTCAGGGAGAACTATCTCGTCTCCCTGAAACTGGGACTGTCGGCGATCGTGCTGGCCGCCCTGGTGGGCGTCAGCCTGGGCGTGCTGGCGGCCATGCGCCAGAACCAGGCCGTCGACTATGGCGTGATGACGGTGGCGATCCTCGGCGTCTGCATCCCGACCTTCGTGACCGCGCCGCTGCTGGTGCTGGCCTTCGCCTCCAAGCTCGGCTGGCTGCCCGGGGCCGGCTGGAACGGCGGGGCGCTGGTCAACATGGTGCTGCCGGTGACGGTGCTGGCCCTGCCGCAAATCGCCATCATCTCGCGGCTGACGCGGGCCGGCATGGTCGAGGTGCTGCACTCCAACTATGTGCGGACCGCCCGCGCCAAGGGCCTCTCCGAGAGCCGGATCGTCGCCCGCCACGCGCTGCGCGCCGCCATCCTGCCGCTGGTCAGCTACCTGGGCCCGGCGTGCGCCGGCCTGATCACCGGCTCGCTGGTGGTGGAGAAGATCTTCAACCTGCCGGGGCTCGGCAAGTTCTTCGTGCTCAGCGCCCTGCAGCGCGACTACACCGTGGTGATGGGGATGGTGATCTTCTACGCCGCCCTGATCCTCGTCCTGAACCTCGTCGCCGACCTGCTCTATGCGGTGCTCGATCCCAGGGTTCGCTTGGCATGAGGGTGCGGTTGGCATGAGCATCGGGCTCCTGGTCCCCGGTTCGCGTGACGGCGCCCGAAGCATGGAGCGCGCGGCGCTGAAGGGGCGCAGCCTGTGGGACGACGCGCGGCGGCGGTTGTTGCGCAACCGTGGCGCGGTGGCGGGTATGGTCGTGCTGGGCCTGCTTGTGCTGGCCGCGCTGGTGGGCCCGGCGCTGACGCCCTACGCCTATGACGAGGTCAACAAGACCGACGTCTGGTTCGCGCCGCTGCAGCACGGGCATCTGTTCGGAACCGACGCGCTCGGCCGCGACCTGCTGGCGCGGCTCTTGATGGGCCTGCGGGTCTCGCTGGCCATCGGCCTGGTGGCGACCTTCGTCTCCCTGGTGATCGGGGTGGCGTGGGGGGCGGTGGCGGGCTTCGTCGGCGGGCGGCTGGACGAGGTGATGATGCGCTTCGTCGACGTGCTCTATTCCCTGCCCTTCATCTTCTTCGTGATCCTGCTGATGGTCACCTTCGGCTCGAACATCGTGCTGATCTTCGTGGCCATCGGCGCGGTCGAGTGGTTGACCATGAGCCGGATCGTGCGCGGCCAGACGCTGACCCTGAAGCACAAGGAGTTCGTCGAGGCCGCCCGCGCCGCCGGCCTGCGCCAGGGCGGCATCATCTTCCGCCACATCGTGCCGAACCTCCTGGGCCCGGTGGTGGTCTATGTGACCCTGACCATTCCGGCGGTGATCCTCGCCGAAAGCTTCCTGAGCTTCCTGGGGCTCGGCGTGCAGCCGCCGATGGCCTCGCTCGGCACCCTGATCGCGGGCGGGGCGCAGGACATGGAGCTGGCGCCCTGGCTGCTGATCTTCCCCTCGGCGGTGATGGTCGTCACGCTGATGAGCTTCAATTTCATCGGCGACGGCCTGCGCGACGCGATCGATCCGAAGGACCGTTGAAGCCGTCAGTCGTCCCGGCGCACCCGGGCCGGAAAAGCCGACGATCACCCGCCACTGCAACACGATCTCGGCGCGACCGAGCGTCCCAGGGGCCGAATGTGTCTCAGATGGCGGATGGCGGGACAATCTGTGACCAGAATGCGACAGGTTGGCGGCGGTAGCGTTGCAGGAAGCTAAAGTGCGTTGACCGCAAGTTGCTAGCGCTCGTAACTCCGTCACAACCGGAGTCGACTTGGACTCTGGGACCGCATTGTTGGGGAGCTGGTCCGCCTTATCAGGCCGACCGCTGGAGGATCGAGACCTTGAAAATCAATTCCACGCGGGAGCGCCTGATGGCCTCCTCGATATTCTGCGGCGCGGCGTTCCTGGCCCTGTCCGCCACCCAGGCCGCTGCCGCCGCCGCACCCGCCACCGGTGAAGTCTCCGAGATCGTGGTCACGGGTTCGCGCATCCCGCAGCCCAACCTTACGAGCACCAGCCCAATCACGGTGGTTGGCAGTGCGGACATCAAGATCCAGGGCGTCGTCCGGACCGAAGACCTGTTGAACAGCCTGCCGCAGGTTCTGGCCAGCCAAGGCGGCGGAGTCTCGAACGGTTCGCAAGGCATCGCGACCGTCGACCTGCGCGGCCTGGGCCCGTCGCGGACGCTCGTGCTGGTCGATGGCCGACGCGTCATGCCCGGCGCTCCCGACAATCCGGTCACCGACCTGAACTTCATCCCCCCGGCTCTGGTCGAGCGGGTCGACGTCCTGACCGGCGGCGCCTCGGCGGTCTACGGCTCCGACGCCATCGCCGGCGTCGTGAACTTCGTCATGCTGAAGAATTTCGAAGGCGTGCGCCTCGACGCGCAGGTTGGCGAATACCAGCACGACAACAGCAACAGTTTCATCCAGGGCCGCAACACGGCCAAAGGCTTCACCGCCCCGAGCGGCTCGATCTGGGACGGACGGCAGACTGCGATCAGCATCGTGCTCGGCGTGAACAGCCCGGACGGCAAGGGCAACGCGACGGCGTACGCCAGCTATCGCAGCGTGGAAAAGGTTTTGGAAGCCGCCCGCGACTATAGCTTCTGCGCGCTCGCCGAGAGCAAGACGACCGGCTTCAACTGCGGCGGCTCGGGCACCACGGCCCAGACGCACATCTTCTCCAACGACCTGGCCGGCGCCAACCAGCCGTACAACTTCATCGTCGACAAGGGCGGTCCCGGTAACACCGTGCGTACGGCGCTTGCCACCGACGTGTTCAACTTCGCGCCGCTCAACTACTACCAGCGGCCGGACGAACAGTATTCGGCGGGCGTCTTCGCGCACTACGAGGTCAATCCGCACGTCGACGCCTACACCCAGATCATGTTCATGGACGACCATACCGTCGCGCAGATCGCGCCGTCGGGCGTGTTCGGCCAGACGTTCAGCATCGCCTGCAACAGTCCGCTGCTCTCCGCGCAGGAGGTCACCACCTTCTGCACCAACGCCGGCTTGACCTCGACGGACGCCGCCTCTCTCGCCATCCTCCGTCGGAACGTGGAAGGCGGCAACCGGCAGGACGACCTGCGCCACACCGACTACCGCATCGTGGTCGGCGCCAAGGGCGACCTGAACGAGGACTGGAGCTACGATGTCTATGCCCAGCTCGGCCGCGCGATCTACCAGGAGGAGTACATCAACGACGTCTCGCTGCGCCGCACGGCGAATGCGCTGAACGTCAACAGGGACGCCACCGGCGCGCTCCAGTGCGCCGACCCGAACGCGCGCGCGGAAGGCTGCGTGCCCTGGCAGCTCTTCAGCGTGACCGGCGTGACGCCGGCCGCCCTCGCCTACGTCTCCGTGCCGGGCTTTAAGGAAGGCTCGACCCAGGAAACCGTGGTCGACGCATCGGTCACCGGCAAGCTCGGCTTCCTCAAGAGCCCCTTCGCGCAGGATCCGACCGCCATCAACGTCGGCACGGAATATCGCCGCGAGGCTCTCGACCTGAGGGTCGATTCCGAATTCGACAGCGGCGACCTCGCCGGCCAAGGCGGTCCCACCCATGGCGTGTCCGGCAGCTACGACGTGTACGAGCTGTTTGGCGAAGCTCGCATCCCGCTGGCCCAGGACATGCCGCTGGCCAAGGACCTGAGCGTTGAGCTGGGCTACCGATTCTCGTCCTACAGCTCGGTTGGCAAAACCGACACCTACAAGGTCGCGGGCGATTGGAAACCGATCGAGGACCTCCGGTTCCGGGCTAGCTATGAGCGCGCGGTCCGGGCGCCGAACATCATCGAACTGTTCACCCCGCAGGGCATCACCCTGTCTCTGAGTTCGGACCCCTGCGCCGGCCCGACCCCGACGGCCACTCAAGCCCAGTGCGCCAACACCGGCCTGACGGCGGCGCAATACGGCCACATTCCGACCAACCCGGCCAGCCAGTACAACGGCCTGACCGGGGGCAACCCGAACCTGCGGCCGGAAGAGGCGGACACCTACACGACGGGCTTCGTGCTGACGCCGAACATGATCCCGGGGTTCACCCTGTCGGTCGACTACTTCAACATCAAGGTGAACCAATACATCCAGGTGCTGGACCCGAACCTGACGCTGGCTTCGTGCCTGCAGACCGGGTCTTCGACCTTGTGCCCTCTGGTCCATCGTTCGCCCACCGGCTCGCTGTGGCTCGGCACCGCCGGCTTCGTCACCGCGACCAACGTCAACGTCGGCTTCCTGCAGACCAAGGGTCTGGATGTGGAGGCGACCTACCGCACCGACCTCGACCGCTTCGGCCTCGACAAGTGGGGCAGCGTGGCTTTGAACTTCAACGGCACCTACCTGGACTCCTTCGTGACCAACCCGGGCATCTCGACCAAGGACGCCTCGGGCAACACGGTCACGAGCTACGACTGCGCGGGCCTCTACGGCACGACCACCTGCGCGCAGCCCCGGCCGAAGTGGCGTCACCGCGCGCGCCTGACCTGGACGACCCCGCTGGACGGCCTGCAATTGTCGGGCACCTGGCGCTACATCGGCAAGGTCGACGTGCAGCGTAGCTCGTCGAACCCCTTCCTCTCGGGCGCGACGTTCCCCATCGACGCGGAACTCAAGGCGCAGAACTACTTCGATCTCGCCGCCCAGTACCATATCAAGGACGGCTACACCGTCCGGATCGGCGTCAACAACGTGTTCGACAAGGAGCCGCCGCTGGTGGGTTCGACCGCCGGTGGCAACTCGATCTTCTTCAACGGCAACACCTATCCCGTGCTGTACGACGCTCTCGGGCGCTACGCGTTCGTGGGCATCACCGCCGACTTCTAAGTCGACGGCGACCCATCGAGAATTGGGGGGCGGACCGAGAGGTCCGCCCCCTTTCTATTTGTGGCGCCCGGAGGCGCGGAGAGGGCGGCGTGGTCCCTCGTGCGCCGGACTCAGCAGACTGGGGTGAAAACCATCCTCTTGAACGTCATGGGCCGGACAAGCCCGGCCATGACGAATATATTTAGTATCGAAGGCTTGATTGAGTTTTGACCCTGGGACCAATCTACATTCAGCGAGACTGACACGGGTTTTGCCCTCCTCCCTTCCCGGGCTACCGGATTCACACATCTCCAGAACGGGCGCGAGATCAGTGCCTTAGGTGAACGGGCCTTCTCCCCTTGTGGGAGAAGGTGGCCTGCGAAGCAGGTCGGATGTGGGGTCGAAAGCCTTATCCGATCTGAGCGTGGGATCGCGCCGAGAAGGGAGCGCGACCCCACATCCGTCAGCCTTCGGCTGCCACCTTCTCCCACAAGGGGAGAAGGGCCCGCTCCTCGGCAACCGCGGAGATGCGTGAATGCCGTAGCCCTTCCCGGGAGAAGGGCTTTGGAGTGGGAGGTCCTCAAGCGCTCTGATGCGAATCTCGGCTTAGTAGCCGAAGGTTTCGATCCACGGGGCAAGGACCGGCATCACGGGCTCGAGCTGGGCTTCATAGCGCCGCCACGTACCGACGCCTTCGCCGGACAACCCGCCGGCGACCTGGGCGGCGCTGGGAGTGGCGATGTCGGCGGCGTTGGCCGCACCTGTGAATTCCCTCATCGCCGGGTCCGGCGGCAGTCCCAGGAACAGGCGCAGACGCTCGGCCTCGCCGGCGAAGTCGCCGACCAGGTTTTCGTGGCGCAGCACATGCACGTCGAGCGGCAGGGCCTGCAGATAGTCCTGCGCCAGCCGCATCACCGCGTCATAGAATCGGGCGGCGCTCTCCAGGGACAGGAACTCCCAGTTGGCGCCGTTCATCACGAACTGCCGCCTGAAGCAGCTCAGCACCACATCGCGCGGATCGCGCCGCACGAAGACCACCTTGGCCGCCGGAAACAGGCGGGCGATCACCGGCAGGCCAAGCGTATTCATCGGCAGCTTGTCGACCAGCAGCCGGCCCGCCGGCGCGACGCCCGCCGCGGCGATGCGATCCCAGTATCGCCGACGGAAGTCCGCCAGTTCAGCGGGCGGCGCGCCAGCTAGGCGCACAAGGCCGGCCTCGTCGACGAGGTAGGTCGCGCCGGGTTCGGCGAGGGTTTCCAGTTCATCGAGCGTAGTCGCCTGCGGATGCGCGTCGAGCACCTGGCCCACCAGGGTCGTACCGGACCGCGGAAAGCCGAGGACGAAGGCATGGCCCTGTGCGTCGGCGCCGTCCGCGCTCGGCCCGCGCGACCAATCGGAGGCCTTGACGGCGGCGAACCCGCGCCGAAGGCGCTCGACCACCGCCATGCCGCTCGCCGTCCCACCGTCCCCGAACTGCGGCCCATAGTGCGCGCGCAAGGCCGCGTTCGCACGTTCATAGGCCTCGAAGGCCTCGCCGAACCGCTCCTGGCGGTCCAGGGCGTCGCCGAGAACGGTGTGCGCCACCCCCACCTGTTGGGGGTGCAGCGGCTGCGGTTCCGCCAGGAGTGCGCGAGCCTCGCGTTCGGAGCCGGGCGCGTCGCCCTCGGAAAGGGCGGCCATGGCCAGCGCCAGCCGTGCGCCCGGCTCTCCGTTCGCCAGGCGCAACGCCTCGGCCGCCTCCCGGCGGGCCTCGGCGGACCGCCCGGCGCGCGCCGCCAGCAGCGCAAGCCCGGAATGCGCGCGCACCTCTGTCGGCGAGATCGACAGCGCGCTGCGGTAGGCGGCCCTGGCGCCGGCGAGGTCGCCGAGGTTCTCCAGCACCCAGCCGCGGTTCACCAGGGCCGGCGGGTAGTCGGGTCGAATCCGCAGCGCGGAATCGATGGCCTGCAGGGCCTCGGCCAGCCGTCCACCCGCCGCCAGGCTCAGGCCGAGCATGTCGAGCAGGGTGAAATCGTCGGGCGCGTCGGCCAGAGCAGCGCGGAAATCCGCCTCGGCCTGCGCCGCGCGGCCCCACTGCTGATGCTCAAGCCCCCGCAACTTGTAGAACAGCGGATGCTCCAGGCCGTGGTGCAGCGCCCCGCCCGCCAGGAAGAAGGCCTTGGCAAGGTCTCCGGCCTGGGCCGCGGCGACGGTTTCCTGGAACAGCTCGATCTCGTCCGCCTTCGGGGCGGATCCAGTATCGGACATCGTGAGGCGCTCCTGACCGCGGCTATTCGGCGGCCGTCGTGTCAGCTCTTCGCCGGCGGACCGCAGGGTGTTCAACAGGGTGGAATGACCACAGGCGGCCCATCGCTTCAATCCTTGACGCGAGAAGCTGACGGCCTCGGCGACCCGGCCTAGCCGGGATCGATCCCCGCGGCCGCCAGCGCCGCGCGGAGCGGCCGGAGTTGGCGCTCGTACCTGCGCCAGGCGCCCACGCGCGCGGTGGTAATCGGTTCGCGCACCTGCACGATGCTGGCCGTGCGTACCGGCCCTCGGGTGTTATGCGGCTCCAGGCACGCGGGCTCGAAGGCGAGGCCGCAGGCGGCGAGGATCCGGCGAATCTCAGGCTCGGGATCGGCCACCAGCGTCTCGTAGTCCACCTCGATCAACCCCTCGCCAAGGCTCTCGCGCCAGTGATCCATCAGACGGGCGTGGTGGATATAATGGGCCGCCATGTCAGGCTGGCGGCACGACCAGCCATACCAGTCCCTGAACCGGACCTTGTAGGCGCCGAAAAGGGCGTCCATCGGCTTGCGCCGCATGTGGATGATGGCGGCCTGGGGCAAGGCCAGCCGGATCGCGCCCACCAACAAGCTGTTGGCCGGGAGCTTGTCGATGAATTGGTCGGCGCCCGGCGCCAACGCGGTGACCTCTCGCAGGTAGAGATCGCCGGCCGCGCGCCAGTCGCCCCGTGCGGTAGCGCGCACGGTTTCGGCGTTCAGCCTGGTTCGATCGGCGGCCGTGGAGGCGCCGCGGAACACCATAGGGAAGGTCGGCAGTTCTCCCAGCGCCTGCACCTGGCTGTGCGCCGCCAGAATGCGCTCCAGCAGCGTCGTCCCGGATCGCGGCAGCCCGACGATGAAGATCGGCCTCGGAGCGGCGTTCGACACCGATGGCCCGGAGGCGGCAAGGCCGGGGAATGTGTCGATGAGCGCTTGCACCAGCGCTCCATCCTGGTCAGCCGTCCAGTCCGCAGTGGTTTCGGTCCAGCAGGATTCGTTGGATTCTTCGAGGATCGTCCAGGCCTCGGAGGTCTGGCCCAGATCGTCCAGTTCCTTGAAAAGGGCGAAGCCGAGGTTGGCCCGCTCAATGGCGCTGAGGCTCGAATCGTTCCTTGTGGCCACAAGACGTTCCACGTGCGCCGTGTCGGGCGTCCAGCGCCTCAGCTCAGCGAGCGCCGCGTGGGGCTGCGCCATGCTCGGCGCCAGGGCGATGGCCCGCTCGAACGCCTCCTCTGCGTCATCCAGCCGACCTTCGGACATGTAGGCAAGGCCCAGCTCCACCAGCAGCTCGGGCCATTCGGGCCTCTGGGCGCCGGCCCACTCCATGTGCGGAAGACCCCGCGCGGAGAGATTCATCCGCGCGAGCGCCGCGCCGATCCTCTGCCGCACCAGCGGATCGGGCGCGTTGATCCGTTCGACCGCGTCCGCTCGTTGCAGGGCCGCCGACCAGGAACCGGTGTTGGAGAGGCAGCGGACAAGTTGGCTGGTGATGTTGGCCCATCCGACCGACCCGGTGGGGACTCGCTGGGCTGCGGTCACTAGCGGCTCGATGGCCTCGCCAAACTGGCCAAGCTCCGCGGCGGCCACGCCCCAGATCGCAAATGCCTCGCTGGCGCCCGGGTCCAGCCGGGCCGCCTCGCGCGCCGCCTCGAGCGCCTCGGCTAGCCGCCCCGCCT
>NZ_JAQGIZ010000185.1 GCF_028290885.1 Phenylobacterium sp.
GCCTGGACGCCGCGACCCTGCCCTACCAGGTGATGGACCATGGCTACTGCGTCTCGATCTACGTCGAGGACCCGGACGGCCAGCTCATCGAGTTCACGGTGGACAGCGCGGAGGCCGAGGCCATCGACGTCTGGCAGCGCCGCAGCGCCCACGACACCCTTCAACGCTGGCAGGCCGGCGATCGCGCGACCAACAACGACTTCCGGCCTCAAGGCTGACGCGCCGGCGCGGCCTGCCCGCCCAACGACGGGCAGGCCGCACCGAAGCGACCGCGCGCGGAAGCGGCTTAGCTGCGGAGCCAGTACAGAACGGCCGCCGGGCGACCAGGGTGGGCGAGATAAGGACGCGCAGCGGAGTCTGCACAGACCTGACCGCATACCGCGTCGGGCTGAACCGACCTAACCTGCGAAGAAGCGCGCGATTATTCGATGGCCGAATGCACGCGATTTGCACGCGCCCCATCATAAGTATTTGATTTCATTAAAACGTCCGTCCAGTCCATCACTGGACCCGGCGCGAGTGGCGGGGATGGCTGGACCCACGCTGTCGTCGAGCGGTGGTCGTTCGCACCCAAGAGCACCCGCGAATCTACCAACGAATTGCAGCGGCGGCGGTGGAGCTGGCAGGACTCACATCTTTAGCGCGGGAGCGGTCTTTCTCTGCGAAATACCAACAAGAATGCCAATGCATTGCACCCTGGAGGCTCTGAAGAGGAGACCAGTTGCCCCCCGACTGCGCCCACGACCATTTCCCTTCCCTCTGCGAACGCGGCGTGATTTTCGCCCACGCCGCATTGTGGACAAAGCTCCCCGGCCTGGTTCGCCGCCCCACATGACGCCGCCCCTACGCAAACTCCTGATGGCGGCCGGCATCGCCCTTGGCCTCGCCGTGACCGACGCCCAGGCCGCCAGACACGCGGCCAGCGCCATTGGCTATTCGCGCGACGCCCAACGGGTGCTCACCCAGGCGCGGGCGGCCGTTGGCGGGGCTGGTTGGAACCTGCTGCGCGGCTGGCACGAGACCGGACATCAGAGCGGCGTCGCCTACGAGAGCTGGTTCGATCCCCTGCGCTACGGCATGCGCATCGAGACCCATGAGGCGGGCGGCGTCCACGTCCACGGCTACAACGGCGCCGGCGAGTGGGAGATCCTGCCGGGCGGCGAGGTCCACGGCGGCGACGGACTGCCGACCGCGGCGGAGGCCCGCACCACCGCCTTCCTCACCGTCTACGGCTTCTTCTATCCCGGGCGTTTCGACGCGCGGGGCGGGTATCTGGGCGTGAGACAGGCCCAGGGCCGGGCCTTCGACGTGGTCGAGGTCAAGCCCTATGGCGGCAAGGCGCGGGAGCTGTGGTTCGACCGCGGAACCCACCTCCTGGGCCGCATCGTCGACCGTAGCGGCCCGCGCCCGGTGACGGTGCAGCTCTCGGACTATCGCCGTATCGGCCCCGTGCGGGTCGCCACGCGCTTCACCGTCGATGGCGCAGACCCCAAGGGCGCGATGGAACGCCAAGTGGAAACCCTGACCTTCCAGCCCGCCGACCGCGACGTCTTCGGCCTGCCCCGCCCTTAGCACATCGCCTGACGCCACAAGACTTCCGGCCGCTGGGAACTCCCCTGACGAACCAGCGTTACCGCAGCAGGTTCGGAGCCCTGCGCCTTGCCTCAGTTCCACATCGATCGGCGCACGGCTCTCGGATTCGGCGCGCTGATCTGCGCCGCGCCGTTGGCGAGTTCGGCGGCCCGGCTGACCGGCGCAGGCATGGTCTGGGCGCCCGACACCGCAGCTTATCCATTGGCCACCGACCTTCGCGCTGGCTACGTCTTTTTCACCCCCAACGAGGCGCAGTTCATCGAGTCCGCCTGTGCGCGCCTGATCCCGGCCGACGCCACTGGGCCCGGCGCGGTCGAGGCCGGCGTGCCGCTGTTCCTGGATCGCCAGCTGGCCGGCGAATACGGCAAGGGGACGCGCTGGTACATGCAGGGGCCGTTCGGCCAGAGCACGGGCACCCAGGGCTACCAGAGCCGCTTCCCGCCGGCCGGCCTGTATCGGGCGGCCATCAAGGCGATCGGCGATTACCTGGGCCGCAGCGGGGGCCAGCCCTTCCACAAGCGCAGCGCCGCCGACCAGGACGCCTTCCTGAAGGACCTGGAGGCCGGCAAGGTCGACCTGGGGCCGGACGTCCACGCCAAGTCCTACTTCGGGCTGCTGCTGCAGAATGTGCTGGAAGGCTACTTCTCCGACCCGATCTACGGCGGCAACCGCGGCATGGGCGCGTGGCGGATGATCGGCTTCTCGGGCGCGCGATACGACCAGCGCCCCTATGTGCTGGCCTACGGCAAGCCTTATCCGCTGCCGCCGGTAGGCATCGGCGGGCGGCCCGCCTGGTCGGCGAAAGGCTAGGCGCATGGCGACCAAACTCCCCCCCGTCGACGCGGTGCTGATCGGCTTCGGCTGGACCGGCGCGATGATGGGCCAGGAGCTGACCGAGGCGGGCCTGAACGTGCTGGCCTTCGAGCGCGGCGAATGGCGAGACACGCCCACCGACTTCTCGCCCGCCTTCGCCCAGGACGAGCTGCGCTACTATTGGCGCCACGAACTCTTCCAGCGGCTGAGCCACGACACGCTCACCATCCGCAACAAGATGAGCGAGACGGCGCTTCCCATGCGTCAGCTGGGCTCCTTCCTGCTGGGCAGCGGCGTGGGCGGCGCGGGCGTCCACTGGAACGGCCAGGTCTGGCGCTTCCTGCCCACGGACCTCAAGGCGCGCAGCCACAATCTCGAGCGCTACGGCAAGAAGGCCGTCCCCAATGACATGACCATCCAGGACTACCCGGTCAGCTACGACGACCTGGAGCCTCATTACGACAAGTTCGAGTACCTCTGCGGCGTCTCCGGCAAGGCCGGCAATCTCAAGGGGGTGATCCAACCGGGCGGCGACCCCTTCGAAGGCCCCAGGCAGCGCGAATACCCCAATCCGCCGCTCGACATCCCCTATGCGCCCAGCCTGTTCGGCAAGGCCGCCGCGGGGCTGGGGCGTCATCCCTTCCCGCATCCGGCCGCCAACATGTCGCGGGCCTACACCAATCCGCTGGGGGTGCAGCTCGCCCCATGCACCTACTGCGGCTTCTGCGAGAAATACGCCTGCGGCAACTATTCGAAGTCCAGCGCCCAGACAACCATCCTGCCGGTGCTGATGCGGAAGAAGAACTTCACCCTGAGGACCAATACCGAGGTCCTGAAGATCAACCTCTCCGCGGACGGCAAGACCGCCACCGGCGTCAACTTCGTCGACGAGCGAGGCCAGGAGTTCGAGCAGCCGGCGGAGATGGTCGTGCTCAGCGCCTACATCCTCAACAACGTCCGGCTGCTGCTGCTGTCGGGCATCGGCAAGCCCTACGATCCGGCCACCGGCGAGGGCGTGGTGGGCCGCAACTACGCCTACCAGATCACCTCCTCGGTGAACGTCTTCTTCAACGACAAGATCCTCAATCCGTTCGTGGGCGCCGGTTCGCTCGGGACGATCATCAACGACTTCAACGGCGACAATTTCGACCATTCCGGCCTGGGCTTCATCGGCGGCGGCTACGT
The DNA here is from genome assembly GCF_028290885.1 of Phenylobacterium sp. Taxonomy (GTDB): domain Bacteria; phylum Pseudomonadota; class Alphaproteobacteria; order Caulobacterales; family Caulobacteraceae; genus Phenylobacterium. The sequence goes on from NZ_JAQGIZ010000185.1 coordinate 3,592, forward strand.
CGGGATCCTGCAGACCGGCGCCCGGCCGATCGAGACCCACCCGACCCCCGCCGGCACGCCGGCCTGGGGCGCGAAGTGGAAGCAGGCCATCGCCCGCGACTATCTGAAGACCACCACCGTCGCCACCCACGGGGCGGTGATGAGCCACCGCGGCAACTACCTGGACCTCGACCCGACCTACAAGGACGTGCTCGGCCGGCCGCTGCTCAGGATGACCTTCGACTACACCGACAACGAGCACCGCATGTCCGACTACCTGACCGACCGCGCCGCCGAGATCGGCAAGGCCATGGGCGGGCGCGAGATCAAGGCGAACTACCGCAAGGGCTCGTGGGACGTCGTCCCCTACCAGACCACGCACAACACCGGCGGGGCGATCATGGGCGACGATCCCAGGACCAGCTTCACCAACCGCTACCTGCAGAGCTGGGAGGTGCCGAACCTGTTCGTCCTGGGCGCCACCGCCTTCCCGCAGAACGCCGGCTACAACCCGACCGGCACGGTGGCGGCGCTCCTCTACCACGCCGCCGACGCGATCAAGGCCCGCTATCTGAACGCCACGCACCAGCCCCTCGTGCCGGTCTAGGGCAGTGGGCGGGGTGCGCATCCACCCTCTCGTCGTGGCCGCCCTGGGGGTCTGCGTGATCGCGTCCATGCCGGCGAAGCCGGATGCCCAACGGCCTGCTGCGCCCCTCGCCCCGCCGGCCGCCGAACCGGCGCAGGTCGCCTACGGCCGCTACCTCGCTGTCCTGGGCGACTGCGAGGCATGCCACGATCGGGCGGGCGGCCAGACCTATGCGGGCGGCTATCCGCTGAACACCCCGTTCGGCGTCATCTACTCGACCAACATCACCCCGGACCGCGAGACCGGCATCGGGACCTGGACGGCGGACGACTTCTGGAACGCCATGCACAGGGGCGTCCGCAAGGATGGAGCCAAGCTCTATCCGGCCTTTCCCTATCCCTATTTCACCCACGCCACCCGCGCCGAGTCCGACGCGCTCTACGCCTACCTCAGGACCGTCGCCCCGGTGAGCTATCACCCGCCGGCCAACAAGCTGCCGTTCCCGCTGAACATCCGCTTCCTGGTGACCTTCTGGAACGCGTTGAACTTCAAGGAAGACCGCGCGCCCACCACCGGCCCCACGCCCGGCGCGCACATCGCCCGCGGCCTCGGCCACTGCGGGGGCTGTCATTCGCCGAAGACGTTCCTCGGCGCCGACAAGGCGGGCCATGAGTTCGAGGGCGGCGTTCTCGACAACTGGTTCGCGCCAGCCCTGAACGCCGACGTCCGAAGAGGCCTGGGCGCCTGGTCGACGGCGGACGTGGTCGAATATCTGAAGACCGGCCGTAACGCCCGCGCCAACGGCTCCGGGCCCATGGCCGACGCGATCAGCCATTCGACCTCGCACATGACCGATGCGGACCTGACCTCCATCGCGGCCTTTCTGAAAGCCCAGCCGTCGCACGCCGCGGTCCCCGCGACACCGCCGCCAGACGCCAGGGTCATGGCCGCAGGACAGGCGATCTACGTCGACGAATGCGCCGCCTGCCATGCGATGGACGGCAAGGCCGCGCCTCGGTACTTCCCACCGCTGCCGGGAGCCGCGATGACCCAGTCGGTCGATCCCACGAGCGTGATCCGCTTCATCCTCACCGGAACCCAGACCGTAGCCACCGACGCCCGGCCGACCCCGCTGTCGATGCCGGCCTATGCCTGGAAGCTGAACGACGCCCAGGTCGCAGCCGTCGCCACCTACGTCCGCAACAGCTGGGGCAACGCCGCGCCGGTGGTGACGGCCTCGGATGTCGCGAAGCTGCGCCACAAGGTGGCCGCCAAGCCGATCCGCAAGCCCTCCGCCCGCATTTAGGCGAGCCCGACAACGCCGGTCTTTGCGCCCGCGAAATAGTGTGCGAGAGGCGGAGGCCTAGCCTTTGGATTGCAGGTTTTCCGCGAGGCGCCCGATTCTTCGATGAAGCAGTTCCTGATTACCGCGGCCGGGGTCTTCGCGGGCCTGCTGATCTTCATGATCGGCGTGCCCTTCGTGCTGATCTCCATGGCCGCCGCGGCCGCCGGGCCCGGTCCCATCCCGTCGAAGGCGGTGCTCGAGCTCGACCTGCGCGATTCGCTCACCGACCAGTCGCCGCAGAGCCCGCTGGCCGGCTTCACCCGCCGCGGTCACTCGGCCATGTCGATCATCGAGGGCCTGCGCCGCGCTGAGAAGGACGACCGCGTCAAGGGCGTGCTGGTGCGTCTGCCGGAAGGCGGCATCGAGCCGGGCCTGGCCGACGAGCTGCGCCTCGGAATCAAGCACTTCAGCGCGTCGGGCAAGCCGATCATCGCCCACAGCCAGGGGCTCTATCCCTCCGGCGTGGTCACCGCGAGCTACATGCTGGGCGCCGCGGCGGATGAGCTCTGGATGCAGCCGGGCGCCTCGTTCCAGGTGACCGGCATCGCCAATGAGGACCTGTTCTTCAAGCGGCTGTTCGACAGGTTCGGCGTCAAGGCCGACTACGAGCAGCGCTATCAGTACAAGAACGCGGTCAACGGGTTCCTCTATGACGACTACACGCCTGCCCACCGCGAGGCAGAGCTCTCCTGGCTGGGCTCGGTCTACGCCACCGACATCGCCGCCGCCGCGGCCGACCGCAAGCTCGATCCGGCGGCCCTGAAAACCGCCCTCGAGGCAGGGCCCTATCTCGCCGATGAGGCGCTGAGCCGGCGGCTGATCGACCATGTGGGCCAGGTCCGCGAGGCGCAGGACGTCCTGCTCAAGAGGGCTGGGACCGACTCCCAGATGATCGACTTCGAGGACTACGCCCACGGCCGCGCGCCCCGCCAGCGGGGCCTCGGGCCCGCCATCGCGATCATCGAGGGCGAGGGCGCCATCGTCGACGGCAAGGACCAGGGCGGCAACCCCTTCCGCGGCGGCTCGAGCATCTATGCCGACGACATCTCCGACGCCTTCTACCAGGCCATCAAGGCCAAGGACGTGAAGGCCATCGTCTTCAGGATCAATTCCCCGGGCGGGTCCGACACCGCCTCGGAAGAGATCCTGGCGGCCATCCGCGCGGCCAAGGCGGCGGGCAAGCCGGTGGTGGTGTCGATGGGCACCTACGGCGCCTCGGGCGGCTACTGGGTGTCCTCGGAAGCCTCCGCCATCCTGTCCGAGCCCTCGACACTGACCGGCTCGATCGGGGTGTTCGGCGGCAAGTTCGCGGTCGGCCCGGCGCTCGCCAAGTACGGGGTAGACGTGCGCCAGCTCGGCGTCGGCAGCGACTACGCGGGCGCGTTCGGGATGGGCCAGGAGTTCACGCCGCAGCAGCGCGCGGTCTTCTCCCACTGGATGGACCGCATCTACGACAACTTCGTCCAGCGCGTCGCCGCCGGCCGCAAGCTATCCCCGGACCGGGTTCGCGAGATCGCCAAGGGCCACGTCTGGACCGGCGTCCAGGCCAAGGAGCTCGGCCTGGTCGACGAGATCGGCGGCTTCTACCAGGCAGTGGACAAGGCCAAGGCCCTGGCCCACGTCTCCGGCGAAGCCCGCCTCAAGCGCATGTCGCCGAACGGCTCGCCGTTCGAGGCGCTGCAGAAGATGCTGGGCGTCTCGGCCTCCTCGGCGCGCACGCTGGCGGCGGCGGCCTGGGTGTTCGGCGACCCGCGCGCGCAGGGCATCCTGGACGAACTCGCCCAGGCGCGGCTGCGCAGCCAGGGCGCCATGGTGCTGGCCCCCACGCGCGTCCACTAGGGACGCCGGCGATGGATGCCGATCGGGATCGCCAGCCGATCCGCCGGCTTGCACGGGTCGAGGATGCGGCGGATCCTCCTTCACCCTACCGCCTTGCGCCGGGCGTCCAACCGATCGCGTCTCGACATCGGCGCGCGTCGCTCCTAACCGTCTAAGGCAATCTCGCTGCGGAGGTTCGACGGTGATCGACTGGCAATCGCGGGTTCGCGCGTCGCCCGAACTGTTCCCGCTGACGCTGGACCCTGCGACCGATCAGGTCGAGCTGATCGCCCTGCAGCGGGTCGATTACGAGAGGGCGAGCTTCCTCGACGCCCGACTCCCACCGTCGCAGATGCTGCCGGTCTCCTACGCTGCCCTCGCCGCCGCGGCGGCCGGCATGCCCGCGCGATGCGACTACATCTTCCATGTCGGCCACGTGGGCTCGACGCTGCTGTCGCGGCTGCTGGGCGTTCATCCCAGCGTGTTTTCCGTCCGCGAGCCACAGGTGCTGCGCACGTTCGCCCAGGTGGAACTCACAGACGAGCCGTGGCGCGGCGATGACTTCGATGCGCGGCTCTCCACCCTGCTGGCGCTATTCTCGCGCACCTGGACGCCCGCGCAGCGAGCCCTCGTGAAGACGACGAGCCTGGTCAGTGAGCTCGCAGATCGATTGCTCCGCGCTGCTCCGCGCTCACGCGCCCTGCTGATGACCGTCCGGCCGGAAACCTACCTGGCCACGATCCTGGGAGGGCCGAATTCCCGAGTGGAGCTGCGGACCGCCGCGCCCGCGCGCCTTGCCCGCCTCCATCGCCGGATTGGCGGGCAGGGATGGGACCTCGGCCGGCTTTCCGAAGGCGAAGTCGCCGCCATGAGCTGGGCCTGCGAGATGGCTGCCCTCGCCACGGCCGCCGCTCAGCAGCCGGGCCGGACTGCCTGGATCGATTTCGAGGGCTTTCTTAGGGAGCCGCGAGCCGGCCTCGCCTCGGCCCTTCAGCATCTCCACGGCGCCGCTGACCCGGAGGAAGTGGAACGGCTGGCCCGCTCGGCTTACTTCGAGCGCTATTCCAAGGCCCCTGAATATGGCTATGGCCCGGACGTTCGCCGGGCCGTCCTCGACACCGCGCGGCGCGAGCATGCCGTAGAGATCCATCGGGGACTGGCCTGGCTCGCGGCCGCCGCACGCGCCTATCCGTCGCTGGTCGGGCCGATCGAGTCTGCGGCGGCGTTCGATCATGTCGCCTAACGCGTTCGCCGCGCGGCCTTGGCGGCGCTCGGCGCGGGAGTCGTCAGATGCGATGTTCCACAGGCGGCAAATACGACTAGCGTGCGGAATTGTTCACGGGGGAGATGTCGGTCATGACGAAGAACAACACCCGCTTGGCGGCCGCCACGCTCGCCGTCCTTGCTGCGGCCGGCACGGCGGGGGTCGCCTGGGCGAAAGACGCCGAAAGCCAGCGTCAGGCGACGGCCTTCCGAGCGGTTCTGGATTGCCGGGGGCTGGCCGACAACACGGCCCGCCTGGCCTGCTTCGACGCCGCGACGGCCAAGATGGGTGAGGCAGAGACGCGCGGCGACATCGTCGTGATCGATCGCGCCCAGGCCAGCGCGGCCCATCGCGAAGCCTTCGGACTGCACGTGCCGAGCCTGGGTTTCGTGGTCCGGGCGCTGAAGCCTGAGGAAGTCGACAGTCTGGATGGGGTGGTCCGCGCCGCCCGCGCCGACATCAACGGGCATTGGACCCTCATCCTGGAGGACGGCGCCCGGTGGCGTCAGATTTCAGGCGATCTGATGCGAGCGCCCAGGGCTGGTTCGAAGGTGCGCATCCACAAGGGATCGCTGGGCAGCTTCCTCATGAACGTGGATGGACAGACGACCATCAAGGTCCATCGCGACGAATAGACTCCAGGGCCTCGGATGGCTCACGGGCCTGGGTCCGGACGCGAGGCCGCTCAATCGGACGCGCTCCAGATGCGCTTCAGATTGGTCCGCACATATTGCAGCCGAGTGCGGCTCTCCCAGCTCATGTTGTTTCCCTCTATCGCGGCGACCTCGTCCAACTCGAAGAGCAACTCGCGGTAGGCCGCATCGGCTATCTGGCTCTCAATGAAGGTGATCCCGACCAGCCGCTCGCCGGCGGTGACCGGGGTCACCTCGTGCAGCGTGGTGGAAGGATAGACGATGGCCGCGCCGGCCTTGAGCTTGAACTCCACCGCGGCCGATCCCAGCCGCACGGAGAGCGCGCCGCCTTCGTATGTGTCCGGCTCGTTCAGGAAGATCGTGCAGGAAAGATCGGCGCGGAGCATGCGCGCGCCCAGCTGCATCAGCGCCGCATCGGTGTGCGCGCCGTACTTCATGCCGGGTTCGTAGCGCGCCAGCAGCGGCGGTGCCATCAGGCTGGGGAAGGCGAAATTGCGAAACGGCTCGCTGCGCTGCAACGCCGCGGCCATCAGCTTCGACGACGCGGCGTAGCCTTCGTCGGCGTGGTCGACCTGCAGGTTGTCCTTCACGGTCGAGTGAGGGCTTGAGATGCGCCCATCGACGAAGCGCGCCTTGGCCGCCCACTGCCGAAGCCGCGCGATCTCCTCGGGAGCCAGGACGTCGGCGATCTCAAGGAACATCTGTCACCATGATGGGTCCGATGCCTAGCATCGACGGCGCGGCCGGACAACGCGGGCCGCCGGCGCCGGGGCGGTGGCAGGCGTCGGATCCTGAACGTTGTCGCCCGGTTTGGCGGCCGGCACACTTGCTGCTCACCTTCCGACCCTGTCTAAACGAAGGCTCGAAGCCCGAAAGCCATTGCCGGAACAGCGTTTGGTGTCCAGTTCGAACCCGATCGACGCGGCGCCCCTCGCCGCCGCCCGGTCCCACGCCCAGGCGGGGCGGCT
>NZ_JAQGIZ010000189.1 GCF_028290885.1 Phenylobacterium sp.
GCCGACTACCCGGCCCGCGTCTACTTCCCGCGCCAGGACGTGGCGATGGAGTACATGAGCCGCACCGGCCGCTCGACCCACTGCCCCTACAAGGGCGACGCCGCCTACTACACGCTGCTGATGGACGTCCAGTTCGACGAGAACGCGGTCTGGACCTATGAGCTGCCCTACCCGGCCATGGAGGCCATCGCCGAGCGGCTGTCCTTCTACCCCGACAAGATCGAGGTCTATGAGGTCGCCGACGCGGCGGTGAACCCCAAGCACGTCGATGAGGTCCGCGACGGCCACAGGGTCGGGATCGACGAGGTCGTCCAGCACACCGACGCCGGCGACGGCGTCACCCAGCGCGAACGCTGGACCCCGAATGTCGAGACGCCCGCGCGGTGACCCGCTAGTAAGCGAAGGCCTCGAAGACCTTGCTCGCGTCGCCCTGCCACGGTCCGTTGTAGAGCTCCAGCAGGCGCTCGGCCGGCGTGATCCCGCTGGCGGCGATCTCGTCGAGTTCGCCCAGGTAGCCGCTCTCGTCCACCAGGCCGCCGGAGAGGCGGTTGCGACGCTTCAGGCCCTCGCGGGCGATGGCCAGCATATCCTTGGCCACGTCCTGCACGCTGCGCCCGGCGATCTGCGCCTTCAGGCCTACGCGGGCGACGTCGGCCCGCAGGCGCTCGTGATCCTCGATCTTCCAGTCCTTGCAGAGGTCCCAGGCGGCGGCGAGGGCGGCGGAATCGTAGAAAATCCCCGTCCACAGCGCCGGCAGGGCGCAGAGCCGGCTCCAGGGCCCTGAATCGGCGCCGCGCATCTCCAGGTACTGCTTCAGCCGCACCTCCGGGAAGATCGTCGTGGTGTGGTCGGCCCAGTCCTTCATCGTGGGCTTTTCGCCGGGCAGCTCGGCCAGCTTGCCCTCCATGAAGTCGCGGAACGAGCGGCCGGCCAGGTCGATGTAGCGGTCGCCGCGCTTGGCGAAATACATCGGCACGTCGAGCGCGTACTTCGCATAGGTCTCGAACCCGAAGCCGTCGCGGAACACGAAATCGAGCATCCCCGTGCGGTCGGGGTCGGTGTCGGTCCAGACGTTGGCGCGGGCCGAGACGAAGCCCGAGGGCTTGCCCTCGATGAACGGCGAATTGGCGAACAGCGCCGTGCACACCGGCTGCAGGGCGAGGCTCGTGCGGAACTTCGCCACCATGTCGGCCTCGGAGCCGAAGTCGAGGTTGGCCTGCACCGTGCAGGTGCGGAACATCATGTCGAGGCCGAGCCCGCCCACCTTGGGCATGTACTCGCGCATGATCTTGTAGCGCCCCTTGGGCATCACCGGGACCTGGTCGCGCCGCCAGACCGGCGTGAAGCCGAGCCCCAGGAAGCCGATGGCCAGCTCGTCGGCGACCACCTTCACCTCCTGCAGGTGCTGGCCGGTTTCCTCGCAGATGTCGTGGATGGTCTCCAGCGGGGCGCCGGAGAGCTCGAACTGGCCGCCGGGCTCCAGGCTGACGTTCGCCTTGCCGCGTTCCAGGGCGATGACGTTCTCGCCCTCCATGACCGGCGCCCAGCCATAGCGGGTGAGGCCGTCCAGCAACGCCTTGATGCCGCGGGGCTGGTAGGGGACCGGCTCATGCGTCCCCAGGCGGAAGACGAACTTCTCGTGCTCGGCGCCTACGCGCCATTCGGACTTGGGCTTGGACCCTTTGTCGAACCAGGCGACCAGGTCCTCGAACGTCAGGGGGCGATCGTCACAGGCGATCTCAGCCATCGGTTTCATTCCCCACCCCACACTGGACCGCGGCTGTTCCGGCGCGGCCGACTCTTTACGTCGGAGTTCTAGGTGGGCGCAAATCCCAGAAGCTCAAGGGCCGGCTCAAGTCCGCCAGTCGCCCAGCGCCGCCTGCCAGAGCGTCAGCGCGCTGATCGCCGCGGTGTCCGCGCGCAGGATCCGCGGCCCCAGCGAAGCGGGGGTGGCGTAGGGCAGCGCGCGAAGAAGCGCCCGTTCCCTTGGGGAGAAGCCGCCTTCAGGACCTATCAGAATGGACCACGGCTCCCCTCCCTCCTGCGGAGAGAGCGCTTGCAGGATCGGCGGTGCGCCACCGGCTTCGTCGCAAAAGAGAAGCCGGCGACCTTCCGGCCAGTCCGCAATCAGCCGATCCAGCTTCACCGGTTCCACGATCTGCGGCACATCCAGCCGGCCGGTCTGCTCGGCAGCCTCGGTGGCGATGGCGGTCAGGCGCTCGACGCGGGTGCGATCGGCGTTGGTGCGCTCGGTGACCGCCAGGCGCACGCGGCGCGCGCCCAGTTCGGCCGCCTTCTCGACGATGGTCTCCAGCCGCCCCCGCTTGACCAGCGCCACGACGAGGTCGAGGTCCGGCCCCGCCGCCTGCGGCCGGACGAGTTCCTCGGCCCGCACCGCCACCGCGCGCTTGCCGACCGCGCTGATCTTGGCCCGCCACTCCCCGTCCCGGCCGTTGAACAGCGCGACCTCGTCGCCCACCGCCTGACGCATGACGGCCGCCAGGTAGCGGCTCTGCCCCGGGTCGAGCGCCAGCTCCGCGCCGGGCGCGAGGTCGTGCGGAATGAACAGGCGGATCATCCGCTGGTTCTAGCGTCCGGCGCCGCATCCGGCATAGGGTCTGAACATGCCAAATGACCAGGACTACCGCCGCAAGATCGAAGCCCTGCAGATCGAGCTCGTGCGCTATCAGCAGGCGGCCATCGCGTCGGGCGCCAAGGACCTGGTGATCTTCGAGGGCCGCGACGCCGCCGGCAAGGACGGCGCCATCAAGCGGATCGTCGAGCACCTGTCGGTCCGAAACACCCGCGTCGTCGCCCTGCCCAAACCCACCGACCGCGAGCGCACCCAGTGGTATTTTCAGCGCTATGTGCCCCATCTGCCGGCGGCGGCCGAGCTCGTGATCTTCAACCGCTCCTGGTACAACCGCGGCGGTGTCGAGCCGGTGATGGGCTTCTGCACGCCCAAGGAGCACGAGACCTTCCTGCGCGACGCGCCGACCTTCGAAGCCATGCTGGCCGAGAACGGCCTGCGCATCGTCAAGCTCTGGCTCGATATCTCCAAGGAGGAGCAGGCCAAGCGCCTGAAGGCCCGCACCACCAATCCGCTGAAGGCCCTGAAGATCAGCTCGCTCGACGCGGTCGCCCAGGCGAAGTGGGACGAGTACTCCGCGGCCCGCGATCAGATGCTCCGCCGCACCCACGCCGACGAGGCGCCCTGGACCATCGTGCGCACCGACAGCAAGAAGGCCGCCCGCATCGCCATCATGCGCCACCTGCTCAAGGTGCTGGCGCCCAAGGACATCGCCAAGGCCGTCCCGAAACCCGATCCGAAGGTGCTCTATGAATTCGAGGTCGAAGCGCTGACCGACGGCCGGCTGGAGCACTAGGAAGGAGCCACGCCATGGAACAGATCCGCCTTGGGAACACCGGCCTGAAGGTGTCGCGCCTGTGCCTCGGCTGCATGACCTACGGCTCGCCCGAGTGGCGCTCCTGGGTGCTCGACCGGGAGCAGTCCAAGCCCTTCTTCCAGGCCGCCATCGAGAAGGGGATCACCTTCTTCGACACCGCCAACGTCTATTCGATCGGGGCCAGCGAAGAGGTCACCGGCCACTGGCTGCGCGAGTTCGCCAAGCGCGAGGAGATCGTGGTCGCCACCAAGGTCAACGGTCCGATGGGCAAGGGGGCCAACGAGAAGGGCCTCAGCCGCAAGGCGATCATGGCCCAGATCGACGCCAGCCTGACCCGCCTCGGCATGGACTATGTCGACCTCTACCAGATCCACCGCTTCGACTACGAAACGCCCATCGAGGAGACGCTGGAGGCGCTGAACGACGTCGTGAAGGCCGGCAAGGCCCGCTACATCGGCGCCTCGTCGATGTACGCGTGGCAGTTCGCCAAGATGCTGGCGGCCAGCGACGCCCACGGCTGGGTCCGCTTCGTCTCGATGCAGCCGCAGTACAACCTCGTCTACCGCGAGGAGGAGCGCGAGATGCTGCCGCTCTGCCGGGCGGAGGGCGTCGGCGTCATTCCCTGGTCGCCGCTGGCCCGCGGCTTCCTGGCCGGCGGCCGCGCTCAGCCGAAGGAAGGCAATACCGAGCGCGCCCGCACCGATGAGTTCTCGCCGCGGCTCTACTTCCGCGAGGCCGACCACCAGGTGGTGGACGCTGTGACCGAGGTCGCTAAGGCCCGCGGGCTTTCCAACATGCAGGTGGCCCTCGCCTGGGTGCTGAGGAACCCCGCGATCACCGCGCCCATCGTCGGCGCTTCGAAGCTCGGCCATATCGAAGACGCGGTCTCGGCGCTCGACGTGAAACTGACGGACGACGAGGTCGCCAAGCTCGAGGCGCCCTACCAGCCGAAGCCGGTGCTGGATCACACCTGATTCCGGCTCTGTTCCGCGCGCCAAGGCGGCAATGGTTAAGGCGTTAACCATTGTTAACCGGATCGTTGTTCTTTCTTTGTTCGCGGACTACCGTCCCAGGGCTCCGTTCGGGGCGCGATTCTGCATGGGGAACGGATGGCCAAGGACAAGCTGACCGCCGGCGAGGCGCGCCGCATCGCGCTGGCCGCCCAGGGGTTCGGGACGCCGCGCCCGGACGGCCCGGTCGGCAGGCGCCAGCTGCTCAAGCTGGTCGACCGCCTGGGCGTCGTGCAGATCGACAGCGTCAACGTAGTCTCGCGCACCCACTACCTGCCGGCCTTCTCGCGGCTCGGCGCCTATCCGCGCGCGCTGCTGGACGAGGTCGCCTGGGGCAAGAAGCCGGCGCTGTTCGAATACTGGGCGCACGAGGCCTCGCTGCTGCCGCTTGGCCTCCAGCCGCTGTTCCGCTGGCGGATGCAGGACGCGCGCGACGGCGTCGGGATCTGGAAGGGCGTAGCCCGGTTCCGCCGCGAACGGGCCGATTTCGTGGAGCGGGTGCTGAACGAGATCGCCACGCGCGGACCGATGTCGGCCTCCGAGCTGGAGATGGGCCACAAAGGCAATGGCGGCTGGTGGGGATGGAGCGACGCCAAGCGGGCCGTCGAAGGGCTGTTCTGGACCGGAGAACTCACCACCGCCACGCGGCGGGGAACCTTCGAGCGGGTCTATGGCCTCCCGGAGAAGGTGTTGCCCAAGGCTGTCACTTCGCTCCCGACGCCGCCGCGCGAAGAGGCGCAGCGCGAGCTCTATCGGATTGCGATCCGCGCCATGGGCGTGGCGACGGCAAAGGACCTGCGCGACTATTTCCGCATGCCGGTAGAGGGCGCCAAGGCCAGGCTCGCAGAACTGGTGGAGGACGGCTCGCTGTCGCCCGTCACCGTGAAAGGGTGGCGCGAAGCCGCCTACCTCGATCCCGCAGCGCGCTGGCCGCGCCGCATCGACGCCCAGGCGCTGCTGTCGCCCTTCGACAACCTGATCTGGTTCCGCGAACGCACCGAGCGGTTGTTCGGCGTCCGCTACCGCATCGAGATCTACACCCCGGCCGCCAAGCGCACCCACGGCTACTACGTCCTGCCGTTCCTGGAGGGCGACGCGCTTACCGCCCGCGTCGACCTCAAGGCCGACCGCAAGGCGAGCGTCCTGCTCGTCCAGGCCAGCCACGCCGAACCGTGGGCCAGCAACCAGACGCCGGTGAAGCTGGCCGCGGAGCTGAAGCTGATGGCGGGATGGCTGGGGCTGGGAAGTGTGCGGGTGGAGAACCGTGGGGACCTGGCGGCCGCGCTCGCCCCGCTCCTCCCCCGAAGCAAACACTTCGGAGGAGGTGGCAGCGAAGCTGCCTCCCTAGAATAGCTTTCGCATGCGCTTCAACGGGTCGTAGCCGTCCTTGCAACTGGCCTGGATGGCGGTCCACTCGGCCGGGGTGAAGGCCGCGGCGCCGGACTTGGCGCGGGCGCGGCTTGCCTGGGCGCGGCGCAAGGTGTCGGGGTGGTCGGAGATCAGCGCCTTCACGGCCTGGGCGTTCTTGCCTTCGGAGGTGGCGACCAGACGCTGGAAGAAGGGGGCCATGCCCTGCGATGAGAGGCCTTGGGCGGTGAGCAGGTCCTGGCCGGCGGAATCGGCCTCGGCCTCCGCGGCGCGGCTGTAGTGCAGGTTGGTCGCGGAGCCCATCAGCAGGACCGCCTGCTGGCCCGCCCCGGAGCCGCCGCCCACCACCGCGTCCAGCAAAACCCCGAAGCCGAAGGATCGCCAGACGCCCTGCATCACGTGTCGTTTCTGCACGTGGGCTGACTCGTGGGCGATCACTGCGGCCAGCTCGTCAGGCGTCGCGGCCAGGTCGATCAGTTTGTCGGTCACCATGATCGCGCCACCCGGCAGGGCGAAGGCGTTGACCATCGGGGCGTGGACTGCGCGCACGCGGATATAGAACGGCGTGTTGGCGGCCTGCCCCAGGCGCTGGCCCAGCCGCTTGAGCGCGGCCTGGCCGGCGGCCCCCCGGCAGGCCCGGAACGGCAGCGAGACCTGAGCTTCCAGATTGCGCCCGATCTTGCGCTCGAGGCTGGGCGGGGTATGGCGAGCCAGGGGACCGGAGGCGGCCGGTATGCCCACGAAGACCAGCCCCGCGAAAGCCGCGGCCGAGGCGGCCAGGGCCGCCACCAGGCGGATCTCCCGCTGCCGAACCCGCCGATGGTGGCCGATGGCGTGCTCGGTGAGGTCGCGCCAGTCGGCGAGCGCCAGGGTCAGCCGCGCCGGGTCGTCGCGCCCGTACGCGATCCGCACTCGGTCATCCACGGTCTCCACCCGTACAGCGTCCAGCGGCCAGCGGTTCTCGCCATCCGCCGAGAACACCAGGGTCTCGTCCTCGACACAGACCTTGGTTGGCCGCGACTGCGCCGTTCGTCCGTCGTGGTAGCGCGCCTGCACGAGGATCAGATCGTCGCGATACCGAACGCATCGGCGAGGCCCTCGCCGGTCCGCGGCCTCAGCCCCTGGGCCTGGCCGATGGCTGACAGGTCGAACTCTCCGGTGGTCTCAAGCCGGCTGATCAGGAACTTCCGCGTCCTGGCCTCGACGAATGGCATCAGCAGACCCAGGGACACGGTCAGCAGCACGATATTGCTGACCGTCAGCCCGGCCATGTCGAACCAGCGCAGCCGCAAGCGGAAGCGCACGTCCTGGAAGCCGATGCCGGTCACGATGGAGCGCAGCATGGCGGCGTGGAACGGCGACAGGGCGACCGCATAGAACAGGGCCAACCCGCCGGCCGCGGAATAGATGGTGATCATCTCGCGGAGCGTGATGACCGGCGGCGCGCCGGACCCGCCGTTGGCCTTCATCTGCGGATAGAGGGCCGCGAAGATCACGCCAATGAAGACGATGTAGCCCACCACGCCCAGCACCCAGCTCAAGGCGTAGGCGCCGTAGACCGGTTCCCGGCGCGCATCGTCGATCCGGAACTGGAAGTCGCGGTCGCCGAAGCTGAGACCGTCCCAGAGCCGACCCGCGAGGCGACGGTCGGCCGCGGGCCAGAACCAGCCCAGAGTGATCCCGCTCAGCAGCGCATAGCCCATCCACGCGAGCCCGAAACTCCGCGCCGTCCCGCGCATGTGGAACCGCACGCCGCGCCAGGCGGTGCGTGTGGCGAGGTAGCGAAACGCCGTGAACCGGCCGAGGCCCAGGATGAAGAACAGGAACAGATAAGCGGGTAGGATCACCAACAGCACCATGCCCGGTCCCAGGAACTGGGCGCCGAAGATGATGCAGAGAAACGGCAGGGCGATCACCAGCAGCGCCAGCAGGAAGCCCACGAACAGCTCCACCCCCCGGCCGGTGTATTCGAACGCCTCGTCGTTAAGATAGGTCGTCGCCCACAGCCGCCGCCGCACCTCGGTCTTCCCCCAGAAACGGTAGAGCGTGAGGGTGATGAGGTTGAGCAGGCCGTTCCGCAGACTTAGCCAGGCGAACGACATCAGGACGCCGCGCTGAGACAGGACCACCCGATCGCCACCGATGGCGCTTACGTCGACATTAGACATGTGAACTCCCCCCGGAATTGGCCGAGAGTTACATGTCTTTTTGCCAGCCGCTACCCTGAGTTACATGGGACCAGCGACGGAGGCCGGCCCTAGACCCACCCTTCCGTCACCGCGTGCAGCCGGGCGTAGGCCCCGCCCTGCTTCACCAGGTCCGCGTGGCGGCCCTCCTCGACGATGCGGCCGTCCTCGAAGACCAGGATGCGGTCGGCGCCGCGGATGGTGGAGAGGCGGTGGGCGATGACGATGGTGGTGCGCCCCATCATCAGCTCCTCCATCGCCGCCTGCACCTGCCGCTCGGTCTCCACGTCGAGCGAGGAGGTCGCCTCGTCCAGGACGAGGATCGGCGCGTCGGCCAGGAAGGCGCGGGCGATCGCCACCCGCTGCCGCTCGCCGCCCGAGAGCTTCACGCCACGCTCGCCGACCAGGGTCTGGTAGCCCTTGGGCAGGCGGGCGATGAACTCGTGGGCGCGCGCGCGCCTGGCGGCCAGCATGATCTCGTCCTCAGTCGCGCCGGGCCGGGCGTAGGCGATGTTCTCCGCCAGCGTCCGGTGGAATAGCGCCGGGTCCTGCGGCACCACGGCGATGGCCTGGCGCAGGCTGCGCTGGGTGACGCCGGCGATGTCCTGGCCGTCCACCAGGATCCGCCCGCCCTGCAGGTCGTAGAGCCGCTGGATCAGCTTCACGAACGTCGACTTGCCGGCCCCGGTCGGCCCAACCAGCGCCACCCGCTCGCCGGGCGCGATGCGCAGGGAGAAGTCCTGGTAGAGCGCCTCGTCCGCCGACTTGTAGCGGAAGGTCACCCGGTCGAAGACAATCTCGCCCAGGTCCGCGGCGAACTCGCGGGCTCGGGATGAGTCCACCACCTGCGGCGGCAGGGTCGCGTAGCGGGCCACGTCCTCAGTGTCGTCGAGCCCACGCTGGGTCAGGCGGATGTTTTCGCCCAGGTTCCGCAGGTAGCTGGTCATCTGCATGAAGGCGGTGATCACGAAGGCGATGTCGCCGGGGGTCGCCTGGCCCCTGGACCAGAGCCAGACCAGCAGGCCCGAAAGCCCGGCCTGCAGCACGACCAGGATGAAGTTGTGCGCCAGCCACAGGTCGGTGAACCGGCTCCAGGTCCGGCTTGCCGCGCCGCGCCACAGGTCGGTGACCTCGGCGATCCGCGCCTCCTCTCGCGCCTCGGCGCCGAAGCTCTTCACCGTCGCGTTGGAGGACATCGAGTCGGCGATCGCCCCGCCGATGCGGCTGTCCAGCGCCACCGACTTCAGGTTCAGCGGCCGCGCGAAGAGGCTGGTCAGGACGATGTTGGCGAGCACGAACAACACCACCACGACGGTGGCGAACAGGCCGACGATCGGCCAGCGCACGGTGATCATCACGCACATGCCGGCCAGCACCAGGACCGCCGGGCCCAGCCAAACCAGCGCCGCGTCGGAGACGGTGTCGTAGCCCCACATGGCGCGGCTCAGCCGGCGCACCGTGGCGCCGGCGAAATTGTCGGCGTGCCAGTCGGCCGAGAACGACTGGACCTTCTTGAAGGCCTCGTCGATCAGCTCCTTCATGTTGTTGACGGCGAGCGGGATCCAGAACCACCGCATGGCGATGTTGCGGGTCACCAGCGCGGCGAAATAGACGCCGACGAAGAAGCCCCAGGCCCGCCAGGCCGGATCGGCCAGCCCGCGATGCGCCACCGCGTCCACCAGGGCGCCGGCGGTCCACGGCACCGCCAGGTCAAAGCCGACCGAGGCCAGCGTCAACGCGACGGTGCCCGCGAGCAGCCAGCGGCGGCGCAGCCAGAACCGCGCGATGAAGCCCAGCACCTGGCTGTTCTTCAGCGTTCGTTCGCGGTGTTCGTCGGTGTCTTCGTAGTGGTCGGTCATGACGGGACTCGGAAATCGGCGCCGGCGGACCGCGAATGCCCCCCTTGAGAAAACGGGGTTCGGGCGGCGGTGCGCGGCGGCGCGAAGGGAAAGAATCTTGGTGAGGCGGGGGGCCGAAAGGCCCCGGCGGACCACGGGCGCACGGAATGACTTCGTGAAGCGGGCCGATCAGGCCCTCAGACGAAGCGTCCCGGTTGAGTTAGAAGCGCGGCGGCGGCCCGGCGAACCGTCGAGGAGCGGCTGGAACGATGTTTCGCATCTTGGCCCTCCCTTCGGGTTGCTGAGGTGCGGAAAACTAGGCGCGGCGAATCGGAGCGTCAAGGGAGCGGCGGAACCGCGTTCGGCTTTGCAGGGAAGGTGGCCTCGACGCCACACTCCGACCCGGCGCCCCCTAAACCCTTCGGGTCCCCCTCCCCCGTTTCACGGGTGGGGTTCGGAAGCCGCTCGACTCAAAAACCTCCCCCGCCCGCGGGGGAGGGGGACCACAACGTGGTGGAGGGGGCGCTGCCGCCGCACTAGACAAGGCGTATGGCCGCCACCGCCCCCCTGCCCGACGCCATGCCCCGCAACTGGGTCGACCGGTTCGCGCCGGCGGGGCTGCGGCCGTGGCTGAAGCTCGGGCGGTTCGACCGGCCGACGGGGATCTGGCTGCTGATGCTGCCGGGCTGGCAGGGGATCGCGCTGGCCGACGCCATGGAGCACCGCCTGCCCAACCTCGGCCTCCTCGGGCTGGTGTTCCTGGGCGCGGCCCTGATGCGGGCGGCGGGCTGCGCCTTCAACGACATCGTCGACCGCGACATCGACGCCAAGGTCGCGCGCACAGCCATGCGGCCACTCGCCTCGGGCCAGATCAGCGTGAGGGGGGCGGTGGCGGCCATACGCCTTGTCTAGTGCGGCGGCAGCGC
>NZ_JAQGIZ010000206.1 GCF_028290885.1 Phenylobacterium sp.
TGGCCCCGCCGGTCTTCGCCAGCGTAAACGTGATCGCCGCCGTCAGCGTCGTCTTGCCGTGGTCGACGTGACCGATCGTGCCAATGTTGCAGTGCGGCTTGTTGCGTTCGAACTTTTCTTTGGCCATCGGGGTCCTGCGGGCGTTGCTTTCAATAAAAGAGGGGGTCTCAAGTGGAACGTGAACCTGGAGCGGGTAGCGGGAATCGAACCCGCATATTCAGCTTGGAAGGCTGCTGCACTACCATTGTGCTATACCCGCGACACATATCTCCTCAGCGCTCCGGCGCGTGGTGGGGGAAGTAGGACTCGAACCTACGAAGGCGTTCGCCAGGGGATTTACAGTCCCCCCCCTTTGCCGCTCGGGACATTCCCCCTCGCGCTCGGAGCCACGTCAGGACCTTCGAACAAAAGGCTTCCGCTGCAGGATGCGAGGGGCATAAGAGCGCCGAACGCAGGGTCCTGAAGGCGGCAGCCCGTCCGGGGCCCCAATTTGGAGCGCGTCTTATAGTGGCCTCGAACCCCGAACGCAACGACGCCCGCCGAGGGCGGAATCGCCACCCGCACGGAGGGTTTCGCAGGCGTCCGGAGAGCGCTTCCGAGGATTGGATCTGGGGCTGGCACGCGGTCGAGGCCGCGCTCGCCAACCCGGGCCGCGAGCCCGCCCAACTGATCCTGGCGACGCCCGAACGCGCGCGGCAGATCGAGGCCAAATTCGGCCGCCAGGACGCGCTGGAGACCGCCGACAACCAGCGCATCGCCCAGTCCCTGCCGCAGGGGTCGGTACACCAGGGCGTCGCCTTGCGCGGCCCGCCCCTGGAGTCGGCGGCGCTATCCGATTTCGCCCCTGAGCCCGGAGCCGTGCTCCTGATGCTCGACCAGGTCACCGACCCGCAGAACGTCGGCGCCATGCTGCGTTCGGCGGCGGCCTTCGGGGCCGTGGGCGTGATCCTGCAGGACCGCCACGCGCCCAGATTCACCGGCGCCCTGGCCAAGGCCGCGGCCGGCGCCGTGGACCGCGTGCCGGTGGCCCACGTAGTCAACCTCGCCCGCGCGCTCGACGAGCTCACCGACGCCGGCTGGCGGGCCGTCGGCCTGGCCGGCGAGGCCGAGCGGGACCTGGGCGCCGTGCTGGACGGGACGCCCACCGTGCTGGTGATGGGCTCCGAGGGCGAGGGCCTGCGCCGGCTGGTGGCCGAGCATTGCGACGAGCTGGCCCGCATTCCCATGCCCGGCGGCTTCGAGAGCCTGAACGTCTCGGCCGCCGCCGCCGTCGCCCTCTACGAGGCCTCGCGTCCCCGATAGTCCCTCTCCGCTCCTCTCCGGAAGCCGGTCCTATTGCAGCCCCCAGGCTCCTGCCGCATTGAGGGAGCGATGGCGTTGACAGACCTTTTCACCCCCGGCGGCGTGGCGGCCTTCTTCCAGGTGGTGATGATCGACCTGGCGCTCGCCGGGGACAATGCGGTCGCCGTCGGCATGGCCGCGGCCGGCCTGCCGCAGGATCAACGCCGGAAGGCCATCATCGTAGGTCTGGCCGGCGCGGTGGCGATGCGGGTCACCTTCGCCCTGATCACCACCCAGCTCCTGCAACTCGTCGGCCTGCTGGTCGCTGGCGGCTTCCTGCTGCTCTGGGTCTGCTGGAAGATGTGGCGCGACCTGCGCGCCCAGGGACGCGAGGAACGCGCCGAGGGCGAGGCTGCCCTCGAGGCCGCGAGGGGCGTGGCCATCGGCGCCGCCGCGAAGCGCCAGCCGAGGGTCAAGACGCTCCGCCAGGCGCTGGTCCAGATCCTGATCGCCGACCTCACCATGTCGCTCGACAACGTGCTGGCGGTGGCCGGCGCCGCCCGGGAACACCCCTGGGTGCTTATCGGCGGCCTCTTGCTTTCCATCACGCTCACCGGCCTCGCGGCCAGCTGGATCGCCAGGTTGCTGAGCCGCCTGCGCTGGATCGGATTCGTGGGTCTGGCGATCGTGCTCTACGTCGCCCTGCACATGATCTGGGTGGGAACGCGGACGGTCGTCATCGACCTTGGCAAGACCCACGCCTACAACGCCGCCATGCCCGGGCCCCTCGACATCGGCCCCACCGAGGAGGCGAGGCGGCGGGGGAAGTAGCTTGCCTTCCCCGTTCACGGGGAAGGGGGACCATCGGCTGAAAAGCCGATGGTGGAAGGGGCGAGTTCAAGCTCGGAGCCCAGTCTCGCCCCTCCACCACTCGCTCTGCGGCGAGCGGTCCCCCGCTTTGCGTGGGAGGTAAGCTAGGCTTCCGGGCCGCCGAAGCGCTCGCGCCATTCGGCGGTCTGGGCGTCCTCGACCTTGCGGAACAGCACGTCGGGCGCCTTCACCGCGCGGCCGGGCGGCAGGATGTCCAGCGTCCCCTGCCCGTCCAGGCTGGGCCACTTGCCGGGGAAGGCTTCGCCCACCGAAAGCGCGATGGTCTCCGCGGCGAAGGGGATAAAGGGCTCGGAGACCTTGGCGAACAGGGCCACCAGGTTGAGGCCGGTGCGCACCGCGACCGCCGCACGCTCGGGATCGGTCTTCAGCGCCGTCCAGGGCGCGGCCTCGGTCAGGTAGCCGTTGCCCAGCACCCAGAGCTGGCGCAGCGCCGTCGAGGCCTTGCGGAACTCGCGGCCCTCCAGGTGCTCGGTGAGTTCGCGCAGCTTCGCCAGCACGTCCTTGTCGAGCTTCGCCTCCAGCGGGCCGGACGCGCCGCCGGCCGGGACCACACCGTCGAAGCGCGTCTCAGTGAACTTCAGAATGCGGTTGACGAAGTTGCCGAGCACGTCGGCCAGGTCTGCGTTCACCTGCGCCTGGAACTGTTCCCAGACGAAGCTTGAGTCGGAAGTCTCAGGCGTGTTGGCGGTGATCCACCAGCGCCAGTAGTCCGGCGGCAAAAGCTCGAGCGCCTGGTCCATGAAGACGCCACGGTTCTGCGAGGTGGAGAACCGGCCGCCGTAGTAGTCAAGCCAGTTGAAGCCTTTCAGCTCATCGACCAGCTTCCAGGGGGCGTTGTTGGTCGGCGACCACTTGCCGTCGGCGCCGAGCCGCTCGTTCAGCCCGATCAGGGTGCAAGGGAAGCCCACGGTGTGGAAGGGCACGTTGTCCTTGCCCATGAACTCCACATAGGTGACGTCGGCCGCTGCGGGCTCGCGCCACCAGCGTTCCCATTCGGCGTCGTCAGCGGGGGTGGGTTTGCCGGCCTCGGCGGCGCGCGCGTCGGCCCACTCCCAAGTGGCGGCGATGTACTCGATGGGCGCGTCGAACCAGACGTAGAACACCTTGCCGGCCAGGCCCTCGATATCCGGTGTCGCACCATCCGGGTTCGGGCCCCATTCGAAGGCGTTGACCGGCACGCCCCATTCGAGGTCGCGGGTGATGCCGCGGTCCTGCAGGCCTTCGTCGAGCCACTTCAGCGCGATGGAGGTGACCAGCAGCGGCCAGCGGTCGCGCTTCTCCTCGATCCAGGCGCGCAGCTTCTGGGAAAACAGGCTCTGGCGCAGGAAGAGGTGCTTGGAGCCGCGGACCTCGATGTCGGTGGACCCCGAGATCGCCGAGCGCGGATGCAGCAGGTCGGCGGGGTCGAGGACGCGGGTGCAGTTCTCGCACTGGTCGCCGCGGGCGGCCTCATAGCCGCAATGCGGGCAGGTCCCGATCACATAGCGGTCGGGCAGGAAGCGCTTGTCGGCGTTGGAATAGACCTGCTGGGTCACCCGCTCCTCGATGAAGCCCGCCTCCCAAAGCTGCTGGGCGAAGCGCTGGGTCAACCGGTGGTTCTGCGGCGAGGAGGAGCGGCCGAAGTGGTCCCAGGAGAGGCCGAACCGGCGGCCCAGGTCGTGCTGCACCTGGTGCTGCTCGGCGCAGAAGGTCGCCGGATCCTGGCCGGCTTCGGCGGCGGCGAGCTCGGTCGGCGTGCCGTGCTCGTCGGTGGCGCAGATGTAGAGGGTCTCGCGGCCCCGCGAGCGCTGGAAGCGCGCATAGACGTCGGCCGGCAGCATGGAGCCCGCCAGCGTCCCCAAGTGCTTGATCCCATTGATGTAGGGCAGCGCGGACGTGATCAGGATGCGGGACATGGCTTCGCAAGGCGGGTTGGGCGGAAGCGGGGCTTATAGGCCGCGCGCCGCGGTTCGCCAAAGCGGGACCCGAAGAATTCCTCGCCAAACGCCGGTATCGGCATAACCTTGGCAGTGGGGCGAAGGCGGCGGCCCTTGAGTCTTCAAGAAAAACACGCCGCCTGGTTAGGGAGAATCCGCATGTTGAAAGGCGTCAACTGGATCGCCGTACTCATCGCGTTCGTCCTTCTCGAGGTGTTGGGCTACCTCTGGTACGGACTGGTCTTCAGCTCGGCCTGGCTGGCCGAAATGACCGCCATCGGCCTGAAACCGGACATGTCGAGCGCCGGCCAGACCAGATCCATCGCCGAGGGAGCGGTGCTGATCATCATCCAGGTCATCGGGCTTTCCTGGCTGCTGCGGCGGCTGGGCGCGTCAAGCCTGCAGGCCGGCCTGACGGCGGGCTTCGCGGCCTGGTTCTTCTTCGGCCTGACCACCCAGGGCATGGAATACGTCTACATGGGTTTCACGCCGAAGCTGATGGCGATCAACTGCGGCCAGCTCGCGCTCGCCTACGTGCTGGCGGGCGCGGTGTTGGGCGGCGTCAAGTTCGGCGCCTCGGCCGGGGCGCCGGCGGCGGCCTGACAGTGCGCGGAGCGCTTCGCCCGGCGGGCGGAGCGCTCTTGCCTCAGAACGGCCCTCGAAACACGAAGAAGGCGCCCAGGCCGATCAGGGCGAAGCCTACCGCGTGGTTGAGGGTGACGGGTTCCTTCAGCCAGGCCACCGAGAACACCGCGAAGACCGCGAGCGTGATCACCTCCTGCATCGCCTTCAGCTCGGACGGCTCATATACGGCGCGGCCGATGCGATTGGCCGGGACCGCCAGGCAATATTCGAAGAAGGCGATCCCCCAGCTGATCAGCACGATCAGCCACATGGCCCGATGCTCGACCTTCAGCTGGCCGTACCAGGCGAAGGTCATGAACACGTTCGAGGCGACCAGCAAAAGGATCGGGGCGAGCGCGGTCCAGTTGAGCGGCATCCAGGGACTCCGGCGGGCTTCAGGGTCGAAGCCGCCATCCCTGGCCGCGCAAATCCACCGTGTCGAGCCCTATGCCACCGCCCGACGGCCCTTGCGGCGCTGGGCGCGCAGGGCCGAACCGAGGGCGCCGAAGCCCAGGATCAGCATCATCCAGGTCGCCGGTTCCGGCACCACGGAGGTCAGGGGCGTATCGCCTGTCGGGCCGAAGATTTTTGGCGTCGAGCCGTCGCCCGGCGATTGGCCGCAGTGCAGGACGCAGGGCTTGTGGGCGCCGTCGTCGCCGCCGTCGTCGATCGGGCCAAGCCCGCCCGGATCGCCCGGCGTGCCACCGTTGCCGCCGCCGTCGCCACCGCCGCCGTTGTCACCAATCCCGCCGGTGGGCCTATTCGGCGTTCCGCCGCCGGGGCCGCCACCGCCGCCACCGCCACCGCCACCCCCGGTGTAGCCCCCGCCTGCGGTGAAGCCGCCCCCCGGCGGCCCATTGGATCCCACCTGGCCGTCCGGATTGCCCCCCGGCGCGCCGTCATCGGTCCCCGGATTGGGATTGCCCCCCCCACCGTGGTCGCGGACGAAATCGGCGAGGGTCACCAGACCGTCCTCGTCATTCGGCATGAAGCCGCCCCACGGGGACCGCTCATCGCCCTCGCCCGGACCGGAAGTCTCGGTCTGTAGGGCGTGTGTTTCATTTTGGGTTCCAGCCGCGCCGTGTCGGGCGCGCCAGTGGCCGAAGCCGCCGCCTTGGCCCCCGCCCAGACCGCCGCCCTGGCCCGCGGCGCCCAGCGCCATCTCGACGCGGGGCGGCCCGCCGCGCCCATGGTGGAGCGCGCCGTCACCCATCGCAAACGCGATCGCCAGCGCCGCGAGGACTGTGAGGCGGCCTGCGAGCCGCCGCCTGTCGTGTTTCGAACTGGAACGGTTAGGTGTCATGGGCGGCGCATTGCAAAGATCGTGCACAGCTCGCGCTGACCCGCCCTGCCCCCGCGCCCGGTGTCGGTCGCCAGTGCGCCTAGTGTGCTGGATTTGAAGTTCGCCTCATTCACGCGCCACGCGCCGAGCGAACTTCAAATCCAAGAAGCACACTAGAAACATATACTTGCTAGTGTCCTTATCGATTCCGGAGTTCGCCAAAGTCACCCGCAAGCGCTTGCGAACTTCGGAATCGGGACACTAGAGCGGCGGGGTCCGATCGAACCAGGGCCTCGCCTGTTCCAGCTGGCCGGCCAGGCGGAAGAGCGTCGCCTCGCCGCCCATCCGGGCCACGAACTGCATCCCGATCGGCAGGCCGCTGCGGCTCCAGGCCAGCGGCACGGTCATCGCCGGCTGCCCGGTGTTGTTGAAGGCCTGGGTGTTGGGCATGAAGGCGAACAGCCGCTCGGCGATCTGTTTGGGATCATCGAGGATCCAGCCGATCGGGATCGCCGGGCTGCCCAGCGTCGAGAGCAGCAGGACGTCGTATGTCTCGAACAGCTGCGCCTCGGCCCGCGCATAGGCGTGCAGCGCCTGCAGGCCGCGCACATAGGCCGCCGCTGACACGCCCTGACCCCTGCGGTAGGTGGCCATGGTCGGCGCCTCGATCTCGCCCGCCTCGATCGGCCGGCCGCGCCGCTCGGCCTCGGCGTCCAGGTTGGCGGCGATGCTGGCGGCGATCACCGCGCCCGCCGCGGCCTGCATGGCGGCCACGTCGCCGGGGATCTTGGCCTCCTCCACCTCGTGGCCTAGCTGTTCGCAGAGCCGCGCCGTTTCGCGGACCGCCGCCTCGCACTCCGGATCGAGACCGGCCGACTGCATCGCCGCGGTGGTGAAGGCGATCCGCAGCCGCCCGGGCTCGCGCGCCGCCTCCTCCGCGAAGGGCGTCTCTGGGGGCGCCAGGAAGTAGGGGTCGCCCGGCTGCGGGCGGCAGGCGACGTCGAGCAGGGCGGCGCTGTCGCGCACCGAGCGGGTGACGGCGTGCTGGATCGAGGCGCCCGCCCAGCCCTCGCCCAGCGGCGCGAAGGAAACCCGTCCGCGCGACGGCTTCATGCCGAACAGGCCGCAGCAGGAGGCCGGCGTGCGGATCGAGCCGCCCCCGTCGCTGGCGTGGGCGGCGGGCACGATGCCGGCCGCCACCGCCGCCGCCGCGCCGCCCGAGGAGCCGCCCGGCGTCCGCGACAGGTCCCAGGGATTGCGGCAGACGCCCAGGAACTCCGACTCGGTCATCGGCCACAGGCCGAACTCCGGCGTGTTGGTCTTGCCGAAGATCGAGAGTCCCGCGTCCTTGTAGGCGGCGGTGATCGCGCTGTCGGCCTGCGCCACAGCGTTCGCGAACAGTCGCGAGCCGGCGGTGGTCGGCGTCCCGGCCAGCGCCGCGCCAAGGTCCTTCAGCAGGAACGGCACGCCGCAGAGCGGCCCGGCGTCCGCAGGCTGGCCGCGCGCCCGCTCCGTGAGGTCCTGGGTGACGGCGTTGATCTGCGGATTGACCGCCTCCATCCGCGCGACGGCGGCGTCCAGCAGTTCGCGCGCACTCACCTCGCGGCGCGCCACCAGCCCGGCCAGGCCGACCGCGTCGTGGCGGCGATAGTCCCCGAAGTCCATGCGGCTCACCCTGCTCTGCTGCCCGCCCACGCAAGCACAGCCGCGCCCCGGAACCAACCCACGCCCTTGCGAAGCCTTAGGGGTTCACCGCATAAGCAGCCATCGGCCGCCGGATTAGCTCAGCTGGTAGAGCAGCGGTTTTGTAAACCGAAGGTCGCGGGTTCGAGTCCTGCATCCGGCACC
>NZ_JAQGIZ010000252.1 GCF_028290885.1 Phenylobacterium sp.
CCACCCACCACGAGCCCACCTATGTGGTCGACGGCGTGGTGCACTACTGCGTCGCCAACATGCCGGGCGCCGCGCCGCGCACCTCTTCCGAGGCGCTGGTGCACGCGACCCTGCCGTTCGGCCTGCAGCTCGCCGACCAGGGGCTGGAGGCGCTGGCGCAGAACAAGCACCTGGCCAAGGGGCTCAACGTGCTGAAGGGCCAGGTGACCCACCCGGCGGTGGCCGGGGCGCTGGGGAAGCCGTTCGTGGATCCGTACGGAGCTTGGGCGTAGGCGACTTCCCCCTCCCCATAAGGGGGAGGGCGGGAACGTCCTACGCCGCGGCCCAGGCGGCCGGGTCGAGCGCCGTCGGGTCGTCCAGGGCCATCTCGTCCCAGTCGAGGTCCGGCGGCGGGCTGGAGGCTGCGGCGATCACCGCGGACATCTCGGCGGCCGAGGCCACGCCCACCAGCACGCTGGAGGCTTCCGGCCGCGAAAGCGCAAAGCCCAGCGCCGCCTGCAGCGGGTCGGAGCGGCCCTCGGCGATCAGCCGCCGCGCCCGCGAGATCCGCCCCGCGGCGGCTTTCAGGTGGTTGGGCGCGCGGTCGGGCGGCAGGAACAGCAGGCCGTTCAGGAAGATCGAGCGCAGGTGCACCTCGACCCCCATGCCGGCCAGTTCGGCGAGCGTGCCGTCGATCAGCAGGCGCTGGTCGAGCAGCGAGGCCGGGGCCTGCACCACGTCCGGCTTGAACCGCCGCGACAGGCCCACCGGGTCGTCGGACGCGTAGACCGAGACGCCGATCTTCTTGCAGAGCCCCTCGCCCTTCAGCCGGCGCAGGCGCTCCCACATCTCCGCGCCATGGGTGCTGAAGAGATCGGTGGCGGATGGCGCCAGGATCGCGTCGACCTGGGAAACGCCCAGCCGCGCGAGCTGCGCGCGGATCTCGGTTTCCACCAGGTCGGGGCCGCGGTCGGGGCGCACGGTGGTGACGGTCAGCCGGAACGGCTGCGGCTTCGGCATCACCTGGCCGAGGGTGATCTCGGCGGCGCTCGGATGGCGACCGACTTCCAGGAAGGTCAGGCCCGAGCGGGCGGCGATGGCCAGGATTTCGCGGGCCTCGGCGTCGCGCGGCCGGCCGCGAGGCCCCACCTGCTGGTCGAGGCCGAACTGCCCGGACCCGAGGCCCAGCTTGTTGGTCGGTGACGTCATGTCTGCGAGGCGACTTGGACCGGTTCCTATGAGACGCCATCTTGGGCCTATGATGACTAAGAAGCCGTATCCAGGACCTTTCCAGGGGGTTAAAAATTGAACGCCCGCGAGCCGCTGCCCGAGTGGCCCCTGTTCGGCATGACCGACGATGTCCGGCCCGCCCTGCGGCAAGCCCGCGAGGCCAGTCAGGCCTGCACCCTGGCCACCCTGATCGCGGTGGAGGGCGGCGGCCCGAGGCCGGTGGGGACCCAGATGGTCTTCGCCCCAGGGATCACCGCCGGCTACTTCTCCGGCGGCTGCGTGGAGTCCGACGTGGCCGACCACGCCTTCGCGTGCCTGGCGGACGGCGAGCCGCGGACCCTGGTCTACGGCGAGGGCAGCCCCTGGCCGGACATCCAGCTCCTGTGCGGCGCGCGGATCGAGATCTTCCTGGAGCGGGTGGCGCCCGACGACGCGGCGCTCGCCGAACTGTTGGCCGCCCAGGCCGAGCGGCGGCCGGTGGTCTGGGTCAGCGACGGCTTCGCCCGCGAATGCGCCGCGGAGGTCTCGCCCTGGCCGGAAGCGGCCGTGGTGCGGCGGCACGAGCCGACGCCGCGGCTGATCGTGGTGGGCGGCGACCCCACGGCGCTCACCATCGCCCAGCTGGGCGCGCAGTCTGAGTTCGAGACCACCCTGGTGCGCCCGAAGGGCCCGCCGTCCGGCCCGCCGATCACCGGTGTCGGCTATAGCCGCGCAGAGCCGGAAGCCGCCTTCACAGCAATCGGCGTCGACGAGTGGACGGCGATCGCCATCGCCACCCATGATCTGGAGACCGACCGCGCGGCCCTGCGCGCCGCCCTCCCGTCACAGGCCGGCTACGTCGGCCTGCTGGGCGCCCGGCGGCGGATCGCCGACCGCTTGGCGCCGCTCCGGGCCGAGGGCGCGCCGGAGACCGCCTTCGCCAGGCTGCACGCCCCCATCGGCCTCGACATCGGCGGCAAGGCTCCCTGGGAGGTCGCCGTCTCGGTGATCGGCGAGATCATGGCCCTGCGCTATGCGCGTGACAGCGGCGCCACCTCGACCACCGTCCCGGCCGCGGCCGCAGCCGCGCCCGCCAGTCGGCGCAGCAGCGCGTCTGAGGCCGCGAAGACGCTGACCAGCGAAGAGTCCTGATCGCGGTAGGGCCGCACGGTCACGCCGCCCTCGGCATAGGTCAGCTTCGCCCGCATCCAGTGCTCGCGCGGGCCGTTGGCCGGCAGGTCCTGCTCCAGGCGGGCGGCGATCGTGGCCGGCGCCGCGGGCGCGCCCTGATAGGCGTTGACGATCGGGTGCAGGAACAGCTCGGCGCAGACGAAGGCCGAGGCTGGGTTGCCGGGCAGGCCCAGCATCCGCCGCCCGTCGCCAAGGACCCCGAAGAAGGTTGGCTTGCCCGGCCGCACGCTGACGCTCTCGACGCGCAGCGAGAGCCCCAGCGCCTCGCCCGCGGCGCGCACCAGGTCGTGGTCGCCCACCGAGGCGCCGCCGACCGTGACGACGAGTTCGGCGTCGGCGTCGCGCAGGGCGGCGATCACCGCGTCCAGCTCGTCGCGGACCGGCTTGGCGCGGACGACGGCGCCGCCCCAGCCCTCGACCATCGCCGCCAGGGCGGGCGCGCCGGAGTCGTAGATCTGGAAGGGCCCGGGCGTGGCCGGCGCCTGCACGATCTCCTCGCCGGTGGAGAGCAGGGCCACGCGCGGCCGGGCGTAGACCTGGACCTCGGCGCGCCCGGCCGAGGCCGCCAGCGAGAGCCGCCAGGGGTCGATCCTGACGCCGCGCTCCAGCAGGACCGCGCCGGCCGTGAAGTCCCCGCCCGCCGGCCGGATGTAATGGTCCACAGCGACCTCGGGGACCCGGACGGTATCGCCATCGCGCTCGGCGTCCTCCTGTATCACCATGGCGTCGCAACCCTGCGGCAGGGCGGCGCCGGTGAAGATGCGAACCGCCTCGCGCGGCCCGACCTGGCCTTCGAAGCCGTGGCCCGCCG
>NZ_JAQGIZ010000284.1 GCF_028290885.1 Phenylobacterium sp.
CCGCCCCAAACCATGCCACGGGAAGGCCGGTGCCCCTCCAAGCCGGAGAGACCTACCGTGTCATCGCGGTCATGGAATTTGCCTGCCCATGCGGACGTTCCGATGCGTTGCTCGATGTGGGCGTTGACTTCGCGTGGTGCCAGACGCGCTTCCGACTCCTGCCAAAACCCAAGGCCCAGACCAGGACGCGCCGAGTTTCGGCTCCCAAGGAGAGGGAAACGATTCGCTGAACAGCCGACGACGGCTTCGGCCTTCTGCCGACCTCCCGAGATTCGACTAAGGGTGGCGAGCGGACGTAGGGGTCGAACCCGGTCATGGGGCTCGCCGCCATGAACCGGACTTCCAGAGATCTGCCCGAAACCGGACTCGACGAATGACCGTGCAGGGTGGATTGCGGACTTCGGAGTAACTACCTGGCGGCCGCGGCTTCGTCGCTCTCGGCCCGACGGGCGCCCCGCAGGATATTCGCCAGGCTGTAGTTGCCCTCGTGGCAGGCGTATTCGTAGATCGGCCCCTTGTCGGCCCGCAAGGGCATCTCGCCCCGCCAAGCTTGAGTGTAGGTCGCCGAGTCGTCGACCTCGAACTCGTAGCGCAGCTCGCTCGCCGAAACGCGGCGGAAACGTTCGGTCACCTTGGCCTGCGGCGAGAGCAGGTGGGCGGCGCGGTTCTCTTCGCCCGGCTGGAAGTTCGTCGTCTCCACGACCAGGGTGTCGCCTTCCCACCAGCCGATCGCGTCGCCCATCCACTGCCGCACGGCCGGCGGCTGGTGGCGCGCGTTCAGGCGCACGATGCGCACGTCATGGTTCATCTCGGCGAGGATGGCCACTTCGTCGCGCGTCTGGACGATCTGGGTGCCGCCGGAGGTCGTGAACGGGTTCTGGATCGGCGGCCCGGCCGCGCCCACGCCGCCCACCAGGCAGCGGTCGAACCCGCTCAGCTCCTCCGGGTTGTCCGGCCGGCGAAGTTGCGCGGCATTGATCGCCGCCAGCCGCCGCCGCGCCTCGGGCCGGTAGGGAAGCTGACCGTCGGCCGGGCTTACGATCCAGGAGGTGCGCAGCTTGCCGTCGATCCGCGCCAGCGGGAACTCTTCCTGCCATTCGGCGGCGTTCTGGCCGAAGACATCGCTCTGGCGGCGCGCCAGGATCGCGGCCCGTCGCTTGGCCTGGTAGGCGTCCTCCTCGGCCTTGATTGGGAAGGTGAGCGGGTCGCCGGGCGGACGCTCCAGCCGGGTCATCGACATGCTGCTCCAGATCCCCTGCAGGTCCGGCTGGCCGAAGGCGGTCTGCGGGACCCGATAGGGTTGCGCCTGGCCGGCGCCGCCGCCGCCGAATGCGAGCAGCAGGCCGGCCGCCAGGCCCATAAACGAGCGCCGCGCGCGCCACGGCTTAGCAGTGTGAACTTCCAACGCGCGCCCCCGACCAGCTCAACCTTGACCACACCGTATGCGGACTCTCCGAATGGCGGCTAGGGGTCGAACTTGGTCATCGTCTCAGCGCCATGAACCGGACGTTCGGGGATCTGCCGGAAACCGGACCCCACGAATGACGGCACGGGGTGGGGAACGGACGTTGACCCCGGTTGTGGATCGCATAGCCTCGCTCCATGCGCCAGCTTCTCGGCTTGCTGAGCCTCCTGTCCATCTTGTCTAGTGGCGTGCTCTTTTCCGCATGCGCGACCTTCCGTGGCGACGTCGATCGGGATCACGCGATCCGGGCAGGCGCCGACGCCTGCTATTTGTCGTGGGGCAAGCATTCGGAGAGCCTTGGCATTGCCTGGGGACATCACGACTGGCGCGCACGTCTCGAGGGCGACCACTGGGCGGTCTGGGAGGGTAGCGCCGCCTCTCCTGAACTATCGGTGGATGTGCCTCTCGACGGTCGGTTGCTTGATCCTGATCGAGCCTGCCGCGCACCCAATCCAGATCAGGGAGAACCCTGGTCGCTGCGTCCTGGCCGTCCTGAATAGCGAGGAGGATCTGACGTCCACTATGGGTCGGGAACGGTCATTGGCCCGTCGGCAGAAAGCGGTACACCCAAAGATTCTGATCTGATTTCTTGACTTCTGGCTTGGTCTGGGTTCTTGTTTTGTTCATGTCCGCGGCGACCGAAACCACTGAGCAGCAGGATCGTGCCCTGGCCGAGCTGCTGGAGCTCGGCATGGCGGCGGCGCGGGAGGTGCAGGCGCGGCTGCTCGCGGCGGAGGACGCCAAGGCGGTCTGTGACCTGAGCCTGGCCTTCAACCGGGTCTCGCGCGCCGTTCGCCAGACCGTCGCCCTGCAGGCGAAGGTCGGGCGCGAACGCCGGCGGGAGGGGCGGGACGAGGCGGCCGAGGGCAGGCGGGCGGACGAGGCCGGTGCGTCGCGGCGCCAGCTCCAGGTGCGCGCCGCCGTCGAGCGCCGCATCTGGACCGAGGCTGAGGACGACGAGGCCGAACGGCTGATCGACGAACTCGACGACCTGGTCTCCGAAGAAGCCCTCTACGAAGGCTTCGGCCAGGAGCCGGTGGCGGCGCACATCGCGCGCATCTGCGGGGACCTCGGGCTCCGAGTTCCTCCCCCATTGGGGAAGGTGGCGCCGAAGGCGACGGAGGGGGCTTCCGCCGCGGACTCGCAGCAGCCTGCTTTGAGCGGACCCCCTCAGTCTCTTCGGGACAGCTCCCCGGTGGGGGGAGCAACGGCCTGGCGAAGCTCTGCCTGAAACATCCTCGCACGGGCGCTTGCGCTCCATTTCACCGACCCGCGAAATCTATCGCCAGTTTAACTTGCGGACACTCCGGTCTTGCCCAATTTGGCGCGATCGGTAGGGGATTCTGCGCATGCGCAAGTTGATGATCGCGGCGGCGGCCGCTGTGACGTTGTCGTTCGGGCTGTCGGCGGTGACGGCGGCCTGGGCGGCTGACGATCCGCCCACCACGTCCGACGCGAAGGACAAGAGCGACAAGGGCGACAAAGGCGACAAGGACAAGATCGAGCTGCCGCCGTTTCCGGCCGACGCCAGCGTCAAGCAGGTGACGCATGTGGCCGGCAAGACGCTCAGCTACACCGCCACCGTCGGCTCCCTGCCGGTGCGCGACGAGAAGGGCAAGAAGATCGCCGAGGTGGTGTTCACCGCCTATGTCCTGGACGGCCCCCGCGATCCGAACCGGCCGGTGACCTTCGCCTTCAACGGCGGCCCGGGCGCGGCCTCGGTCTACCTGAACCTCGGCGCCATCGGGCCCAAGCGCGTGCAGTTCGGCGCCCAGGGCGACAGCCCCTCGGATTCCTCCCGCCTGGTGGACAATCCGGGCACCTGGCTCGACGTCACCGACATGGTGTTCATCGACCCCGTCGGCACCGGCTTCTCGCGCTCGCTGGTCGACAAGGACGAGACGAAGAAGCGGTTCTATTCGATCAAGCCGGACATCGAGTACCTGTCGCGGATCGTCTACGACTGGCTGCTGAAGAACGGCCGCATGGCGTCGCCCAAGTACGTGGCCGGCGAGAGTTACGGCGGCTACCGCGTCCCGCGCATCACCTACTTCCTGCAGACCCAGCTCGGCGTCGGCGTGAACGGCATGGTGATGGTCTCGCCCTACCTCGAACCGCCCATGGACCAGGCGCCCAACTTCTCGCCGATGACCTGGGTGACGACGCTGCCGTCGATGGCCGCCGCCAACTACGAGCGCCAGGGCAAACCCCTCTCGCCGGCGCAGATGAAGGACGTCGAGGACTACGCCCGCGGGGAATTCGTCACCGATCTGATGAAGGGCCGCCGCGACCCCGAGGCGGTCAACCGGCTGGTCGGCAAGGTCACCGGCTACACCGGCCTCGATCCGGCGTTCGTCAAGCGCTCGGGCGGGCGCATTGAAATCCGCGCCTTTCTCCGCGAACTCTACCGCGACAGCGGCAAGATCGGCAGCGTCTACGATAGCAACGTGACGCAGGACGATCCCTTCCCCTGGTCGCCGGACGGCCAGCGGGGCGACCCGATCCTCGACGCCATCATCGCGCCGACCACCAGCGCCATGGTCGACTTCGACACCCGCGTCGTCGGCTGGAAGGTCGAGGGCCGGTTCAACGCGCTCAGCTA
>NZ_JAQGIZ010000004.1 GCF_028290885.1 Phenylobacterium sp.
ATCGACGGCGGCTACGCGATCTTCTGATTTCTCCTTCGGTGTCATCCCGGTTTCGCGCCAGCGAAGACCGGGACCCATAGACACCGATGGTCAGCGCATCGCCCGAGAGCGTCGTGTCTATTGGTCCCGGACAAGCGCTGCGCGCTTTCCGGGATGACATCGGATGGGTAACCCCGCGTCACGGTTCCAATCGCCGAAAGCGTGCGCCATCCTGAGGAAAACCGGAGGATCGTCATGACCCTGCACACCAAGCTTTGCGACCTCTTGGGCGTCGAGCATCCGATCATGCTGGCCGGCATGGGCGGGGTTTCCTACGCCGAGCTCGTGGCCGCGGTGTCGAACGCCGGCGGCTATGGGGTGCTGGGCATGGCCGGCCGCACCCCCGACTTCATCCGCGATGAGATGCGCAAGGTGAAGACGCTCACCGACAAGCCGTTCGGCGTCGACCTGCTGGCGGCGAGCCCCGAGAGCCTGACCGCTGCGGTGGAGATCATCATCGAGGAAGGGGCGTCATCCTTTGTCGCGGGCCTTGGCGTGCCGATGCCGATCATGGAGCGGCTCAAGAAGGGCGGGCTCAAGGTGATGGTGGTCTGCGGGGCGGTGAAGCACGCCGTGAAAGCCGAGCAGGCGGGCTGCGACGCGGTGATCTGCCAAGGCGGCGAGGGCGGCGGCCATACCGGCCTCGTCGGCACCATGCCGCTGGTGGCCCAGGCGGTGGAGGCGGTGAAGATCCCGGTGGTGGCGGCGGGCGGGCTCTACGACGGGCGCGGGCTGGCGGCGGCGCTGTCGCTGGGGGCCGTCGGCGTCTGGATGGGCACCCGGTTCATCGCCTCGGAAGAGGCCCACGCCGGCCAGCTCTACCGGGACGTGATCGTCGAGGCGTCGGACGAGGACACCATCCGCACCCGCAGCTAATCAGGAAAGCCCATGAGGGTGAAGAAGAACTCCTATGTCGAGGACTGGGAACGGCGGCCGGCCGACATCCAGCCCTTCCCGGCCCAGGCGATCCTCTCCAGCCGCGCTGGCGTCATGGGCGGCATCGGGGGCCAGATCGAGGGCCTCGACGCAGACAAGTCCGCCTTCGCCATGGGCCAGTCGGCCGGCGGCGTCCACGACGTGGCTCCGGCCGGCGAGATCGTGGAGCGGATCATGGCCGAGGCGGAAACCGCCATCGACCGGGTCTCGGCGCTGCGGACGAGGGCGAAGGCTTCGGCCTAAAGGTCGACAGCCCTCCCTCTTCTCGTCATCCCCCGGTCAGCCGCAGGCTGATCCGGGGGACTCAAGCTGAGCTTCAGGACGCGGCGAAGAAGGACGAGAGGCCCACGCGAGACCCGCTTTTCCTTGACATTCCGCCCATCACGTGTTCTCGTTTTGTTCATGATCGAGGCGCAGCCTTCCTCTGAAGCCCAACCGGGTGACCCCGGCGACGCGCGCACCGAGCGCCATCTGCGGGGCTTGGCGGAACTGGGCGAGATCGGCATGGAGCTGGCGCGGCTGGTCCGGCGGCAGGCCGACGCGCAGGCCGCCGCCAACCCGGACGGCGCGGTTGATGAAAGCCTCGGCCTCGTCTTCGCCCGCATCGCGCGCGCCGTGCGCCAGACCTTCGCGCTGGAGGCCAGGCTCGCCGAAGACCGCCGAACGGCCCAGGCCGAGGCCGCTGCCCGCCGCGCCGCCGAAACCCGCCTGGGCGTCGAACGGCGCAAGACCAGGGTCAGGACCGCCGTCGAGCGGGTCCTCGACGCCGAGGCCGACGGGAGCGACGCCGAAAGCCTGTTCTACGATCTCACCGAGCGCCTCGAGACCGATTACGACGAAGCCGACTTCGCCGACCGCCCCATCGGCGAACTGGTTGCCCGCATCTGCCGCGACCTGGGCGTCACCCCGGACTGGAGCCTCTGGCAGGACGAGGACTGGGCGATCGAGGCGCGGGGCGCCGAGCCTGCGGTTCGGGCCGGGAGTGAGCCCGCTTCGCCGGAATGGCCGGGGCCGGAACCGGCCCCCGCCTCCCCGGATGGCGGCGGAAAATCCTGGGTCGTCCCGCCCGACTAATCGACAGCCTAAGGCGCGCTCGCCAGATAGGCGCTGGGGTCCTTCAGGAAGTTCCGGAACTCGCCGATGCAGCCGGTCCAGGCCGCTATCTGCGTGCGGAAGTGGTCGTAGGTGTCGTCGGCGAACAGCAGGGTCGAGTAGAGCACGTGCGGCTTGCCGGCCTTGTCCTCCGTGCCGCGGCACATGGCAGAGGTCTGGTTGAAGGCGTTGAGCTGGGCGAAGCTCGGCCCCGGCGCCTCGACCATGGAATCGAACTGCACCGCCTTGCAGGCCCGCCCCTGCGCGTCGCAGGCGGCGAACTGCAGGCTGAAGTTGGCCGCCACCGAGGCGACGGTCACCAGCACCTCGTCGGGGTCCTTTCGCGCGATCGCCGCCTTGCCCCCGCCGGCGTTCAACAGCTCCACCACGCTCGCTGGATTGCGGGCGTCGAAGTTGGCGACCGGGGCGGTGGCCGGCTTCGCGGGCGCGGGCTTGGCCGCGGGCGCCTTCGCCGCGGCGAAGGGCTTGGGCGGCGCGGGTTTCGGCGCTGCGCCGGCGATCAGGACGGCGGCGGCGACAAGGGCGGTGGTCTTGCAGAGCATGGCGGAGCGCTATCAGACCTCGGATATGGGCGCGAGCGTGGCCTTCGGTTTCCGTGGCGTCCGGCCCGGCCGATGGCTAAGCTTGGCGCCGGTCGGGGAGATGTTCATGGGTTTTGCTGTCGTCGCCGCGGTCTTCCTGGTGCTGGCCCTGGTGGTCGCGCTGGGGGCCATCAAGATCGTGCCGCAGGGCCGCGAGTACACCGTCGAGCGGTTCGGCCGTTATATGCGGACGCTCAAGCCCGGCATCAGCTTCCTGACGCCCTTCGTCGAGAACATCGGCCGGCGCATCAACATGATGGAGCAGGTGCTCGACGTGCCGCGCCAGGATGTGATCACCAAGGACAACGTTTCGGTCCAGGTGGACGCCATCGTCTTCATCCAGGTGATGGACGCCGCGGCCGCGGCCTACCGCATCACCAACCTCGACTTCGCGATCACACAGCTGACCATGACCAACCTGCGCACCGTGGTGGGCAACATGGAGCTGGACGAGGTGCTGTCGCAGCGCGACCAGATCAACACCCGCCTGCTGGACGTCATCGACCAGGCGACCAGTCCCTGGGGCGTCAAGGTGGCGCGGATCGAGATCAAGGATCTGCAGCCGCCGCCGGACATCACCAACGCCATGGCCCGCCAGATGAAGGCCGAGCGCGAGCGGCGCGCCGTGATCACCGAGGCGGACGGCGAGAAGCAGGCGGCGATCACCGTGGCGGAGGGCCAGAAGCAGTCTGCGATCCTGCAGGCCGAGGGCCGCCGCGAGGCCGCCTTCCGCGACGCCGAGGCCCGCGAACGCTCCGCCCAGGCCGAGGCCAAGGCCACTGAGCTGGTCTCCACCGCCATCGCCCAGGGCGACGTCAACGCGATCAACTATTTCATCGCCCAGAAGTATGTTGAGGCGTTCGGCAAGCTGGCCGAAAGCCCGCAGCAGAAGACGGTGATCGTGCCGGCCGACATGGGCTCGCTGGTGGGCTCCATCGCCGGCATCGCCGAGCTGGTGAAGGCCGCCCAGGCCGAGCAGCCGCCGATCCCGCCGCGTGGCGGCGGCTCCCGGCCGGCGACGCGCGGCGGCACGGCGGTTCCGCCCGCAGGGAGTTGAACCATGAGCGACCTGACCACCCTCTATGCGGCCCACCCCTTCTGGGTGTGGATCGCGCTCGCCGCCGCCGTGCTCGCCGTCGAGGTGGTGACCGGCTCGGGCTGGCTGCTGTGGCCCTCGGCCTCGGCCGGGGCGGTGGCGGTGCTGGCGGCCTTCGCGGACCTGGGCCTTCCGCAGGCGGTGCTGGCCTTCGCGGTGCTGACCATCGCCTCGACGGTGCTCGCCCGCCGTTACCTGCCGCTTTCGGTGCTCCACCATCCGGCCGGCGACATCAACGACAATGTGGCCAGACTGGTCGGCCATCAGGGCCGCGCGGTCTCCGCCTTCAAGGGCCGGGCCGGGCGCGTCTTCATCGACGGCAAGGAGTGGGCGGCCGAGCTCGACGAGGGCGAGGCGCTGGAGGCCGGCTCGCGAGTGGAAGTCACCGGCGTGGCGGGCGCCCACCTGAAGGTCCGCGCGGCCTGAGATTCGACCGCATGCGCCGCGCGGCGGGGCCTGACAGCGCGCGCTAAGCCCTTGGAAGTGCGTCAAAGTTCGAGGTCCATGCAGGGTCATCTTGACCCCTGCGGCCTTCATGGCGCTTATGTGCGCCGAAAGGGGCCAGCGCCCCACGGAAACGTCCAGGAGATACCGAAGTCATGAGGCCATTAGGATTGGGGCTGCTAGCGGCCCTCATCGTCGCCATGATCGCGCCAGCCGTGGCCATGGCCGCGCCGAAAGCCCCGCCGTCCGCCGTCAGCCCAGAGGCCCGCAAGGCCGGCATGGCCGACTCGCCGGCGCTGGTCGCGGCGGCGAACCTGCCGTGCAAGGTCTCCGACGCACGCTTGGTCGGCAAGGCGGCGCCGGACAAGAAGACCGGCTCGCCGGCCACCAGCCTCTATGAAGTCGCCTGCGAAGGCGCGCCGGGCTTCCTGATCCAGACCACGGCGGCTGCGCCGAACGCCTTCAGCTGCGTGCTGGTCAACTATCCGGCGGATCCGGCGACCAAGTCCCCGAACCCCTGCGTGCTGCCGTCCAACCTCGACCTGAAGCCGGCGGTGACGGCGCTGCTGGCGAAGGCCAAGGTGAATTGCGCGCCCGAAGGGATCCGCGGCATCGGCCAGACGACAAACAACACCCTGGTCGAGGTCTCCTGCCCCGGCGGCGTCGGCTACGTCATCACTGCCGCCTCGCCGCTCGACGTCACCAAGGAGGCCAGCGCAACCAACTGCCTCGCCTATGACGCGGTGCAGGGCAACATCAAATGCGTGCTGGCCCCGGCCACCGCCCGCCTCGCCATCGTCGACAACTACGCCAAGCTGGCCAACAACGGCTGCACCGTGAAAGACCGCCGCTTCGTGGGCACCTTCACCGACGGCACCGAGGGCTACGAAGTCTCCTGCGAGGGCGGCAAGGGCTACATCTACAAGGTGAGCCAGGGCGCGATCAAAGAGACCCTGGACTGCGCCAAGGTCCCCGGCGGCGCCTGCACCCTGACCGACACCCGCGCGGCCACCGCCGAGCAGGCCGGCCTCTACACCAAGCTCGCCAAGAACTCCGGCTCCAGCTGCACGGTGAACCGCTACGCCATCTTCCCCGCGAAAGGGTCGGATGAGGTGGTGGAGCTGGTCTGCGCCGACGGCAGCGGCGCCATCGGCATGTTCCCGGCCACCGGCAAGGGCAAGGTGCTGGACTGCGGCCACGCGCTCGTCGCCGGCTACAAGTGCACGCTCGGCAAGCCCGACTACTCGGGGCTCACCGCCGACCTGCGCAAGTTCGACAAGAAGGACTGCACAGTGTCCAGTGTCGGCCAGCCGCTGAAGGCGACCGACGGCACGATCCGCCTCGAGGTCGCCTGCGCCGACGGCCTGCCGGGCTACATGATCGCCTTCAGCGATCCGCAGACCCCGAAGGAGGCCGTGGTCTGCAGCATGGCTGGCAACTGCGTCCTGCCGACCAACAAGCCGAAGGGCAAGAGCTGACCGCTCTCCGCTAAGTGGTGTTCCAAGAGGCCCGCGGGGTTGCGCCCCGCGGGCCTTTTTCTTCTTCCTCCCCCAGCGCGAAAGCGCGATTTGGGGAGGTGGCGCGACGCGCCGGAGGGGTCCGCTCAGATCGTGGAGGAACCCCCTCAGTCAGCTTTGCTGACAGCTCCTCCAAGGGGGAGCAACTGACTCTTCAAATCGCCGCCTCGATGAACATCGGGCCGCGCTGGGCCATGGCGCCGGCGAAGGCGGTCTCGAACTGTTCGGCGGTGGTGCAGCGGACGGCCGGCAGGCCCAGGCCGTTGGCCAGCGGGACCCAGTGGATGGCCGGGTCGCCCAGCCCCAGCAGCTTGGCGGCCTGGGGGCCGGCGTCGCCCGCGCCGGTGCGGACCATCTCGATGTTGAGGATGCGGTAGCTGTTGTTGGCGAACACCACGACGGTGACGTCGAGGTTCTCCCGCGCCAGCGTCCAGAGCGCCTGTATGGTGTACATCGCCGCCCCGTCGCCGTTCAGCGACACCACCTTGCGGTCGGGCGCGGCCACCGCGGCGCCGACGGCCAGCGGCAGGCCGATGCCGATGGCCCCGCCGGTCAGGGCCAGCACCTCGTGGGGCGCCGCGGTCATGGCCGGCACGGCGACCCCGCCGCCGGAGGTCACGCTGTCGTCGCAGACGATCGCCCCCTCGGGCAGGTGGCGGGCGATGGAGAGGCCGGCCATCTGCGGGCTGAGCGGTCCGGACGGCGCGGATTCGGGGCGCTTCAGGGGCTGGCTCGGTCCCTCGCGCGGCGCCCCGAGGGCGTCGGCCAGGGCGGCCAGGCCCGCAGCAGCGTCCTCGCCGCGGCCCACGAACTCCAGCAGGTCGCAACCTTCGGGGACCAGCACGCTCGGCCGCCCGGGGTAGGCGAAGAAGGCCACAGGCATCGTCGTGCCGGCCAGCACCATCAGGTCGACGCCCTCGAGTTGCTTCAGCGCCATCTCGCCGAAGTACGGCATGCGCTCGGGCGCGAAGATCCCGGCGCCGCGCGGCTGGCGCGCCACGAAGGTGTCGGCCATCACGCGGATTCCGTGGGCGGCCAGCCGCGCGGCCTGGGCCAGGGCCTCGGCGCGGCAGGCCTGGCCCCCGATCAGGATCACCGGCTGCTTGGCCTTGCGCAGCGCCAGGAGGGTCTCATCGAGCGCGACCTCCGGCGGCGCCGGCCGCACAGGCTTCTGCGCGATGACCGGCTCGACGCGGGTTTCCAGCCACGCCGAGTCGGCCGGCAGGATCAGGCTCACCGGACCGCCCGGCGGCCCATAGCTCGCCTCGACCGCCTCGGCGGCCAGCACCGGCACGTCGTCGGGGCTTTCGGCGGAGCGCGCCCAGATGGAGTTGGGCTTCACCAGGGTCGCGATGTCGGAGTTCAGCGGCGCGTCGAACTCGCGGTGATAGGTGGCGTGGTCGCCGATGACGTTGACGATGGGCGTGAAGGCCCGCCTGGCGTTGTGCAGGTTCGCCACCCCGTTGCCATAGCCGGGGCCCAGGTGCAGCAGGGTGCAGGCGGGCTTGTCGGCCATGCGGCCGTAGCCGTCCGCCGCCCCGGTCGCCACGCCCTCGAACAGGCAGAGCACCGGCCGCATCTCCGGCCTGCGGTCGAGCGCGGCGACGAATTGCATCTCGCTGGTGCCCGGATTGGCGAAACAAGCGGTCACGTCGTTAGCGACGAGCGTCGCGAGCAGGGCGTCGGCGCCGTTCATGCCAAGTCTTTCATGTCAGAACACCATCACTTCGGGAGGAGAGGGATCGGCGAACAGCCGTGAAATGGCTTCGGCGCGCCGCGAGCGGGCCAGCGCCTGGGCGATGTAGCCCTTGTCGGTGATTTCGCCGGAGGCCGCGTCGGGGGCGTCGGGCAGCACGAGGGCGCGGGCCACCCGGCCGCCGGAGCCGCGGGCCTTGGCGTTGAAGGCTTCCAGCCCGGCGCGGACGGCGGCGGCGACGTCGGCGGGCGACAGGCGCGGGTTGGGATAGAGCAGCAAGCCCACCGCCTCGCGCCCCTCGCCGCAGACCACCGCGTCGGTCACCGCCCCGCCGATCGCCGAGACCGCGCCGATGCGCAGGTCGCCGACGCCGACGAAGGTGCCGCTGGCCAGCTTGAAGTTCTCCGAGAGCCGCCCGTCGAAGACCATGCCTAGGGCAGGATCCTCGGGGTCGATGAAGCGGGCCGCGTCGCCGATCACATAGAAGCCCTCGTCGTCGAAGGATTGCGCGGAGAGCTCCGGCTGGCCGAGGTAGCCCTCAGTGATCTGCGGTCCCTTCACGCGGAAGTCGAACTTGCCGGCCTCCGGTACGAGGCGCACCGAGGTCCCCGGAATAGGCAGGCCGATCAGGCCCATGCGGTCATTGGCCCAGTGGACGTTGCAGGCGGTGGGGCCGGTCTCGGTGGCGCCATAGCCCGAGCCGAAGCTGATCTTCTCGCCGACAGTGCGCAGGGCGACGGCCTGGATGCGGTCGGCGACCGCCTGGCCCAGCGCCGCGCCGCCATACTGCAGCGCGCGCACGCGCTCGAAGAACCGCCGGGCCAGGGCTTCGTCGCGCTCCAGCTCGTCGACGAACAGCATCCAGCCGGCCGGGACCATGTTCTGATAGGTCGGCGAAACCTCCTTGAGATTGCGCACCGTCTCACCAAACCGCGCGGCGGTCGGCTGGCCGTGGTCGATGTAGAGCGTCCCACCTCGGTGCAGAGACATATGCAGGATCGAGTTGGCGCCCAGGCTGTGGCTCCAGGGCGCGGAATTGACCATCACCGGCGGGTCGGAATCGTCGAAGCAGGCGGTGATCTGGGCCG
The DNA here is from genome assembly GCF_028290885.1 of Phenylobacterium sp. Taxonomy (GTDB): domain Bacteria; phylum Pseudomonadota; class Alphaproteobacteria; order Caulobacterales; family Caulobacteraceae; genus Phenylobacterium. The sequence goes on from NZ_JAQGIZ010000004.1 coordinate 8,511, forward strand.
AGTTCAGGCTGACGTTGGCGTGGCTGCAGATCACCGCCTTGGGATGGCCGGTGGAGCCGGAGGTCAGCAGGTACTTGGCGTGGTCGGTTGGCTTGGCGGTCGCGGCGGCGGGCCGGTTCTTCAGCAGGGCTTCAAAGGCGATGTCGCCGGGGCGGGGGTTCTTCGCCGCGATCACCGGCAGGCCGGCCAGGGCCGGCGCGGCGAGGCCCTCGGCGAACAGCGCGGCGTCTTCCGTGTAGACGGCCGCAGGCTGCAGCACCTGGCAGGCGCGGGCCAGGCGTTCCGGGTTGGCGTTCTTCAGACCGTACTGCGGGGAGACCGGTGCGATCGGCATCCCCTGGCTCATGGCCGCATAGGCGATCAGCGCATGGTCGACGCCGTTGTGGGCGAGGATCAGCAGGGGCGCAGGCCCCACCACCCCCAGCCCCCATAGGCCGCCGGCGATGGCGCCGACCTGCTCGCGCGCCTCGGCGAAGGTCATCGTCCGCCAGCCGTCGCCGGAACGCTCGGCCAGCCACGGGCGGTTGGGCGCGGCCACGGCCCAGTGCTCCAGGGCCGCCGTCATGGTCTGGAACCGCGTGGAATAGGGCGTGGGGTTGGTCAGCACCATCTCGCCGCCCGCCCGCCGCTCGACCTCCAGCCGCCGCGGCGCATAGCGGGGATCGCGGAAGGGGGCGGTTGCGAGGTGCAGCTCGGCGTCCATGCTGGAGCCCTTATTCCAAGCGCCGAAGCGAATGGGAAGGCTCAGCGGCCGAGCGCCGCCAGTCTTCGCTCCAGGAACAGGCGTTCGGCCGGCGCCGGATGCAGGGCCAGCGCCGCCTGCAGGGCCTCGGCGGCCTCCGCCTCGCGCCCGGCCATTGCGTAGAGCCCGGCGCGGGCGGCTTGATAGGGGAGCCAGGCAGCGAGACGCTCGCGACCCTCGACGGCGGCCAGGGCGGCAAGCCCCGCCTCCGCCGTCTGGGCTTCGGCCACCGCCACCGCGCGGTTGACCGCGGCGACGGCCGAGGGCCGCACGGTCAGCAGCATGTCGTAGAGCGCGACGATGTCACCCCAAGGCGTTGCGCTGGTCTCGATCCTGGAAGCGTGGGCGGCGTGGATGGCGGCCATCAGCTGGTAGGGTCCGCTGCGGCCGAGCTCGGCGGCGCGGCGCATCAGGGCCACGGCCTCGGCGATCAGGCGCGGGTCCCAGAGCCGCACGTCCTGCTCGGAGAGGGGGACCATGGCGCCGGCGGCGTCGAGGCGCGCGGGCCGGCGCGCTTCGGTGAGGCGGATCAGGGCCGCGAGCCCCAGCACCTCGGGCTCGTCGGGTAGAAGCTCGGCCAGCAGACCGGAAAGCCGCAGCGTCTCTCCTGCCAGGTCGGCCGCGTCGGAGGCTCCGGCGGCGTCCTCGTAGGCCTGGCCGTAAGCGATCTCCAGCGTGGCCAGGACCGCGTCCAGCCGTTCGCCCCAGGCGTCGGGTTCCGGGATCTCGAAGCGGATGCGGGCATCGCGGATCTTGCGCTTGGCCCGCGTCAGCCGCTGCAGCATGGCGACCTCGCTGGTCAGCCACGCGCGGGCGATCCGCTCCACGGACAGGCCGCAGAGCGTTCGCAGGGTGAGCGCGATCCGCGCCTCGGGCGCGAGCGCGGGGTGGCAACAGATGAAGATCAGCCGCAGCCGTTCGTCGGGGATCGGCTCGAACGCCGCCATCAGGATCGTCTCGGGGTCCGGCGCGGGCTCCGGGGCGTCGTGGACCGCCGCCCCGCGCACCTTGGCGCGGCGGCCGATGTCGAAGGCCCGCCGGCGGCCCACCGCATAGAGCCAGGCGGCCGGATCCCGCGGCGGGCCGTCGCGGCGCCAGGTCTCGACGGCCCGCAGGCTGGCGACCGCGAAGGCCTCCTCGGCCATGTCGAGGTCGCGGAAGCGCATGGCGAGCGCCGCGCGGATGCGGTCGCCCGCCTCCCGCACGGCGTCGTCCAGGACACGCTCGGCCTGCCGGCTGCTCATCGGCCTACATCACGTGGATGGGGCGGACCTCGACGGAATAGTTCGGGCCCCCGGGAATCTTCTTGCCCCAGGCGATCGCCGCATCAAGGTCCGGCGCCTCGACCAGGTAATAGCCGGCGAGCTGCTCGCGCGTCTCGGCGTAAGGGCCGTCGTGCAGGCTCTGCGAGCCGGCCACGTTGCGCACCGTCGTTGCGGTGTCCGTGGGCTGCAGCCGGTTGCCGCCGACCATGGCTCCGGCCTCGCTGAGTTCCGCGCCCAGCCGCATGTGCGCCGCAGTGATCTCCTGCAGGACGGCCGGGTCCGTGCCTGTCTCCGGCGCCCAGAGCTTCTCGTCCGTATAGATCAGCAGCAGATATTGCATGATGTGGTCCTCTCCCGTTGCGCCAGATTGGCCGACGCGGAGCGCCGCGTCATCTCAGAGACGCTCGTCCCCCAGGGGATTCGACTGGGCCACGAATTTTTCCGGTTCACCCGGCGGCGCAGCCTCGATCAGCTTGCGCAGCTCGGCGATGGCCCGGGCCGCGGGCGAGCGGCGCTGGCGCCAGATCAGGAGGCTCACCGCGCCGAGGGTCGCGACCATGAACGGGATCGGGCCGAACAGCCAGGCCGCCGCGGCAAGCGCGAAATAGTAGCCGCGGACGCCGGAGTTGACGGAGTGGAGCGCTGGGTTGAGCAGGCGGCCGGCCACGTCGCCGAACGCATGGTGGGCGTCGTCGTCCGCCCTTTCGGGCGTCGCCCCGATGGCGGCCAGAACGTAGTTGAGCTGGCGGATCCCCCAGATGAAGTCGAGCAGCCCGCGCGCCAGCGTCAGCACGACAAGCGCGAGCTGGCCCTCGAAGAGCAGCCGCGACGAGGTGTTGATCACCGCCAGGCTGGAGACGTTGCGGAAGCTCGCCTGGCCGCCGAACAGGACGCCGGCGGTGGCGGCGATTAGGATCAGGTTCGACGAGGCGAAGAAGGAGGACGAGCTCAGGGTCTGCGCCAGCAGCTGACCGTCCATGAAGCGGTTCGTCCGCCGCGCCATGTTGTGCATCCACGCGCTGCGCACGACGGTCAGGTCGGTGTTGATGACGGCCCCGCCGCGGCGGCCGAGGAGGGTGAGCAGCGGCTGGTAGAAAAGCCAGCACACGCCGAACAGGCTGACGGCCACGATGTTCAGGGGGCTGAGCTCAATCATCGGCGATCAGGCTGGTGACGTTGGTGTTGCGCAGGCGCGCGGCGGCGACGGCGCCGACCAGCATGACGATCGCGACATAGACATAGAAGCCGCTTTCCATCTTCGCCTGCTTCAGCCACTCGGCGATATATTCCGCGGTGCCGCCGAACAGCGCGTTGGCCAGCGCATAGGGCAGGGCCACGCCGAGTGCGCGGACGTGGGCCGGGAACAGCTCGGCCTTCACCGCGGCGTTCACCGCCGAATAGCCCGCGTGGCAGAGCACCAGGATCATCACCAGGCCGAAGGCCTCGAGCGCCGAGGTCGAATGCGCGATGGCCGTCATCACCGGATAGGTCGCGACCGCCCCGGCCGCCAGGCCCACCGCCATGGTGGTCTTGCGGCCCACCTGGTCCGAGAGCCAGCCGACCGCGGGCTGGATCAGCATGTAGAGGACCAGCACTCCGGCCATGATCGCGGTGCCGGTGTCCTTGGAGAAGCCGGCCGTGTTGACCAGGAATTTCTGCATGTAGGTCGTGTAGGCGTAGAAGGCCAAGGAGCCGGCGGCGGTGAGCACCAGGACGATCGCGAACTCCCTCGGATGCTCGCGGAAGAGGGTCATGGTCTGGCCGCGCCGGGCGGTCTCGGCGGCGGCCCGCAGGTAGGCGCGGGTCTCGTCGAGGCCGGTGCGGATCCAGAACACCACGATGGCCAGCACCCCGCCGATGGCGAACGGGATGCGCCAGCCCCAGGCCTCCAGCGCGGCCTTGGAGAGCACGTGTTGCAGGACGACCAGCACCACCAGCGCCGTGAGCTGGCCGCCGATCAGGGTGGTGTACTGGAAGGATGACCAGAAGCCGCGGTGCTTGCTGCCGGCCATCTCCGACATGTAGGTGGCGCTGGCCCCGTACTCGCCGCCCAGCGACAGGCCCTGGACCAGGCGCGCGGCCAAGAGGCCGAGCTGGGCCAGCACGCCGATCTGGGCGTAGGTCGGCAGGATGGCGATGGCGAAGGAGCCCAGGCTCATCAGCGCCACCGACAGCGTCAGGGCTGCCCGGCGTCCGGCCCGGTCGGCGTAGATCCCCATCAGCCAGGCGCCGGCCGGACGGGCGACGAACCCCGCCGCGAAGATCGCCGCGGTCTGCAGCTGTTGGGCGGTCTGCTCGCCCTTGGGGAAGAAGTGGGCCGCGAAATAGAGGCTGGTGGAGGAATAGGCGAACCAGTCGTACCACTCGACGAGGTTGCCGGCGGAGCCGCCGAGGATCGCCTTGATCCGCCGAAAGGCGGTGATCGGCTCTATGCGCTCATCCGCCGTCTTCGCCTCGTCCCGCGCCATGCATCCCCCCTGCTTCGAGGGGATGCTAGGCGATCCGACGGCTTACGCCAGGGGGCTGGGCGCTATATCCGCCCCAGCAGCACCAGCACGATGATGATCACCAGGATCAGGCCAAGTCCGCCGCTCGGGAAATAGCCCCAGCTGCGGGAATGGCCCCAGGTGGGCAGTGCGCCGACCAGCAGCAGCACCAGTATGATGATAAGTATAAGGCCTAGGCTCACGCGTCTCCTCCTTCGTGTCCCCCGACTGCGGCAGCAAACGGGCGGTCATGGTGGAGGTTCCGGAGCGGGGCCTGGAGCGTTTCCCGGCTGACTTGGACAAGTCAGCCGATCAGGAAGATCGACCAAGCAAATCCTAGAGCGCGCCGTTCCGATTGAATCGAAACGGGACAAGCTCTAGTCGGCGAAGTCGGCCGTGTGCAGGTGGGCGTCGGTGTCCTTCACGCCCATGGCGTACATCAGCCCGATCCAGCCGCCCTTGATGCGCGGCAGGAGCGCCAGGGTGAGCGCCGCCAGCGGGATCAGGATGATCGGCAGGGAGTAGGCCGGGTTCGAGCGCCAGACGATCGGGAAGAACAGCAACGGCGCCACCACCAGGTGACCGACGAGTAGGATCGTCAGGTAGGCCGGGCCGTCGTCGGCCGGGTAGCGGGCGAGGTCGGTGTCGCAGACCTCGCAGCGCCCGTTCACCTTCAGGTACTTCCAGAACAGCTGGCCCTTGCCGCAGGCCGGGCAGTGTCCCGAAAGGCCCCGGAACAGCGAGCGCTTCAACGGATGAACGATCTCTGCCATGGCGGGGATATGGGCCCTATGAGACGGGAAGAAAAGACGCCCGGCCGATCGGTCGCAGGGGCCGGCCGCGTTGCACAGGCTTGCTCATGACGACCTCCGGAGGACACCTCCCGAACCCCCCAGGCGCGCCCACCGTTCCCTCGAAGAAGGAAGAGTTAGTGCTTGGCGTCTTCCGCCGTGCTGGTGACAGCCTTGCCCGCTGCCTGCACGTCCTTGCCGGCGCCGGCGAGGGTGTTGCAGCTCGCCACCAGCAGAGCCGAAGCCGCCGCCGCCAGCACGATCAGTTTACGCATGGAATAATCCCCTCCGAGTTCGGAGCGGATTTCGCCGGACGCAGCGTGACAGTCAAGCTCCAAGACGCGTCTGGGCGATCGCCGCCAGCCGCGCGTTCATCCGCCGCACATGGCTGCCCGGCCAATAGAGCCGTCCGCAGGCCGGGCAGGCGCGAAAGGGACCCTCGCCGGTGCGGACGGAGGTGGGCATGCGCGCGACCTCCGGCGCGCTGGCCTCGCGCAGCCGCGCATTGTCCATCACGCAGCGGCTGAAGGGGTCCGCGTCCCAGCCGATCGGGACGGCGTCCGAAAGGCTCAGCGCCTCCTGCTCGACCCCGAGGCCCTCGATCAGCACCGAGTCCGGCGAGGCCGCCGCCAGCCGCTTGTCGCGGGTCAGCACCATGCGGCCTTCCTCGCGGGCAAGGTGCAGCAGGGCCGCGTCCGCCTCGCCGCCGCTGGCCAGATAGGTGTCGTAGCCCGCGGCCCGGAGCAGCCGGGCGAGCCTGACCAGCATTTCATCGCAGAGGAAGCGCATGCTCCAATTGTCTCCCTTCTCTCACAAAGGGCGAAGGGTCAGTGTCGCCACATGAACCCGGCAGCGCTCGGCGAAGTCATCCTCAGCGTGCACCTGGTGGTCATCGCCTTCAACGTGCTCGGCCTGATCGCCATCCCGCTCGGCGCAGCGCGCGGCTGGCGGTGGGTCCGCATCCGCTGGTGGCGGCTGCTGCACATCGCGTCCTGGGCGGTGGTGGCGCTGCAGGCGATGCTTGGCCGCGCCTGCTTCCTGACGCTCTGGCAAGACCAGCTGACCGGAGCCAGCGGCGAGCCTCTGATCATGCGCTGGGTGAACGGTCTGATCTACTGGCCGCTGCCGATCTGGGTGTTCGGGGCGATGTATCTGGTGCTGTTTGCGCTCGTGATCGCGCTCTGGTGGCTCGTGCCCGCTAATCCGCGTCCATCTTCAGCGCCGCGCTAAACGCTTCCTGCGGGATCTCGACCTTGCCGACAGGTGCCAGCTTGTCGGCCATGGCCTCGGTGGCTCCGGCGACCCGGAAGGCGCATAATCGGCAGCGATCGCCCACCGGGACGGGAGGGGTTGAGCAGATGACGCTTTCGATCAATCGAATCCAGGCCTGGACGCTGGTCGCCGCCGTCAGCGCCGCCCTCCTGGCCGGCTCGGCGGGGGCGCAGGCCTACAAGGCGCCGCGCAACGGCTTCGGTCAGCCGGACCTCTCCGGCCTCTGGTCCAACGCCTCGCTCACGCAGCTCGAACGCCCGCCGCAGGTCAAGTCCCTGGTGATCTCGCCGGCCGAGGCGCGCACCCTGGAGCAGTGGTGGACCCAGATGCAGCAGGCGGACGTCCGGCCCACCGACCCGAAGGCGCCGGCGCCCGAGAAGGGGACCGACCCGGGCGGCTACAACACCTTCTGGATGGATCCCGGCTCGAAGGTGGGCAGCCTCCGCGGCGAGCTGCGGAGCTCCTGGCTGACCGAGCCGGAGGACGGGCGGCTCCCCTACAGCCCTGAGGGCCGCCGGCGGTTCATGGCCGATGTGGCGAGGATCATGGGCAACTTCGACGGCCCCGAAGTCCGCCAGCCGGCGGAGCGCTGCCTGCTGGGCTTCGGCTCCACCGCCGGGCCGCCGATGATGAATGTGCTCTACAACAATACCTATCAGATCCAGCAGGATCGGGATCACCTGGTCATCCTGGTGGAGATGGACCACGACGCGCGCATCGTGCGCCTGGGCGACCGGCGCCACCTGCCCGCGAACATCCGGCCCTGGATGGGCGACAGCGTCGGCTGGTGGGAGGGCGACACCCTGGTGGTCGAAACCACCAACTTCAATCCGGGAGAGTCGCTGCGGCCCGGCATTCCGACCACCTTCTACGTCTCCGAGGACGCCAAGGTGACGGAACGCTTCACCCGCCTTTCGCCGAGCCAGATCCTCTACGAGTTCAAGGTCGAGGACCCCAAGGCGTACACCCGGACCTGGCGCGGCGAGATGCCGTTGAACGCCACCAAGGGGCCGCTCTACGAGTACGCCTGCCATGAAGGCAACTATGCGCTGCCGGGCATCCTCGCCGGCGCGCGCCACGCGGAGGCGGCCGGCAAGAAACCCGAGGCGGCGGAGGTGTCGGAGCTGGCCCCTAGTCCGCGTCCATCTTCAGCGCCGCGATGAAGGCTTCCTGCGGGATCTCGACCTTGCCGAACTGGCGCATGCGTTTCTTGCCGGCCTTCTGCTTGTCGAGCAGCTTGCGCTTGCGGCTCATGTCGCCGCCGTAGCACTTGGCGGTGACGTCCTTGCGCAGCGCGCGCACCGTCTCGCGGGCGATGATCCGGCCGCCGATCGCCGCCTGGATCGGGATCTGGAACATGTGCGGGCTGATCAGTTCCTTCATCTTCTCGACCATGCCGCGGCCGCGGGCCTCGGCCCGGTCGCGGTGGACCAGCATGGAGAGCGCGTCCACCGGCTCGGCGTTGACCAGGATCGACATCTTCACCAGGTCGCCGTCGCGGTACTCCTCGATCTGGTAGTCGAAGGAGGCGTAGCCCTTCGAGATCGACTTCAGCCGGTCGTAGAAGTCGAACACCACCTCGTTCAGCGGCAGGTCGTAGACCACCAGGGCGCGGGCGCCGACGTAGGACAGCTCCCGCTGCGCGCCGCGCCGGTCCTGGCAGAGCTTGATCACCGAGCCGAGGTATTCGTCCGGCGTCAGGATGGTGGCCTTGATCCAGGGCTCCGAGATCGAGGCGATCTTCACCGGGTCCGGCAGGTCGGCCGGGTTGTGCAGCTCCATCTCCGAGCCGTCGGTGAGCTTGATCTTGTAGACCACGCTGGGGGCGGTCGCGATCAGGTCGAGGTCGAACTCGCGGCTCAGCCGCTCCTGGATGATCTCCAGGTGGAGCAGGCCCAGGAACCCGCAGCGGAAGCCGAAGCCCAGCGCGGCGCTCGTCTCCATCTCGTAGGTGAAGGAGGCGTCGTTCAGGCGCAGGCGGCCGATGGCGGCGCGCAGGTCCTCGAACTCGGCGGCGTCGACGGGGAAGAGGCCGCAGAACACCACCGGCTGGACGTCGCGGAAGCCGGGCAGTGCCTCGGTGGCGGGCTTGCGGTCGTCGGTGATGGTGTCGCCGACCGCGGCTTGGGCGACTTCCTTGATCTGGGCGGTGATGAAGCCGATCTCGCCGGGGCCCAGCTCCTCGATCTCGGTGCGCTTGGGCCGGAAGTAGCCGATGCGGTCGATCAGGTGGGTGGAGCCCTGCTGCATCATCCGGATGCGCTGGCCGGAGCGCAGCACGCCGTCGATCACCCGCACCAGCACCACGACGCCGAGGTAGGGGTCGTACCAGGCGTCGACCAGCAGCGCCTTCAGCGGCGCGTCGCGGTCGCCCTTGGGCGGCGGCAGGCGCTTCACGACCGCTTCCAGCACGTCGTGGATGCCGAGGCCGGTCTTGGCCGAGGCCAGCACCGCGTCGGAGGCGTCAAGGCCGATGACGTCCTCGATCTGCTGGCGCACCCGGTCCGGCTCGGCGGCCGGCAGGTCGACCTTGTTCAGGACGGGCACGATCTCGTGATTGTTGTCGATGGCCTGGTAGACGTTGGCCAGCGTCTGGGCCTCGACGCCCTGGCTGGCGTCCACCACCAGGATCGAGCCCTCGCAGGCCGCGAGGCTGCGGGAGACCTCGTAGGCGAAGTCCACGTGCCCCGGCGTGTCCATCAGGTTGAGGACGTACTCCTCGCCGTCGTCGGCCTTGTAGTGCAGGCGCACGGTCTGGGCCTTGATGGTGATCCCGCGCTCGCGCTCGATGTCCATGTTGTCGAGCACCTGCTCGGTCATCTCGCGCTGGGTCAGCGCGCCGGTCTCCTGGATCAGGCGATCGGACAGGGTCGACTTGCCGTGGTCGATGTGGGCCACAATGGAGAAGTTGCGGATATGGCTGAGCGGGGTCGTCATGGCGCGTGCCTCTAGCACATTCCGCCGCCTTCGCGAGACGCGCGGCGTCCGGTC
>NZ_JAQGIZ010000294.1 GCF_028290885.1 Phenylobacterium sp.
CCTGGGGGTGCCCTATTTCGACATGCCCGCGCCGCCGACACCGGCGGACTACGCCGCCATGCTGGCCACGGTGGTGACCGGCCTCGACGTCCAGTTCGCCTTCGAGCCTGGCCGGGTGATCGCCGCCAACGCCGGCGTGCTGGTGGCCCGCGTGCTGCACGTCAATGCGCGGCCCGAGGGACGGAAATTCCTGGTGCTGGACGCGGCCATGAACGACCTGCTCAGGCCCGCGATGTACGACGCCTACCACGACATCCGCCCGGTTAAGCCACGGGCCGGCGAGCCTGTGACCTATGACGTCGTGGGACCGATCTGCGAGACCGGCGACACCTTCACCCGCGACCGCGCCCTGCCCCCGCTGGAGGCCGGCGACCTGGTGGCCTTCATGACTGCCGGCGCCTATGGGGCCGCCATGTCGAGCGAGTACAACAGTCGCCTGCTGGCGCCCGAGGTGCTGGTGAAGGGCTCGGAGTTCGCGGTCGTCCGCCCGCGTCCGAGTTACGAGGACATGCTGGCGCGCGAACACGCCGCGCCCTGGCTCTGAAGCGGCCCCACGGTCTCAGCCGTGGGCGCGCGCCGGATACTGCTCGACGACGTGCGAACCGCTCCAAAGCTCCATGGCGCGTTGCTCGCCTTGGACCTGGACATAGTCCTTGGCCTCTTCGTCCGAGCCGACGTCGAAGGAAACAGCCTCCTTGATGTGGCCCTTCTCATCGAGCAGGTAGAGTTGGTATCTCGGCATGCGGATACAGCGCCCCACTGGCTTTTGGCGTCCCACGTTGGGAAACACCCTAACTGAACGAGCGTTCCGCGACGAATCCTCAAAAGACGAAGCCCGGCCGGGGCGAACCCGACCGAGGCTGTCTAATCTCCAGGCGTCTGACCGAACCTAGGCGGCGACCGACGCAACCCGCCAGAGAGTTCGGGAGCAGGTCGCGGTCACAAGGCTTAGGCCGCGATGCCTGTGTAGGCCATGCGCCGCTTGCTGCGCAGGGCCGCGCCAAGGCCGCCAAAGCCCAAGGTCATCAACACCCAGCTAGCGGGCTCAGGAACGCTGGCCACGGCTTTGGCGAAGCTGATGTTGCCGCCGTAGGAGTAAAGCCCGCCGCTCGTGCCGTTCACCGTGAGCGTGTTGGGGCCCGCGGATACCGGCACATCGAGAAGGCTCTTCGAGTCGATAGCGCCCGTCGCGTTGGTGGTAAGAACCATGGTGTTCAAGAGAACACTGGTGAAAGCAGTGTCGGTCGTCCCGTTTACCGCCGCCGAGGTAAGCGATGTGGAGGCGAAACCGGCGGGCAGCGTAAACGTATAGAGATCGGTGAAGGTGGCGCCCGAACCGCTGCTGTTGAACGACGCCACAGCGGAGTTGCCGTCCGGCGAGAACGTGAACGCCAGGATAGTGGCGGCGTTCGCGGCGGGGACGGCCCCAAGCATTGCGGCCGCAAAGGTGGCCGCAAGTACTAACTTCTTCATGACATCGGATCCTTCCCAGAGTGTTCCCGATGCGCCAACACGAAATGGCCACATTCGGTTCCACGCGAAAGGCGAAGTTTCGCGTTTTCCCCGGCAGGTTGAATTTTCCGCCCACGCTTGGGCTCGGCAGACGGCGAATCCGGCCCGTTCGGCCGCGGCCGGCCGGCTCAGGATTCCGGCGGTCCGCTGCTATGCCGTCCGGGTTTCTTTCAGGAACGCCGCGCGGTCCTTCTCGCCCGCGATGCGCGCGGCGAGCCTTTGGCAGAGGTCGTGCCTGGACGCCGCGGCGCGCCGCTCGCGGGCGACCAGCTGGGCGGCGATGGGGCCCAGGTGGCGGGTCAGGGCGCCGGTGATGGCGTCGATCTCTTCCGGCGTGATCCCACCTGGCGCCGGAGGCCCTTCGGGGACCTTCGTCGCCCGCGGCGTCACCACCTGCCCGGCCGGCCTGTGCTCCGTGATCCAGTCCAGGAAGCTTTTGCGGTCGAGTGGGTTGGCGATGCTGCCGGCGAGCGTCTCGTAGAGGTCCACGGCAGTCGTCGCCTTGCCCGCCGCCTGCCGGACCAGGACGCCGGCGATCGGCCCCATGAAACTCGTGAGGCGGCGCTCCGCGTCGCGGAGGACCTCGGCGGACAGCCTGGACGGCGCATGGCCGGCGTCTTGGTCCGGCGCTGCGGCGTCCGGCTCCTTGGCGCGGATCGCGGCCAGGCAACGGCGGACGGCGCCGTCCCGGTCCTTGCTGGCGTCGATGAACTGCATCCGCGTCATCCTCAGCGGCAAGGTGCAGGGCTCGATGAGGATCGGAATGACCTCCTTGCCGCCGTCGATGGCGACGCTGACCTCGTCGGCCACGTTGGGCGAGGCGGTCGAGCGCGGCGACAGGATCACGATCATGCCCTGGCATCCGCGCACCGCGGTCTCCACGGCCCGGTCCCAGTGCTGACTTGGCCGGATATCGTACTGGTCGACCCAGACCGAAACGCCCGCCGCGATGAGTTCGTCGGCGATCCGCAGCGCGATGCGTTCGTCGAGCCGGGCGCAGCTCAGGAAGTAGGTGGTCATCTGACGGCGCCCCATTCAGGCGTCGCAGTTTTCATTCCTCCGAGAGGATGCGCAAGGCCTCCTGGAGGCTGCGCCGCATCAGGTTGATGGCGTTCGACAGGCGGGCGATCTGGTCGGAGCCGCCGCGCACATATTCCGGGACGTTCATCTCACCAAGGCTCACCGCCTGCGCGGTCCTGGCCATCTTGTCGATCGGCCCGATCACCATGACCCCCAGCAGCAGGTTGAGCAGCAGGAACAGCAGCGCAAAGACGCCGCCGTAGATGGCGAGGAAGAGCAGCCGAACGTGCGCGGCCCGGGCGATGGGCACCGACATGGGCACGCTGACGATCTGGGCGCCGATCACCGCGCCGGGCTTCCAGCCGAAGCCATTCTGGGCGCCGTAGAGCGCCACCATGGATTTCGGGGCCTCCTGCGGCGTCGAATGACAGCTCATGCAAGCCGGCTTGTTGATCAGCGGCCGGGCCAGGTTGAGCGTCGGGCCGATCGGCGTCTGGCGCTGCAACACGATTTCCGTCTTCTGCGGGTGGTCGCGGAAGTCGTTGATCATGTCGGCTTCCCAGTCGCTGGCGCGGTCCTCCGGGTTGGTGGGATTGAGCGCCGCCTCGCGGTAGCTGTAGTCACTGAACTTGGCGTGCAGCACGTCGAAGTTCTTCTTCGCCGCATAGGCCGACACCGCCTGCGGATGGAACGTCGCCTCCATGTCGCCCTTCAGCAGCGGCGCGATCTGTTCGGACGTGTATTTCCGCGCCCCGGCCGCGCTCTCCATCATGATGCGTGAGCTCTGCAGCACCTCGTCGCGGGTCACCGCCTCGAGGATCGGCGTCGCGGCCAGCGCAAACAGGCCTACGCCCACCAGCGCGACCACCAGCAGCATCAGGTTGAACTTGGTCCTGAGACCCATGACGCCCCGCTCCAACCCCGCGGGAACAGTCGCCTAAAGCCGGCGGTCATACAACCGGCGCTGTGACGCTCCGTTCCCTAGAGGTCGGCGCAGGAACTCATGTTGACCGGCGGATGCTCGGCGCGCGTCCAGGCCGATCCGGTCTTGGAGAACTCCGACGTGCGGGAGCCGGACTGGGCGTGCTGGAACTTGGCGTCGAAGCCGTTCCAGGTCATCGCCGCCACCACGCGGGCGGTGATCCCCTTGGCCTGGTCGGCCGGGGTGACGGTGCGCTCCGCCTTGCAGGCGACCTCGAAGCTCTCGCACTTCTGGTCTGCCGCCTGGCTCTTGCAGAGCGGGTCCGCGGCAATGATCTCGGTCCGCCACTTCAGGATCTCGGCGTCGAGGCCGGTGAACTTGTCGGTGGCCTTGCCGCCGGATTGTCCCGCCTGGCCGCAGCCGCCAAGGATCAAGAGGGCCACCAGGGCCGCCGCGCGTCTCGTCAAGATGTGAGCTCCGATGGGGAAGGAACGCAGCGCATAGCGCCAGGATGCGACAGCCTCGTGGCGAACTGTCGAGCTTGGCGTCTGTCTAGTCCAACGCGCCGATATAGGGCAGTCCCCGATAGCGCCCGGCCGCGTCCATGCCGTAACCGACCAAAAATCGGGCAGGCGCCTCCCAGGCGACGAAGTCCGGCTCGATGGCCCTTTGGGTCGGCCAGGGTTTGCGCGCGAAGACGCAGGTCATGACCTTGCCGGCGCCGGCGTCGCGCACCAGCCGGGCGGCCTCCGAGAGCGACAGGCCCGTGTCGAAGACGTCGTCGACCACCAGCGCCGTGCGTCCGGCCAGCGGCCGCTGCAGGTCGGCGCGGACCTCGCAGCGCCCGAGGCTGGCGCGGGCATCGCCATAGGAGGCCAGCCACAGGGCGTCGAAGCCGATGTTGCGCCCCCGCCGCGAGAGCGCCCGGGTGAGGTCGGCGCAGAACCACAGGCCGCCGGTGAGCAGGCAGACGGCCACCGTCTCGTCGTCGATGTGCGGCGCGATGGTCCGCGCGAGCGCGTCCACCCGCCCGGTGACCTCATCTTCGGAGAGCAGGACGGCAGGAACGGCGTCAGTCATGGGACAGTAGGGCGTCCGGGCTTCCCGGCGGCAAGGGCTTGGCGTCGATCGGCGCCGGCGCGCCAAGGATCGCCTCGGCGGCGCGCGGGGCCGCGCCTTTTGCCGCGGGGGCCTTGGCCGCGGTCTCGAAGGTCACTTCCAGGTCGTGGACGCCGGCGGGCGGATCGACGATGGCGATGGCGAAGTGGCGCACCGCGTGCGCCGGCGCCCGGGCGTCGATCGGCCGGGCGACCTTGACGGTGACGGGCTTGCCGCCGCGGTCCAACAGGCTAACTCGCAGCGACGGGACGGTGGCCGCGGCGTCGCGCCTGTTGCGGATCTGACCGGTCACCGCCAGCACCGGCCGGCCGCCCTGGAAGGTCGGTTCGGCATGGACCTTCTCGATTACCAGGCTTTCCACCGGCATGCCGAGGCCGGCGTAGGCGGCCTGGCTGGCGGGCAGCAGCTGGACCACCTGGGCGCGGAAGATGACGGCGGCGGCGATCAGCGCGGCTACGACCGCGGCGCTGCCGCCCCAGACCAGCACCTTGCCTGTCGGGTCCTGCCGCGGCGGCGTCAGCCTGGGCGCGACGAACGGAACGGGCCGCGCCGGATCGGGGCCTTCGACCACCAGTTCGTCGACGAACGCTGGGGACTCGGCCGCGGGCGCGGGCTCCACCTGCGGTTGCGGCTCGTCCTGCGCCGCCGCCGCGCCCTCCGGCAACGCCGTCCAGCGCGCGCCGCAGTTCGAGCACTTCACGGTCCGCCCAGCCGGCGAGATCCGCGAGTCGTCCACGAAATAGCTGGTGGCGCACTCTGGACAGGTCAGTATCATGACAGTCGAATCGGACGCTCCAGCAAACCTCCCATCCGAGGTCGCCGATTTCGGCCTTCATGTCCAGAAACCCCAGCGCCGCCCCGGCGACCAGAACCGCCGAACAGGTCGTCCGTTTCGACGACGTCTCCATGCGCTACGGGCGGGGGCCGGAGGTGCTGCGCGAGGTCAACTTCGCCCTGTCACCCGGCTCGTTCCACTTCGTCACCGGCCCGTCCGGCGCCGGCAAGACCTCGCTGCTGAAGCTGATCTACCTGGCCGCCAGGCCTTCCAAGGGATTCGTGCACCTGTTCGGCCAGGACGTGGCGCGCGCCCCGGCCCAGGCCCGCCCGCAGCTTCGCCGGCGGATCGGAGTGGTCTTCCAGGACCTGCTGCTGCTCGACCACCTCTCGGCGTTCGACAACGCCGCGCTGCCCTTGCGGATCGCCGGCCGCAAGCCGCCGGACTACCGCACCGACGTGGCCGAGCTGCTGACGTGGGTCGGGCTGGGCGCCCACATGCACGCCCTGCCGCCGACGCTGGCGGGCGGCGAGCGCCAGCGGCTGGCCATTGCGCGCGCCGTGGTCAATCGTCCGGAGATCCTGCTGGCCGACGAGCCGACCGGCAACGTCGACCCGGAGATGGCGCTGCGCATCTTCCGCCTGTTCGTGGAGCTGAACCGCCTGGGCACCACCGTCGTGATCGCCACTCACGACCAGGACCTGATCGCGCGCTCCGGCAAGCCAGTGCTGCATCTGGAGCGCGGGCGGATCGACGCCGGGCCGGCGCTGGGCCCCGCGGCGCCATGAGCGAGCGCTTCGACCCCATCAGCTGGCGTCCGGCCCCCTTCCTGCCTGAGCGCGAGGCCCGCGACGGCGCGCTGATCTTCGTGGTCGCCGTGCTCTGCTTCCTGGCCTGCCTGACCGCCATGGGGGTGATCGCCGCCGACCGCGCCGCGCGCGGCTGGACCAATCAGCTGACCGGCGAGGCGACGGTGGTCGTACGGCCCCGCGGCGGCGAGACGCCGGACGCCGCGGCCGCCCGCGCCGCCGAGACCCTGGCCGGGGCCACCGGCGTCGCCGAAGCCCGCGCGCTGGAGCCCGCCAAGGCCTACGACCTGATCCGCCCCTGGCTCGGCGACGTCAGCAACCTGGAGGACCTGCCGGTGCCCAGGCTGGTGGCGGTGACGCTGGACCCCAAGCATCCCACCACCGCGCCGCGCCTGGACGCCGCGCTCAAGGCCCAGGGGATCGATGCGACGGTCGACGACCACTCCATCTGGATCAAGGACATCCGCCGCGCCGGCCGGCTGGTGCGCTGGCTGGGGGCGGGCGTCTTCGTCCTGATCGCCGCCGCCGCCGCCGCCGTGGTGGCGTTCGCCACCCGCGCCGGCCTCGCAGGCCGCCGCGACGTGGTCGAGGTGCTGCACATGACCGGCGCCGAGGACGGCCTTATCGCCCGGCTGTTCCAGGTCCGCTTCGCCCGTGTCGCAGGCCTGGCCGGGCTGATCGGCGCCGGGGCGGCCGGCATCCTGGGCGCGGGCCTGCGGCTGGCCGGCGGCGGCCAGGGCCTGACGCCTGCCGTGCCGCTGGCCTGGAGCGACATCCTGGCGGTGATCCCCTGCCCGCTGCTGGCCGCCCTGGTCGCCGCCGTCGCGGCACAGGTCACCGCCATCCGGCTGATCCGGGACATGCAGTGAAGTCGCTCCCCCGATGAAGTCGTTGGCCGCCTTCCTGGTGCTGGCGCTGATCTGGGCGTCCGGCCTGATGGCCTTCGCCGCGCGCGTGCAGCAGTCGACGCCGCAGCCGGATCCGCCGGCCGCCGACGGCATCGTGGTGCTGACCGGCGCCAGCTCCAACGAGCGCATCGCCGCCGCCGTCGAGCTGCTGGCCGCGCACCGCGGACGGCGCGTGCTGGTTTCGGGCGTGGACCGCCGGGTGAGCCGCGAGCAGCTGCGCACCGCCTCCAACACCGTGCGCCGGCTCTACGACTGCTGTGTGGATCTGGGCTTCAACGCCGTCGACACCGTCGGCAACGCCCGCGAGACCGCCGAGTGGGCCAAGGCCATGCGCTACAACAGCCTGACGATCGTCACCACCGACTACCACATGCCGCGCGCCATGCTGGAGCTGCGCGCGGTATTGCGGCCGGCCGCCGTCACCCTGCAGCCCTACGCCGTGCCCACGCCGATCCTGAAGGCCCGCCAATGGTGGCGCACGCCGCGCGCTGCGCGCTTGATGGTGGTGGAGTATAGCAAGTATCTGGCGATCCTCGGCCGCGAGGCGGTGCTGGGGCTGGGCCCCCGCGCCAGCCCCGCGGCGCCTCAGAAGGGCTGACCTTGCTGCTCGTCCGATCCTATCTCTTCGCGGCGCTGTTCTATCTGTGGTCGGTGTTCTGGGTGCTGCTGATCTCACCCCTGATGCTGGGGCCGCGGATCTGGATGGTGCGGTCCTGGCGGGTCTGGTCGCAAGGCGTGATGCTGCTGCTGCGCGTGGTCTGCGACATCCGCGTCGAGTTCCGCGGCCAGCGCTACATGCCCAAGGCCCGCGCCCTGATCGCGCCGAAGCACCAGTGCATGTTCGACGTCTTCGCCCAGTTCGCGGTGCTGCCCGACAGCTGCTTCGTGACCAAGAAGGAGCTGATGTGGATCCCGTTTTTCGGCTGGTACGCCCAGAAGGGGGGGATGATCTCGGTCGACCGGGCGGGCGCGGCGACGGCGCTGCGCAAGATGGTCGCCGACGCCAAAGAGCGGTTCGCCGACGAGCGGCAGGTGGTGATCTTCCCGGAGGGCCACCGCGGCGAGCCGGGCCTTCCCGGCGACTACAAGCCGGGCATCGCCGCCCTCTACCGCGAGCTGGACGTGCCCGTGCATCCCGTGGCCACCAACGCCGGTGTCCACTGGCCGGCCCACGGGCTGCGGCGCTGGCCCGGGACCATCGTCTACGAATACCTCGAACCGATCCCGGCGGGCCTGAAGCGCGCTGAGTTCATGCGCATCCTGCAGGAGCGCATCGAGACGGCGTCGACGGCGCTGCTGCCGCTTTAGGCGTGGGCAGCCTCGCGCGCCTCGACCAGTTCCAGCAGGGCCTGCATCGAGCGGTCGTGGACGCCTTCCTGGCCGAGGTGCTCGACGAGGTCGCGCAGGTAGTCGACGTTGCGGCCGGACAGCCCGGTCGCGCCGGCGATCAGCTCGGCCTGCCGCTCGAGACTGAGGCGTCCCGCCCACTGCGGGTGGTGCACGTCGGAGAGGAAGACCAGCGCCTCGACCCTGCGGCTGTCGGCCAGGCGCACGAACCTGCGGCCCTCCACGTAGGTCTCGGTCGGCTGCTCGCGTTCCAGCAGGTAGGCATAGACCTGGGCCCAATCCGCGGGCGCGATCCGGTAGGCCATGCCGCGCACCGAGCCGCCGGGGGCCAGGCCCAGCACCAGGCCCGGACGCTGGTAGGTCCCGCGGTGGTGCACCGAGTAGACGCAGAAGGCCCGCCGGCGGCCCGGCAGGGTGGCGGCGACCCGCTCGGCGAAGGGAAATCCGGGCCGCCACATGAGCGAGCCGTAGCCGAAGACCCAAAGCGCGTTCGACATCCCCCCCCGCGGCAGTAAGAAGCTCCCATGTCTGTGCACGATCCGTCTCCGCCCCGCAAACCCCGCCGGCTCGGCCTCTACCTGCCGTTCGTGGCGCTGGGGCTTGCTGTGGCGGCCTGGAGCGGGCTCTGGGTCTGGGCGAAGGGGCAGACGCAGACCCGGCTGGACGCGGCCGCGCAGGGCCTGGCCCAGGCCGGGTGGCAGCTGTCCTGGAAGGACCGTAAGGTAACGGGATACCCATTCCGGCTGGACGTCAGCCTGACCGACGTGCGGCTGCGCGAGCCCTCCGGCTGGGCGCTGGAGGCGCCGCGGATCGAGGGCGAGGCCTTCATGCACGCGCCCACCCAGTGGCTGATCGCCGCGCCGGACGGGCTGACCTTCGTGCGGCGGGCCGGCGGGCCGGTAACGGTCAAGGGCGACCTGATCCGCGCCAGCCTCTCGCACCCTGACGCCCATCCGCCGAGCTTCTCGTTCGAGGGTGTCAAGCTGATCTTCGCGCCGCAGCCGGGCGCCCAGCCGTTCGCGCTCACCGCCGCCGACCGGGTGGAGTTCCACCTGCGCGCCGGGCCGGACGACCAGGGCGGCGTCTTCGTCCGCCTCGACAACGGCAAGGCGCGCCTGTCCGGGATCTTCGCCCGCGTGGCCGGCGACAAGCCGATCTCCATCGTCTGGAACTCGACGCTGTCGAAGATGAGCGCGTTTGCCGGCCCCGATTGGCCGAGCGCGGTGCGCCACTGGTCCGACGCCGGCGGCAGCATGACGGTGCGCCAGGCCGGGATCACCGCCGGCGAGGCGGTGGTCGGCGCCAACTCGGGAAGCCTCGGCGTCAGCCATGACGGGCGGCTGACCGGGGTGCTCGACGTCACCCTGCGCCAGGCGCCGAAGGCGCTGGGCGCGCTCGGCGACGAGGGGGTCATCGACCAGGAAGCGGCGCGGGCGGCGACGGCGGTGGCGCAGGCCCGGCAGGGCGGCGGCGAGGCCGCCCAGGCGACGCTCAACTTCCAGGCCGGCCGCACGACCTTCGGACCCGTCGCGCTAGGCCCGGCGCCGAAGATCTACGATCCGCGCTAGGACGAGGAGGACGGTCATGGCTTCGCTCTACGACCGCTTCATCCTGCCGAAGCTGCTCGCCTGCGGCTGCTCCTCCTCGCCGATCATGAAGCAGCGCGCCAAGGTCGTGCCCAAGGCCGCCGGACGGGTCCTGGAGCTGGGCATCGGCCTTGGCCTCAACCTCGCCTTCTACGACCCGAACAGGGTGACCCGCGTCACCGGCGTCGATCCGGCGCCCGAGCTTCGCGCCCGAGCCTTGGCCGCCGCCCGCGACCCGCGCCTGTCTGTCGCCATCGAAGACGGGACCGCCGAGGCCCTGCCCTTCGAGGATGCGAGCTTCGACACCGTGGTCTGCACCTTCACCCTGTGCTCCGTGCACACGCCGCAGGCGGCGCTCGCCGAGGCGCGCCGGGTGCTCCGGCCCACCGGGACCCTGCTCTTCTGCGAGCACGGCCTCGCCCCGGACGCCGACATCGCCAAGTGGCAGCGCCGCCTGGAGCCCCTGTGGAAGCGCATCGCCGGCGGCTGCCACCTGACCCGGCCCATCTCGACCGCCATCGCCGCCGCCGGCTTCGACCTGCAGCAGGTCGACAGCATGTACGTCCCCAACACCCCCAAGATCACCGCCTGGAACGAGTGGGGCTCCGCGACGGTGCGATAGGGGGTGATAGCTAGGGGCGGCTACGGCCAGACTCATACATTGCCATGAACCCGCATCTGGCTAGAGCTTAGACGGGCGGCCCGAGGGCGCGCTCGAGGCGCCTTTCCGGCTCGGCTCCCCGCCCTCGCCGCCGACCTCGCCCAACACGCGACGGACAGCGGCCATGATCTCATCCGATAGATCCGGCCGCGATTTCGCGGTCGCCCGGGCCATCGCGACCCCGCCGATCATGGCAGCCGCGATGGTCAATGCGCGCGCGCGGTCGTCAGCCGTGGGCATCGTCGCTTCCAGTGCCGCCTGAACCGCCCCGACCATCTGCTCGAAGCCTTCGGCGAAGCGCGCGCTGACGGCCTCGTCCTGCCGGGCGATTTCGCTTGCCGATGCCGCCATGGCGCAGCCCCCCGCCAGATTGTCGCGGTGATCGAGCGCCAGGTAGAGATCCAGTTGGTCGGACAAAGTGGGCGCGCCGTGGGGCTTGGACGCCGTCATGTGGGCGTGGCCGCTAGCCAACCCATGCGCCAAAGCCTCTCCAACCAAAGCCTGCTTCGACGGGAATTGGGCATAGAGCGCTCCGTGGGTCAGGCCCGCCGCCTTGCTGATCTCCGCGACGCCGACGCCATCGATCCCCCGCTCCCGGAACAGGCGCGCTGCTGTCTGGGTCAGCGCGGCGCGATTCGCGGCCGATTTTTCCTTGGTGACTTTCACCGACTGTCTCCGTGTCGCTACGGGCTTGATTCCAGAGATTGCGATTGCCACCTAAAATCAATCATGATGGTCGCAACGATAAATATGGGGCGGCCGGCGAAAGCAAGGAGGCTCCCATGCGGGCCGTTCACCTCACCGCCTTCGGCAATCCCGTCGAGAGTCTCGAATTCGTCCAGGTCCAGGAACCCCCAGCGCCCGGCCCCGGCCAAGTCCTGATCGGCGTCGAATTCTCCCCGATCGATCTCAGCGACCTGCTGGTGGTCCACGGCGCCTACCCGTTTCGCCCTAGCCTGCCGAGCATCATTGGCAACGAGGGTGTGGGCCAAATCCTGGCCGTCGGTCCCGGCGTGGAGAATGTCGCGGTCGGCGATCGCGTCCTGACGCCGCTCTATAGCCTTGCCTGGGCCGAGCGGATCGTCGTGCCGGCGGACGAGTTGTTCGCACTGCCCGCCGATGTCGATCCGCAGCAGCTCGCCATGCTGACCATCAATCCGCCGACCGCTGGGTTGCTGCTGAGTGAGTTCGTCGACCTCGCGCCCGGCGAGTGGGTGGTCCAAAATGCCGCCAATTCGGGCGTGGGTCGCGCGGTCATCGCTTTCGCCAAAGCGCGTGGCTTAAAGACGATCAATATTGTCCGTCGACCGGAATTGATCGACGAATTGAAAACGCTGGGCGCCGATCTGGTGATCGAGGACACGCCGGAAGGTCTGAACCTGGTGAAGGCCGCTCTCGGAACGGCCGCCCCTCGCCTCGCCATCGACGGCGTCGGCGGCCCGTCCGCTGCAAACCTGATCAATCTGCTCGGCCGCGACGGTACGCTCGTGGCCTATGCCGCGCTGGGCAAGGCACCCATTGCGATCAGCGCGCTAGCGCTGATCTTTAAACGCATTTCGGTGCACGGATTCTTCCTGAGCGACCCGGAGCACGCGGCGAAGATCCGGCCGTTCGTCGTCGAGGCAGCCGAATTGGTCCGATCGGGTCGGCTTTATGCCCCAGTGGCCGCGACCTATCCCTTGTCGGCCATCAAGGACGCCGTGGCCCACGTGGAACGTGGCGGCAAGGTGCTGCTCGACGTGGGCGCGAGCTGAGCGCGCTCCGGCGGGAGGAAGGACGTCTCTCGGAAGCCGTTTCCAAGGTCTGCGCTGCCGCGCCAGAAAACGGACCTGCCGAAGGGCCGGGACGGGTGGATGGCCGACTTCGTCCGCGCGGGGTGAGAAGCGCAGGCCCGGCGCCACGAACGGAGAGTTGCGGGATCTGAGCCAAGGGGGAGAATCGACCTTGAGCGGACGTAAGAAGGGAGCGCCAGGCCGGCGCTGACGCTCGGCTAGCCGCGGCGCTCGCGGCGGGGATGGAAGGCCTCGCCTGACGCAAGCCGCGCCACGATTTCGGCGATCTTCGCGGCGCGACGTTCCGGACCCTTCGCCTGGTGGACGCGATAAAGCACCGCGAAGCGGTTCGCGGCGTCGAGACTGTCGAAGAATCGGCGCGCATCAGGCTGCGAATCGAGGGCGGCCAGAAGGTCCGCGTCCGGCGTCGCGCGGCTCTGGGGTGCGTACGCCGCGTCCCAACGTCCGTCGGCCTTCGCGCGCGTCACCTCAGCCAAGCCTTCGGGCTTCATTCGACCATCGGCGATCAGACGCTCCACGCGCTCCCGGTTCACCTGGGACCAGGCGCTGCGGGCCTTACGCGGCGTGAACCTGACCTTGTAATAGTGCTCGTCCACGCGCCCGAGCTGCCCGTCGATCCAGCCATAGGCGAGGGCAGTGTCGATCGCGTCCGACTTGCTTAGCGTCGCCTCCGTCGCGCCCAGCTTGCCGAACGTCAGCCAAGCGCCAGCGACTAATTCCGGCTGATCGGCGAGCCAAGTCTCGAACGCTTCGGCGTCTCGGAAGGCAAGGACTGGAAGTTCCGGCGAAGGCACGCGAGCTCCAATTTCCGACGAAGATCGGTCACTAGTCCATAGCGTGGAACCTTAATGCAATGGCGCTCGGAATGTCCGCCTCCCACCCTGCACAGTCATTCGTGGAGTCCGGTTTTCGGCAGATCGGCAAATGGGGACACGTACGACTTTTCGCCTGCGGCCGTCGCGTCTCGATGAGCAAGAACATGGTGTCGGGGCGCGCACCAAAAGTCGTACGTGTCCCCTCTTTTGATTTCCCATAACGCCCAGTCGAGGAAGGGTCCGCTTTACTCCGCACTGGCACGGGGCCTTAGCCAACGCTGCCGAGGCCTGCTCAGGACGCAGACGCCATACGCAACGGACGGGGTGCAGACTGGCAGCCGGCGGCGTATACTCGCCGCGCCGGCCCGGCCTCGGGCCAGCCATCTGAACGGAGGCCGCCATGACCATAATGGCTCTGTTTCGTTCGAACCGCATCGACCAGAGCGCCTACGACGCGATCATCCAGGAGCTCAATCTGGAGGCCCAGCCGCCGCATGGCGCCCTGAGCCACGCCTGCGGCTTCGACGCGAGCGGTATCTGTGTCTGCGACGTCTGGGAGTCCCGCCAGGATTTCGACGCCTTCCAAAACGACCGGCTGCGGCCCGTCTTTACCAAGCTTAACTTGGAGTACGAGCCGCCGACCGTGATCGAGACCTACGCCTTCAACGTCACCGACGACGTCGACAAGTACAAGCAAGCGCTCGCGCCTGAGACCGCCAGCGGCCGACCCGACCTGAGACCGTCGGCCCACTAGCGCCATCGCGCCCTCGCTGCAGATGAGCGCGGTGGAGGACGGCGACCACCTCGTCTGCAACCGCCACAAGCTGTGGCAAATGGGGACACGTACGACTTTTCGGCTGCGGCCGTCGCGTCCCGATGAGCAAGAACATGGTGTCGGGGCGCGCACCAAAAGTCGTGCGTGTCCCCTCTTTTGGTACACCCCCCCACGGTCATGGGGAGGGTCCCGTCCGCGCCAGGGCCCTGGTAGCTGGGGGCGGGATCGAACCGCCGACCTGTGGGTTATGAATCCACCGCTCT
>NZ_JAQGIZ010000028.1 GCF_028290885.1 Phenylobacterium sp.
GCTAGTGTCCTCATCGATTCCGAAGTTCGCCAAAGCCAGCCGCAAGCGCTTGCGAACTTCGGAATCGGGACACTAGCGGGAGGAACGTTTGACCATGGCCAAACCCAGGAAGACGCTGGTCTACCGCCACGCCGGCGTCACCCGCGCCACCCACTGGATCAATGTGCTCGCACTGACCCTGCTGCTGATGAGCGGCCTCAACATCTTCGGCGCCCATCCGGCCCTCTACTGGGGGCAGAAATCGACCTTCGCCCATCCGTGGGTTTCGATCGGCGCGGAGGACAAGGGCGACCGGATGATCGGCGTCATCCAGATCGGCTCGGCGAAGTTCGACACCACCGGCGTGCTCGGCTACTCCGGCAAGGTCGGATCGCGCGAGCCGGTAGCCTTCCCGTCCTGGGCGACCGTGCCGAGCTTCCGCGACCTTGCCGACAGCCGCCACTGGCACTTCTTCTTCGCCTGGCTCTTCGTGATCAACGGCCTGGTCTACTGGCTGGTGGGCCTGGCCGGCGGCCACATCGCCAAGGACCTGGCGCCCACCGGGGCCGACCTCAAGCCGCGCAACATCTGGCATGAGATCGTCACCCACGCGCGGCTGAAGTTCCCCAAGGGCGAGGAGGCGCGCCGCTACAACGTCCTACAGAAAGGCGCCTACCTGGCTGTGGTGGTGGTGCTGCTGCCGCTGATGGTGCTGACCGGCCTTTGCATGTCGCCGGGGTTCGACGCGGGGGCGCCCTGGCTGGTGGATTTCTTCGGCGGACGCCAGTCGGCGCGGACCATGCACTTCCTGACCGCGACCGCGATCGTGGGCTTCATATTGCTGCACCTGTTCATGGTGGTCGCGTCGGGAACGTGGAACAACATCCGCTCGATGATCACCGGCCGCTACGCCATCGTGCCCGAACTGCGAGACGTCCCATGACGATCTCCACCCACCGCCGCGGCTGGCTGCAGGCGGGCCTGGCCTCGGCCGCAGCCCTGGTGCTCGGCGCCTGCGACCGGATCACCAACAACCCCAAGGGCATCGGCTTCCTGGCCAGCGCCGAGGGCCTGACCCGGCGCGTCCAGCGGCTGGTCATCGACCGCAAGGCGCTGGCCCGGGAATTCAAGCCGGCGGACATCTCGCCGGATTTTCGGCCCAACGGCTCCATCGACCCGACCGACCCCGACTATGTGGCCCTTCGCGACAAGGGCTTCGCCGATTACCGCCTGGTCGTGGACGGGCTGGTGGAGCGGCCGCTGTCACTGAGCCTGGCGGAGCTGCGCGCCCTGCCGTCGCGGACCCAGATCACCCGCCACGACTGCGTGGAGGGCTGGTCGTCGATCGGCAAGTGGACCGGCGCCCGGCTGGGATCGCTGCTCGACCAGGCGGGCCTGAAGAAGAACGCCCGCTATATCGTCTTCCATTGCGGCGACACGCTGGAGCAGACGCTGGATGGCTCGGGCCAGTACTACGAGAGCATCGACCTGATCGACGCCTACCACCCGCAGACCATCCTCGCCTACGCCATGAACGACGGCGCCCTGCCGGTGGCGCACGGGGCGCCGCTGCGCCTGCGGGTCGAACGCCAGCTCGGCTACAAGCACGCCAAGTACGTCATGCGCGTCGAGGCCGTCGCCGACTACGCCCACCTCGGGCGCGGCAAGGGCGGCTTCTGGGAAGACCGCGGCTACGAATGGTACGCCGGCATCTAGCTCAGTACGGCGACTTGGCGACGATCTCGGCTTCCTTGGCGCAGGCGGCGGGGTCAGGCGCGGGGCCTGCCTTGCGGGCCGCGGCGACTTCCTTGCGGACCACATCGAGGTCTTTGCGGAAGGCCTCCTGCCCATGCAGCGCGGCCACCACGATCGAACCGTTCATCCGGCCGGCTTCCACGGCGCTCAGGTTGTGCACCCCGCAGACCAGCCGGCCCTCCCCGAACGCTCTGGCGCGCGCCAGGATCTCGGTCGCCCGGTCGGGCGCGAGCTCGGCCATGATCAGGCCCACCGTCCAGCCCCAGGTGTTGTGGCCGGAGGGATAGTCCGGGCTCTTGGCCAGCGCGTCGGTCTTGTCGATGCAGATCGGGCCCTCGTCGATCAGGTAGGGGCGCTGGCGCTTGTAGATGTCCTTGGGCCGGTCGGTGGCGCGGCTGACATCGCGGCCCACGCGGGCCACGAGCGCCACGGTCTTAGGCGCATTGGCCTGGTTCAGCTCGACACCGACGGCGCAGGACAGGTCCTTCAGGATCGCCAGCTGGTTCACGTCGTTCTGCGCCAGCCCCCAGCGCGGCGTGTCCTTCAGCGACCGCGTGCCGAGGTAGATGGCCCGGTCGGCCTCATAGCGGGTCGTCCCCGCGACCGGCGCGGGCGGCAAGATCTTGTAGGTGTCGGGCGCGGCGTCGCCGAGGTAGCCCTGGGCCGTGGATGCGGCCATCGGCGCCTGAGCGGGCGCCGGCGCCGCGCCCAGCGTCGCGACCGCGGCCGCGGCCGCGGCCATCACAAGCTTCCACGCCATTCCACGCTCTCCCCGAGTTCCAGCTTCCGGTTTTGCAGAGCCGCGTGGCGGATTCAACCGTTCAAGCCGCCTTGTCGAACAGCTTGGCCCAGCGGCGCTTGGTGCGGGTCTTCCAGGAGCCGCGGTGCCAGGCGTCCGAGGCGATCAGCGGCACCACGGTGGTGGCTTCGGCGAACACCATCTGCTCCCAGGTGACGTCCACCTTGCCCCAGGAGCAGGCCTCCTTCAGCGTCGAGGATGAGCAGGCGCCGTCGCGCACGTCGGCGACGGTGATCTGCACGGCGTATTTGTGCATCTCGACCTCGTGGCCGAGGATCTCGGCGCAGACCACGGTGTCCTGGGCGAAGTTCTTCGGCACCCCGCCCCCGACCATGAACAGGCCCGTGGCCCCGGCGGCGATCTTGATGTCGGTGAGCTCGCGGAAGTCGGCGACCGAGTCGATGGTGAGATAGGGCTTGCCCGCCTTCATGCGCTCGACCTGGTGCTTCACCAGGCCGAAGCCGGCCGACGAGTCCGTGAACGCCGGGCAGAAGATCGGCACGCCCTCTTCATAGGCCGTCTGGATCAGCGATCCCGCCTTCTTGGCGTTCCCTGCCGCCAGCCACTTGCCCATCTCGTGGATGAACTCACGGCTGGAATAGGGGCGCGGCTCCAGGCTCTCGCAGATCGCGTAGATCGTGCCGTCGCAGTTCTGCAGCTCTTCCTCGTCGATGTAGGTGTCGTAGATGCGGTCGATGTAGAGGTCGCGCAGGTCGCGGTCGTCGACGTTCGATTGCGCCTGGTAGTGCTTGAACCCAAGCGCCTCGAAGAAATCCATGTCGACGATGGAGGCGCCGGTGGCCACCACCACGTCGATCATCCCGTACTTCAGCATGTCGCGGTAGATGTGCATGCAGCCGCCGGCGCTGGTCGATCCGGCCAGCGTCAGCCAGGTCGAGCAGGAGGCGTCCTCGAGGCTCATCGACCAGATGTCGGCGGCGCGCGCGGTGTCGCGGCTGGTGAAGCTCATCTTGCGCATGGCGTCGATCACCGGCCGGGCGTCGTACTGGTCGATCGCCACGTGCTCGACGGTGTTGGCCAGGAGTTCGGCCTTGCGGTTCGATTTCTGAACGTCAGCGTTCATCTTCGGAAGTTCCCTTCTGAGAGGTGATCGCCCGTCCATGGTGAGTGCGCGACCGGGACGGAGCGACCGGCCGCGCCTTTAACACGTCAGAATGTCAGCCTGTTAGCGCCGCCGACGCTTCTTGCCGGCGGCGCCCTTGGGGCGCGACAGCCGGACGACCTTGTTGCGTTCCTCCTCCTGCGCCTCGCGGGGCAGGCGGATCGAGCGGCCGGCCAAGCCGAACATCGAGGCCATGGGGGCGTCCTTCACCTCGACGGTCTCGGCGTCGCCGAAGCCGTTGAAGCTGGTGTTCATGGCTACGCCATAGGCGCCCAGCATGCCGATCTCGACGTAGTCGCCCTCACGGATGTCCTCCGGCAGCCAGAACGGCCCCGGCATGTGGTCGATGGAATCGCAGGTCGGCCCATAGAAACGAAAGGGCTTCAGGGGGCCCTCCACCTCGATGGCCGCCCCGCCGTCCTTGCGGAACAGCTTGACCGGAAAGGGCCATTTGGTGTGCGCCGCGTCGAACAGGCTGCCGTAGCTGCCGTCGTTCAGGTAGAGCGCGTCGCCCTTCTTCAGCTCGACCTTGGTGAGGATCGAGGACGCCTCGGCCACCAGGGCGCGCCCGGGCTCGCACCAGAGCTCGGTGTCCTCGTGGACCATCATCTCCGCGAAGCCGCGCTCGATGGAGTCGAGGTAGTCCGCCATGTCCGGCGGCACCATGCCCGGATAGACCGAGGGGAAGCCGCCGCCCACGTCGACGACGTCGACCATCACGCCGGCGCGCACGATAGCCCGGCTGGCCTGGGCCATGGCCGCCTGGAAGGCCGTCGGGCGCATGCACTGGCTGCCCACGTGGAACGAGACGCCCAGGCGGTCCTGCGTGGCCCGGCGGGCGGCCAGCAGCAGGGCCGAGGCCTCGTGGGTCTCGACGCCGAACTTGCCGGACAGGGAATAGGCCGCGCCGTGGGCGTTCACCGCCAGGCGCACGATCAGGGTCAGGTCATCGACCCCGTCGGTGGCCTCGAGGATCTTGGCCAGCTCCTCATGGGTGTCGAGGGCGAAGGTCTTGATGCCGTGGTCGCGATAGGCCGCGGTGATCGCGCTGCGGCTCTTCACCGGGTGCATGAAGGCCATGCGCGCGCCCGGCGCATGCCGGCCCACCAGCTCGATCTCGCGGATCGAGGCCACGTCGAAGGACGTCACGCCGTTGGCGGCGAGCGTCTCGATCACCCATGGCGACGGGTTCGCCTTAACGGCGTAGAACACGTCGCCCTTGAAATTGTCCTGGAACCAGTGCGCTGCGGTGGCCACTGCGTCGGGTCGCGCTAGGGCGACGGGACGCTCCGGTGACCGCTCACGGACCAGGTCCAGGGGCGTATGGTACGTCTGCACCTCACGCAACCCCCAACGGATTGTTGAACCCAATCCGGCGTTAGCAGCGCTTTTCAGGACATCGGGTCCGCCGGAACCCGCGCAAATAGGGGCAATGGACCCCGATGTAAAGAGTTCTATCCACGGGCGGCGCCCGCGAGCTTCGCCGCGCTAGACCGCATGCGGGCGACCGTGCCATGAAGCCCGGGCGAGGGACGGGCGGCAGAGCGCCCGCTCGCGCCTGTCGATCGGGGAAGCCCAGCCGTCCATGTCAGACGCCGCCGTCCTGTCCATCCGGAAGGCCTCGAAGAGCTTCGGCGCCCGCCGCGCGCTGGACGGCGTCTCTATGGACGTCCGCAAGGGCGAGATGATCGCCCTGATCGGCCCCTCAGGGTCCGGCAAGTCCACCCTGCTGCGTTCGATCTCCGGCTTGCAGACCATCGATCCCGGCGAGGGGCGCATCGAGGCCTTCGGCGGCCCGGTGCAGGAGAACGGCAGGATCAGCGCCCGGGTGCGCGCCATCCGCACCCGCATCGGCTTCATCTTCCAGCAGTTCAACCTGGTCGGCCGCCTGTCGCTGTTCACCAACGTGGCGCTGGGCTCGCTCGGCCGGATCGAGGGCTGGCGCGGGCTCCTCGGCCTCTGGCCGCAGGAGACCAAGACCGCGGCCATGGCGGCGCTCGCCCGGGTCGGCGTCGCCGACTACGCAGCGCAACGGGCCAACACCCTTTCCGGCGGCCAGCAACAGCGCGGGGCCATCGCCCGCGCCCTGGTGCAGAAGGCCAAGATCATCCTGGCCGACGAGCCGGTCGCCTCGCTCGATCCGGTGGCCGCGCGCAAGGTGATGGAGAGCCTGCGCGACTTGAACGAAAAGGACGGCCTGACCGTCTTGGTCACCCTGCACCAGGTGGACTACGCCCTGCGCTACTGCGACCGCGTGGTGGCGCTGAAGGCCGGAAAGGTCGTCTACGACGGCCCGGCGACCGGTCTCGAGAACAAGCAGCTCATCGACATCTACGGTCCGGAATTCGAAGACGTCTTCTGGGAAGGAGCCCCGAAATGATCCGCCGCCGCCAAGTTCTGGGCGTGCTTGGAGGCGCCCTGGGCGTCGCCGCGGCGCTAGCGCTCGCCGCCTGCGGCCAGAAGCCCGCCTCGCAGACCGCCGCCACGCCCAAGGAACTGACGTTCTCGATCCTGTCGGCCGAGAACGAGCAGTCCATGGCCCCCCTCTGGACGCCCCTGCTGGACGATATGTCCGCCCAGATCGGGGTGAAGGTTAAGCCCTTCTTCGCGAGCAACTACACCGCCCTGGTGGAGGCCATGCGGTTCAAGCAGGTGCAGGTGGGCTGGTTCTCCGCCGACCCGGCGCTGCAGGCGGTCAACCGGTCGAACGCCGAGGTGCTGGGCCGCGTGATCCAGGACACGGGGGAGGCCACCTACAAATCGGTGCTCATCGTGCGGAAGGGCAGCGGGATCACGATCGACGACGTGCTGAAGTGCGGCAAGCGCTACAGCTTCGGCCTGGGCGACGTGACCTCGACGTCCGGCACGCTCGCGCCCATGGCCTACCTCTTTACGCCCAAGGGCATCGAGCCGACCAAGTGCTTCAAGGCGGTGCGCAACGCCAGCCACCAGGCCAATGTGTTCTCGGTCGCCAACGGGGTCCTGGACGTCGCCACCAACAATTCGGTCGGCCTGCTGTTCGCCAAGCGCGAGAGCCCCAAGATCGCCGACAAGATCGAGGTCATCTGGACGTCTCCGCCGCTGCCGGAGTCCTCCATCCTGGTGCGCAAGGACCTCGACCCGGCGCTCAAGGAGAAGATCCGCCAGTTCTTCCTGACCTACGGCGTCGGCGCCGGCCCGCAGGCCGACAAACAGCGGGCGGTCCTGAAGCGCCTCACCTACGGCGGCTTCCGGCCCGCCGACGACAGCTACCTCGATCCCGTGCGCGAGATGGAGGCGTCCGAGGCCTTGGCGCAAGCGCGCCGCTCCGGCGACAAGGCCAAGATCGCCACCGCCCAGGCCGCTTACGACCAGATCCACGCCGTCGCGGCGCAACGGCGCGCCGTGGAGCCGGACGTCTGATGAGCCCCGCCGCCGCGAACCCTGCGGACATCCCTCCGCCGCCGCGGCGTTCCATGGCCCAGCGCGCGCCGGACATCCTGGTCTGGGGCGGCGTGATCGCGCTGCTGATCATCGGCTTCAAGCCGGTGGAGATGAGCCACCTGACGCTGCTGTTCACCAACTCGGAGAACATGCGCCAGTACGGCAAGGAGCTCCTCCGGCCGGACTTCACGGACCTGCGCCTCTACGTGGCGCAGATGTGGCTGACCATCCAGATCGCGCTATGGGGGACGAGCCTGGCCGTCATCCTGGCGATTCCTTTCGGTCTCGCCTGCGCGCGCAACCTGTCGCCGCTCTGGCTGCAGCAGCCGATGCGGCTGCTGATGAACCTGCTGCGGTCGATCCCGGACCTGGTGCTCGGCACCCTATTCATCGTCGCCGTGGGGCTGGGTCCCTTCGCAGGGGTGCTGGCGCTGGCGCTGAACACCGGCGGCGTGCTGGCGAAGCTGTTCTCGGAGGGCGTCGAGTCGATCGACAAGGGACCCGTCGAGGGCGTGCGGGCGACCGGCGCCTCGCGGCTTCAGGAGATCGTCTGGGGGGTGATCCCGCAGGTGGCCCCGCTGTGGACCTCCTATGCGCTCTACCGGTTTGAATCGAACTCGCGCTCGGCGACCGTGCTCGGCCTGATCGGCGCCGGCGGCATCGGCCAGCTGTTGTTCGACGCGATGAACGGCTTCGCCTACCACAAGCTCTCGGCCATCGTGGTCGTAATCATCGTCGCCGTGACGCTGATCGACTTTCTCTCCCAGGCCATGCGCAGCCGCCTGCTTTGAGCAAAAAAACGCCGCCGCGGGGGGCGCGGCGGCGTTGAGGCTCGCGGGGGATATTCCTAGAAGACGAACTGGCCGCGCAGGCCGACGGCGTTGTACGTCTGGCCGACCTGCAGGCCCGCGGCGTTGAACCGGTTCACGTCCACATGCAGGTAGTCGAGCATGAGGCGGATGTCGGGGTTCAGGTACCAGTTGAGCCCGATGCTCGAGATCTTCTGATCGCCGCCGCGCACCGCGTCGAAGCACGGCGCCGGCGCGGCCGGGATCGCCTTGCCCGCGCCGCAGTCGTGATAGTTGAGGTCCAGGTCTGAGTAGCGCGCGGCCAGTTCGAACGCGCCCCAGGTGCCGGCCGCCGGGTTGAAGTTGTAGTTCATCTTCGGCGCGTCGAAGCGGGCCTCGGCCGGATTGTAGGGCCGGTTTTCCCCGGTCAACACCCAGGCGCCCTGCACGTACCAGCCGTGGAAGTGCGGATCGCTCGGCGTTGCGGCCGTCGTGATGCGGCGGTTGATCTGGTATTCGAAATATTCGCTCTCGAGCATGAACTGGTGGGAGGTGAACCCGAACTCAGCGCCGTAGACGGAAGCGGTCTTGGCGTCGATGGCGCCGGTGTCCACGAGGCGCGTGCCGTCGAGGCGCAGCTCCGGCCGGTCACGCAGCTGGATCGGATACCGCGGGTTCGCCGCCACGCCGGAGTCATTGGGCTGGGTGACGTACTGGGCGTTCACCGCGACGTGGGCCTGCCAGTTGGTCGAGTCGAAGGGAGCCAGGGCGAAGCGGCCGATGATGCCCGTCTGCTCGTCCTGCGGCTGGACCGCGAAGCCGCCCGTCGAGTTGAGCGTGCTTACCGTGTTGCCGGTCAGGGCGCCCGAGGCGAACCAGCGTGTGGCGATGCCGGAGTCCCCTTCGCCCCAGAGGCCGTTGCCGGTCAGCTGGACGCCGCTGCGGCTGTCGCCGGCGGCCACGTTTCGCGCCACTTCGGCGGGGGCGGGACGCTCCATCATGATCATCTGGCTGGTGGAGACCGCTGCGCTCAGGCCGATGTTCGGCTCGAACGCGCCGACCCGGAGGCGCCATGGCTTCCAGCCGGTGTATTGCACCCAGGCTTCCTGGATGTGGCCGGTGTCTTCGGCGCCGGAGCCGCCAAACTCGTAGATCAGGGCGTAATCGAAGTCCTTGAACAGCTTGCCGTCGATGCCGAACCGGGCGCGGCGGAAGTTGGTGCCGTCGTTCAGGTCGCGGTTGGTGACCTGAGGGGCCAAATTGCTCTTCTGGAAGTACTTGCCGGCGTCGAACATGACGATGGCGCGGATGTTGGCGGTGAAGCGTCCGTCGGCGCTGGCCAGCGCCGGCTTGCCGTTCGGCAGGGAGACGGTCACCGGCGGCGGGGCCTTGAGGGTGATGATGTCGGAGGCGTCGGCGGTCTGGGCGGCCTTCACGTCGGCCAATTGAGCGTTGACGGTGTCGAGCTGCTGCTGGAGGGCGACGACCTTGGTCTCGCCCTGGTCGGAGCTCTTCATCTGAACCAGCTGGGCCATCTGCGCGCGCATCTCGTCGAGCTGCGCCTGCATCGCCGCCATCTTGGCGTCGCGCGGGTCGGCCGCCGCTTCCTTCGTCTTGTGGGTGTGCTTGTGCGCCTTGGGCGCCGCCAGGGCGGCGGTGGCCGCGCTCGACAGCAATAGCCCAATCAGCGCGCCGCCCGCGAGGCGTCGCGCCGGCCCCTTCGTTGGAAGGTTCATGATCTTGTCCCCGTTCTCGTTGATGCCGTCACATGCAGTCGGCGACGCGGGTAAAGTGACTTCTCAACGACCCCCCGGCGCTCGCCCGGCGGTGTAGCTGAGCCACATGACGGCTGGCCGACAGTCTTGTGACGCCTCGGTGACGGTCCGTCCGTGCACGGCGGCGGCCGGGGACCGCCTACGGCGCCGCTATGTCACCAAACTGTCGTCGGCGGGGGATAATCAGCGGCCGGAGAGCGGCATGGATGGGGCGCTCTTTTCAGGAGAAAACCATGTTGAAAACCTTGGGGGCGGCGTTCGGCGCGGTCCTTCTCGTCGGCGCGGCCACTGTGGCCCCAATCAATGAGGCACGGGCCGCCGGCACGATTTCGGGCGCGGGCGCGACCTTCCCGGCGCCGGTCTACGCCAAGTGGGCGGAGGCCTATAAGGCCCAGACCGGGACCAGCCTGAACTACCAGGCGATCGGTTCCGGCGGTGGCATCAAGCAGATCAACGCCTCGACCGTCGATTTCGGCGCCAGCGACAAGCCGCTGAAGCCGGACGACCTGGCGGCCGGCGGCCTGGCCATGTTCCCGACGGTGATCGGCGGCGTGGTGCCGGTGATGAACCTGCCGGGGATCAAGCCCGGCCAGATCAGGATGACCGGCGCGAACCTCGCCGACATCTACCGCGGCGCGATCAAGAAGTGGAATGACCCGCTGCTGGCCAAGGCCAATCCGGGCGTGCCGCTGCCGAACCTGCCGATCACGGTCGTGCACCGCTCGGACGGCTCCGGCACCACCTTCCTGTTCACCACCTACCTCAGCATGAAGGCCCAGCACTGGGCGAGCGAGGTCGGCGGCAACGACTCCGTGCAATGGCCGGTGGGCCTGGGCGGCAAGGGCAACGACGGCGTCGCAGCCTTCGTGAAGCAGACGCCAGGCGCGATCGGCTACGTCGAGTACGCCTACGCCAAGCAGAACGCGATGACCTACGCCCTGATGCAGAACAAGGCGGGCAAGTTCGTTTCTCCGACGGCGGAGAACTTCGCGGCGGCCGCGGCCGGCGCGAAGTGGGCGTCAGCGCCGGGCTTCTACCTGCTGCTGCTCGACCAGGCGGGCGCCGACGCCTGGCCGATCACCGGGGCGACCTTCATCCTGGTGCACAACAAGCAGACCGACGCCGCCAAGGGCCGCGAAGTGCTGACCTTCTTCGACTGGTGCTACAAGAACGGCGACGCTGCGGCCAACCAACTGGACTACGTGCCGCTGCCGGCCGCGGTGAAGGACCTGATCCGCAAGTCGTGGACCAAGATCGTCGGGCCTGACGGCAAGCCCGTCTACCGCTAAGGCTTGACCCGCTTGGCCCCGCCGCCGCATAGGCGGCGGGGCTTTGCGGGCCCACCGGTCAGCACAAGAGCCATGTCCGATATCGCCCTTCCCGAAGCTGGCCAGACGGTCCGACGCTCCGCCCCGCGCGGCGCGTTGCTCGGCCGGATCTTCGAGGGCCTCTGTTTCTCGGCCGCGACTGCGCTGCTGGTGGCCCTGGGGGGCCTGCTGTTCTCGCTGGTGATCGGCGGCTGGCCAGCGATCCGGAAGTTCGGCTTCAGCTTCCTCACCGTCTCCACCTGGAATCCGGTGACCGACGTCTACGGAGCGGCGGGGCCGATCATCGGCACCCTCGTGACATCGGCCCTGGCGCTGGTGATCGCGCTGCCGATTGCCGGCGGCGTCGCCTTCTTCCTCACCGAGCTTTGCCCTGCGCCGCTGCGCCGGCCGATCGGTACGGCGGTGGAGCTGTTGGCCGGCATCCCCTCGATCGTCTACGGCATGTGGGGCCTGTTCGTGTTCGCGCCGCTGTTCTCGCGCTTCGTGCAACTGCCGCTGATGTCGGCGGCCAAGCCCGGCTCGCTCCTGGAGTCCCTGACCACCGGCATCCCCAACGGCTCGGGCATCCTGTCGGCCTCGATCATCCTGGCGATCATGATCCTGCCGTTCATGGCCGCCACCCTGCGTGAGCTGCTGCTCACCGTGCCCGCGGCGGTGCGCGAAAGCGCCTACGGCCTGGGGGCGACCACCGCCGAGGTGGTGATGTCCGTGACCCTGCCCTACGTCCGCACCGGCGCCATCGGGGCGGTGATGCTGGGGCTGGGCCGCGCGCTCGGCGAGACCATGGCGGTCACCTTCATCATCGGCAATTCGCACGGCCTCCCGAAGTCGCTGTTCGATAGCGGCTCGACCATCGCCTCGACCATCGCCAACGAGTTCACCGAGGCCTCGACGCCCATGCACACCGCCGCCCTGATCGCGCTGGGCCTGGTGCTATTCGTGATCACCTTCATCGTGCTGGGGCTCGCCCGGCTGATGCTCCGCACCCAGAGGGCGCGCTGATGGCCGCGTCCCTCGCCAAGGTCGCCCGGCGGCGTATCGCCGACATGGTCTTCAAGGCCTTCTGCGTGGTGGTGACCGGCGTGGCGCTGGCCGCGCTGGCCGCGATCCTCTGGTCGTTGCTGACACAGGGCGTCGGCGGGCTGAACCTCGACGTCTTCACCCTGTCGACGCCGGCGCCCGGATCGCGGGGCGGCCTCGCCAACGCCATCATGGGCTCGATCATGATGTGCCTGCTGGCCATGGTCATGGCGTTGGCGGTCGGCATCCTGGCCGGCACCTGGCTCGCCGAATATGGCGGAGGTTCGCACTACGGCTCGCTGATCCGTTTCCTGAACGACGTGCTGCTGTCCGCGCCGTCGATCCTGGTGGGCCTGTTCGTCTATGAGCGCCTGGTCGCGCCGTTCCACAGCTTCTCCGGGTTCGCCGGCTCGGTGGCCCTGGCGCTGCTCGCCGTGCCGGTGATCACCCGGACCACCGAGGACGTGCTCTCGCTGCAGGCCGCGACCCTGCGCGAAGCCGGCGTGGCGCTGGGCGCGCCGCTGTCCTTCGTGATCCGCACCATCCTCTGGCGCTCGGCGCAGAGCGGTCTTCTGACCGGCGCCCTGCTGGCCTTCGCTCGGATCAGCGGCGAGACGGCGCCCCTGCTGTTCACGGCGTTGAACAACCAGTTCTTCTCGCTCGACCTTCGACACCCCACCGCCAACCTGCCGGTGGTCATCTTCAACTTCGCGCTGAGCGCCTACGACGACTGGCGCAGGCTCGCGTGGGCCGGCGCGCTGCTGATCGCCGGCACCGTGCTTGCGGTCACTATCCTCGCGCGTATCGTGGCCAGGGAGCAGCGACGCTCATGAACACCCTCAATCCGGCCGTGGACGAATTCGAGACCAGCATCGCCGACGTGGACCGCGCCGACGTGCGGGTCGACGTGCGCAACCTCGACTTCTTCTACGGCAAGACGCAGGCGCTCAAGGGGGTGTCGATCCCCTTCGTCCGCAACAAGGCTACGGCCCTGATCGGCCCTTCCGGCTGCGGCAAGTCGACCTTGCTGCGCACGCTCAACCGCATGTACGCCCTCTACCCGGGCCAGCGCGCCGAGGGCGAGATCATCCTCGACGGCGAGAACATCCTGGCGCCCGGCGTCGACCTGGCCGGCCTGCGCGCCCGCGTCGGCATGGTGTTCCAGAAGCCCACGCCGTTCCCGATGAGCGTCTACGACAACGTCGCCTATGGCGTGCGGCTCTATGAGAACCTGTCAAAGGCCGAGATGGACGCCCGCGTCGAGGAGGCGCTGACCCGCGCGGCGCTGTGGAACGAGGTGAAGGACAACCTGAAAGGCTCGGGCCTCGGGCTCTCCGGCGGCCAGCAGCAGCGGCTGTGCGTCGCCCGCGGCGTGGCCGTGCGCCCCGAGGTGCTGCTGCTCGACGAGCCGACCTCCGCGCTGGATCCGATCTCCAGCGCCAAGCTGGAGGAGACGATCACCCAGCTGAAGGCCGACTACACCATCGTCATCGTGACCCACAACCTGGGCCAGGCGGCGCGGGTCAGCGACTACACCGGCTTCATGTACCTGGGCGAGCTGGTGGAATTCGGGTCCACGGACGAGGTCTTCACCCGCCCCGCCACGCGCCGCACCTCCGACTACATCACCGGCCGCTTCGGTTAGAGCGTTTCCCGGCGGACCTGGAACGGGTCAGCCGACCAGGACGTGCGGCCAAGCAAACTCCTGCCTCACCAGCGGGCGCGCAGGCCCAGCTGGAAGGACCGCGGCGGCGCCGGCGTGTCGGTGCGCGGGTCGGGGTTGGCCGGCAGGGGCGAGGGCGTCACGTTCGCCAGCGAGCTGGTTTCGAAATAGGTCCCAAAGGTCGCGTACCTGCGGTCGAACAGGTTGTCGACGCGCCCGAACAGCTCGAGCCCCCGGCCCAGCTTCCAGCTGGCGTGGGCGCCCACGACCCAGTAGCCGGCAAGCTGCGTATCCTGATTGGATTCGTCGCCCACACGGCGCTGCGCGCTCACCCCCAGCACGTCAGCCCCAAGGGTGACTGTGGGCGTGAGAAAGAGGTCCGCGCCGGCCTTGAAGCGCCCGGGCGGGATGCCGCCGATGCGGTCGCCGGGCCTCACCTGGACATCGCCGCTGTCGTCGGCGAACGGGCTGTTGGGCGAGGGGAGCGACCCTGAGAACCGGTAGGTCGCCTCTGTGTCGCTGGCCGAGGCGTAGGCCATCCAGCCTGGGGCGAGGTAGCCGACTTCGGCCTCGACCCCCTGCCGCCGGGTGCGCGGCACATTGGCGTAGGAGCCGCGGCCCTGGATGGCGCTGGCCAGCGCCACGATGTCGTCGTCGTTGTCGCTGCGGAAGACGCCGAGGCGCCACTCCAGCCGCCCGCCGCCGGCGCCCGACGCGCCGCGCAAGCCCGCCTGCCAGGTGCGCGAGACCACCTGCTTCAACGGCGGGTCGGCGACCAGCGCGTTCTCCAGCAGGCAAGGCCGAAGGGGGTCGCTGCAGGAGAGCTCCAGGGGCGTCGGCGCGCGGTTGGTCTCCGCATAGCCGCCATAGGCGGTGACCGTCTCGGTGAACTTGTAGGCCAGCCCCGCGGCCGGATTGAACCGGTCAAAGCTGTGCTTGCCGTTCAGCTCAGGGCTCGCGCCCGTGCGGTCGGAGACGGTGGTCCGCATGCCGTTGAACCGGCCGCTGAGCGTCAGGAACAGGCGGTCGGTCACGTCCAACGTGTCGGTGGCGTAGAGGCCCAGGTCGCGGGTCGTGGCGTGGATGGCCACCGGGTTGTAAGCGATGGCGCCGGCGGTGCGGATGATCTCGCCTGCGCCCGGCACGGCCACCGCCGTCGCAACCTCGAGGTC
Organism: Phenylobacterium sp.; assembly: GCF_028290885.1. Taxonomy (GTDB): domain Bacteria; phylum Pseudomonadota; class Alphaproteobacteria; order Caulobacterales; family Caulobacteraceae; genus Phenylobacterium. The sequence continues at coordinate 14,826 of NZ_JAQGIZ010000028.1, forward strand.
GGGCAAGATCAGGCCAAGGGTGCTGTCGGCGTCGAACCGCACCTGGCTCTCGTCGAGGCTCAATCCGAGGGCGAGGAGGTTCGGCCGGCCGGCGAGCGGCGCATGCCGCACGGCCTGCGCCGAGGCGCCGAAGGTGGCCGTGCGCGTGCGCGTCCCGTCGACCGTGCCATAGGGGACGCCCTCGCAGAGACCGGTCTGGCCCGCCGCCGGCGGCGGGCAGGCGATCGGCCGGCCGTTGGCGCCCAGCACCTGGAAGTCCGCGGCAGGTGGGCGGATCGCAGCCGGGAAGTCGTCGTCCGCGACGCACAGGGTCCTGAACAGCGGATCGGCCGGGCTGTCGCTGCAGCCTGCGAAATTGCCGTCGTTGCCGTCCACGTGGTCCTGGCGGAAGGCGCGGCCGTAGAGGCTGGCCTGCAGCGTCCAGGCGTCCGAGGCCTTGAACGATCCGTTCAGGGCGACCAGCCCGTTCCGGTCGCGGGTGGTCTGCGGGAAGGTGAAGACCGATCGGCGGTCTAGGGCCAGCAGATCGACCGGCGTCGGTCCGACGACGCCCAGGTCGGTCCCGCCGCCGGCCAGCACTAGGTGCAGCTCGGCGCGGCCCCCCTGCCAGCCGAGGTCGGCGTAGGCGCGCGCCAGGCTCGACGGCGACCGCCGCCGCCAGCCGTCCTCGCGCCCGCCGTCGACGGCGAGGTAGCCGCTCCAGGGGCCTTTCACGGCGCCGTATTCGACGGCGCCGAAGGTCCGGCCGAACGACCCGCCCTGCACGCTGGCCGTGCCGCCTTGGGCGTCGCGGCCGGTCTTCATGGTCAGGCTGAGCGCGCCGCCGAGCGCATTCAGGCCGAACGCCGGATTGCCGGTGACGAGGTCGATGCGGCTGACCGCGGCCTCCGGGATCAGGTCCCAGTTGACGGTGTCACCGAACGCCTCGTTCAGCCGCACGCCGCCCATGTAGACCGCCAGGCCCTGGGGCGCGCCCTGCAGGGCCGAGGCCTGGAAGCCGCGGTAGTTCAGGCCGCGGGCGAAGCCGTTGCCCTGGCTGTCGGAGAGGCTGAGGCCAGGGGTCCGCTGCTCGAGGGCGTCGGTGATGGCCAGGGAGCCGGCCCGCTGCAGGTCCGCGGCGCTCAGGGTCTCGGTGGCGCCCGGCAGCTTGTCTTTCTCGACGCCCGGACCGCCCAGCGGCGTGGGCGCCACCACCGTCACCGGGCTGACCGTCGGGCCCTCCTCCGCGGCGCGCACGGCCGCAATGGGCGCTGCGGCCAAGGCGGCCGCCAGACCGGCCAACGTGCGCCGGCGCACGAGCCTTAGGCCGCTTCCGGCCTGCGCCGCCGCACCCGGGCCAGCCGCCGCAGGCGTCGCCAGAAGCGGGTCTTCTCCGGCTCCGGATAGGGCTGCAGGTTGCGCACGAAGTCCTCGGCGCAGGCCCGCCAGGAGAACTTCTCGGCAAACGCCCGCACCTGCTTGCGGTCGAGCGTCAGGGCCTCCAGGCAGGCTTCGCGCAGGCCTTCGGTGGCGCTGGCCGCGAGCTTGCCGGCGCCGGAGTTGGGGATGATGTCGATGGGGCCGGGCGCCGGGTAGGCGGCCACCGGCGTGCCCGAGGCCATAGCCTCCAGGATGACCAGGCCGAAGGTGTCGGTGAGCGAGGGGAAGACGAAGACGTCGGCGCCGGCGAAATAGGCCGCCAGCTCCTCGCCGGACTTGGCTCCGGTGAACACCGCCTTCGGATATTTGGCGGCGAGTTCGTCCTTCTGCGGTCCCGGCCCGACGACGACCTTGGTTCCCGGCAGGTCAAGGCCGAGGAAGGCCTCGATGTTCTTCTCCACCGCCACCCGCCCGACGCTCAGGAAGATCGGCCGCGCCAGGCCGGCATAGACGTCCGCGTCGGCGGCGTGGCGGGGATGGAAGGCCTGGGTGTCGACGCCCCGCGACCAGGAGGAGATGTTGCGGAAGCCGTGACCCGCGAGTTCGTCGCGCATGGTGGGCGTGGCGACCATCAGCCGGCCGGACGGCTTGTGGAACCACTTCATGTAGGCGTAGCCGGCGGCCAGCGGCAAAGGCAGCCGCGCCGAGACATATTCCGGGAAGCGGGTGTGGTAGCTGGTGGTGAACGGCAGCTTCCATTCCACGCAGATGCGCCGCGCCGCCAGGCCGATGGGCCCCTCGGTGGCGATGTGGATGGCTTCCGGCTCGAAGGCCTTGAAGCGCTCCTGCACCGGCTCGTAGACGCCGATCGCCACCTTGATCTCGGCGTAGGTGGGCAACGGGAAGGTCTTGAACTGGTCGGGGCTGATCACCTCGACCGAATGGCCCATGGCCTTCAGCTCGGCGACCACGCGGGTCAGCGTTCGCACGACGCCGTTGACCTGCGGCTCCCAGGCGTCGGTGACCAGCAGGATCCGCATCGGCCGGCCCGCGTCGTGCGGGGCGGTGATCGCCTCGCGGATGCGCGGCAGGGAGCGGGGCGGCCGCGGCCGTTCGGGCTGCGCCACCGCCTGGCTCTGCATCCAGGCCCAGAAGGCCCCCAGCAGGGATTCCTTGGTCGGGAAGTAGCGGTAGACGGTGCGTTCGCCGACCCGGGCGTCCTTGGCGATCTCGGAGAAGCTGAGGTCCTCGAGCGGGCCGGCCTCGAGCTGGCGGCCCACGGCGCGGAGGATCTGCTCGCGGGTCTCCTCGCGTTGCCGGTCGCGCAGGTTGGGGGAAGACGCGGGCGGCTTCATGACAGCGGCACTGTCATGAGTTCTTCCGCCCTGTCAATCGACCAGTCGCCAGCTCACCGGGAGGTCAGGCGGCGAGCGGCTCGAGGACCGGCTCGCGCACGGGCGCCCGCCCGCCGAGCAGCTTCGACCACTCCAGGATTTCCAGCCGCCCGTCCGCGTGTTCGACCAGCGCGGTGCAGCTCTCCACCCGGTCGCCGTCGTTGATGTAGGCGACGCCGTCGATCATCCGGCTCTCGGCCTTGTGGATGTGCCCGCAGATCACCCCGTCGACGCCGCGCCGGCGCGCCTCCTCGGCGACCGCCTGTTCGAAGTTCTCGATGAACTGCAGGGCCTTCTTCACGCGGGTCTTGGCGAAGGCCGAGAAGCTCCAATAGCCGAAGCCCAGCGCGCGCCGCACGCGATTGATCAGGGTGTTGGAGGCCAGGAGCGCGCGATAGGCCCAGTCGCCCAGCAGGGCCAGCCACTTGGCGTGCTGCACCACCGCGTCGAACTCGTCGCCGTGCATCACCAGGAAGCGGCGGCCGTCGGCGGTTTCGTGGATCGCGTCGCGCGCCACCACCACCCCGCCGAAGTGGACGCCGCAGAAGTCGCGGATGACCTCGTCGTGGTTGCCGGGGACATAGATCACCGAGACGCCCTTGCGGGCCAGCCGCAGCACCTTCTGCACCACGTCGTTGTGCGACTGCGGCCAGTACCAGCCGCTCTTCATCTTCCAGCCGTCGATGATGTCGCCCACTAGGTAAAGCGTCTCGCACTCCATGTGGCGGATGAAGTCGAGCAGGAGGTCGGCCTGGCAGCCGCGCGTGCCCAGGTGCACGTCGGAAATGAACACGCTCCGGTAACGGCGGATTCCGGCTTCGGTCAATTGAGCCCCCGCTTCGCCCAGTTTCCAGGCAGGCCTGGACTGATTCCGTGTCGGTTTTGCGAAACCGACCCTTCTGCTGGCGCGGCCGCGGCGCCACCTGCTAGGGAACGGACAGAGCAGACCTCCCCAAGGTCGCCCTTAGTTTGGTTTCGATGGACGCGAGCTCCTATCCGGCGAAAGCGACGCCGAAGTCGCTGCGCACGCGCGCGCGCATCCTTGAGGCCGCTACCCGGCTGTTCGCGGAGATCGGCTATCACGCCGCCAGCAATTCGGTGATCGCCGAGGCGGCCGGGCTGACGCGCGGCGCCATGCTCTATCACTTCGCGACCCGCGAGGAGCTGGTGGAGGCGGCCATCGAGCACATCGAGTTCGCCCGCGCGCGGCTGTTCGAAGAGGCTGCGGCCGCCTCGGCGGCGCCGGGGCAGGACGCCTCCGAAGCGGCGATCGACGGCTATTGGGCGCTGCTGCACGAGACGCCGTTCGTGGCCTTCGCGGAGCTGGAGGCCGCGGCCCGCACCGAGCCCATGCTGCGCGCCCGGCTCGCAGAGGCCCAGGCGGCCTTCGACCGCGCCCAGGTCGGCGACCGCTTCGGGGCGCTCGCCCAGGCCGGCGCCGACCCCCGCTTCCAGACCAGCCGCGACCTCGGCCGCTTCCTGCTGGAGGGCCTGGCCCGAGGCGCCATGACCTATGACGAGGCGGCGCGCCGCCGGCGCTTGCTGACGGTGGTCAAGCGCGCCGTGCGGATGCTGAACCGCAAGGGCGACATCCAGGACCTCTGGCCGGAGTAGGTCAAAGAAAAAGGCCCCGGCGCTTCAGGAGCGCCGGGGCCTCTCTCATGTCTTCCGATCGGTCGGGCTTACTTGCCGCCGTTCGATGCGACTGCAGCCGGTGCCGGCGCCGCGGTCGGTGCGGGCGCCGCCTGGGCGCGCTTGCGGCTGCCCATCATCTTCTGCATGGCGGCGAACTCCTCCTTGTCGAGCACGCCGTCGTGGTTCTTGTCGAGGGTGTCCCAGTACTTGGCGATCATGTCGCCGGCCTGGCCCTTGAGTTCCGTCTTTTCGATCTTGCCGTCGATGTTGTCGTCCAGCATGCCGAACAGGCGGTCCTTGTTCAGTTCCTCGTCGTAGTTGACCAGCTTGGCCGAGGTCTCATCGGTCCAGCGGTAGCGGACCGCCGTGTAGAACATCTCCTCCCAAGACTGATCGCCCCAGACCACCTGCTTGTTCGGGTCCGGATTGTTCGGGTTGCGCTTGGAGTTGTCGTAGATGAAGTGGGCGATCAGCTTCGACCCCGCCGGCACCTTGATCGGCTCGGCGAAGGTGTAGCTGCGCTGCCAGCTGAAGTCGTAGCGCGGCAGGCTGAGCAGCAGCTTCTCTTTGCCGTCCGGATAGCGGATCCAGACGTCCGACGACGCGCCGCGGTAGTGCGCGTGCGGGAAGGCCGAATAGAGCAGGGCGTCGTGCGGGAACTCGAGGTAGGCGACTTCCTGGTGGTGGCCGTCGTTCGGCGGCAGGACGATGGTGTTGTCCACGATGACCGAGTTGTGCATGACCATCGCCGGCTTCTCGTTCGGCTTGTAGAAGTAGAGCGCGATCTGCGAGTGATCGGTCACTTCCTTGCCGAAGGGCGTGTAGTGGGTCTGCATGCCGATGGCGCCGCCCGGCGGGAGGTAGCTGCCGACGTTCTTCGGCGCGATCTCGGACTCGGCGCCCACGGCGTAGCCGCCGACGGAGACGCCCCACTTGTCCTCGAACGCCGCCTTACCGGCGTCCGGCACGTCCTTCATGTAGCCTGTCAGGATGTGGTGTACGCCCTGGCGCTGCTCGACCTTGATGGTCGAGGCGCGGAGCCACTTGCCCTCGGTCAGCGGGTTGACGACGTAGGGGTGCTGGTAGTCGACGACGCCTGACGCCGGGATCTTGTAGGCCGGCACGTTGAGCACCAGGTCCGGCTTGCCGAGCGGCCATTCGGGGGCGACGTGGTGCACCGCGCCCAGCGGGTCGGGGCCAGCGCCGCGCGGCGATCCGGCCTCGATCCAGTGGACCAGGGTCTTGATCTCGGCCGGCGACAGGTTCTTGTCGTCGGAGAACTTGCCCACGTGCGGATCGGCGTTGTAGGGCGGCATCCGGTCGGTGCGGATCACCTCGCGGATCATCGGCGAGAAGCCCTTCACCATCTGGTAGTTGGTCATGGCGAACGGGCCGATGCCGCCGTCCTGGTGGCAGGCCACGCACTTGGCCTCCAGGATCGGGGCGACGTCCTTGGCGTAGGAGATCTTGGCGTGCTGCGCGGCCTTGGCCCGCTCGGGGAAGTCCACCAGGCAGCCCTTGGAGGCCTGGGTGGCCGCCGCCGCCGGCTTGCCGGCCAGCACGGCGGCCAGGGCGTCGCCCGCGAAGTCCTTGGTGGCGGCCTTCTGCACCCCGTAGTCGGAGCGGTCGTCCAGCGGGCCGCGATAGGCCACAGCCCAAGTCTTCGGGTTGATCACGAACACCTCGGCCGTGCGGGTGACGCCCAGCGCCTCGCCGACCAGTTGGTTGCTATCCATCAGGATCGGAATGTCGATGCCGTATTCCTTGGCCTCGGCGGCGATCGCCTCGCGGCTGTCCTGCAGGTTGGAATCGACCAGCATCACCTCGACGCCCTGGGCGGCGTACCTGTCGCGCAGCGCCTTCAGCGCCGGCATCATGGCGCGCGCGATCGGGCAGCCATTGCCGGTGGAGACCAGCACGATCGCCTTGGCGTCGCTCAGCCGGTAGAGCTCGTGGGCCTCCAGGTGCTGGGCGTCCACCAGCATGAAGTTGTCGATCGTCGCCGGCGACGCCGCCGCAGCCACCGTCTCGGTCGCCGAGGCGGCCTGCCCGGTGGCCAGCGCGTTCACCGTCTCGGTCGAGGAGCAGCCGTAGACCAGCAAGGCGCTCGCCGCCGCACCCAACACGCCAATTCGCGCAGACATCATTTCCCTCGTCCCTCCCAGATGGGCCTTTTTGCACTCGCGGCGAGAAATACGCGCGGAGGGCCTAGCGGCGTCTTAACTTAACACCGTTCAGGCGGCCGAATCCACAGGCGGAAAGTTTCAAAATTGTCATGTTCGGCGAACCGGCTAGGCGCTGGCTTTTTCCGCCGCGATCCAGGCGTCGACGCGGGCCTCCAGCAGGTCCAGCGGCAGCGGTCCGGCCAGCAGCACCGCGTCGTGGAACCGCCGGATGTCGAACTTCGGGCCCAGGGCCGCCTCCGCTTTCTTCCGTAGCGCCAAAATCTTCAG
>NZ_JAQGIZ010000067.1 GCF_028290885.1 Phenylobacterium sp.
GGGCGGCCGCGAGATCGGCGGCGCTGGCCTGGGCGTTGGCCCGGCTGGCCTCGATGGTCCGGCGGATGCGGCCCCAGATATCGGGCGCCCAGCTGGCGCCGAGGGTGACGCGGTAGGTGTTGCGCGCCGTGCCGCCGCTCGATCCGCCGCTCGTCGTTCCGTCGGGATTGACGATGATGGCGCTGCCGCCCTTGCCGCTGCCGGACCGGGTGGCGCTGCCGCCCAGGTTGACTGTTGGGAAGAGGGCGGCGCGCTGTTCGCTGACCAGGCCCCTGGCCTGACGATAGGCGGCTTCGGCGGCGATGATGTTCTGGTTGGAGACCTGCACCCGGGCCTCCAGCCCGTTCAGCACCGGATCGCCGAACAGGGTCCACCAGTCGCCGCGATCGAGGGTGTCCGCCGGTGCGGCGGTCGACCAGCCGGCGGTCTCCTTGAAGGTCGCCGACATCGGCGCGGACGGCCGCGCGTAGTTCGGCCCCACTGCGCAGCCGGCTACGGCGGCGCAGGTCAGGACTGTCAGCGGGGTTCGGGCGAGGCGCATCACGGCGTCCTTCATGCAGGCTGGACCTCTTCCCCGCCGCCGGCGTGGCGGCTGAGGTAGCGCTCGTCGCGATGCCGGCGCAGGCGGTCGAGATAGACGTAGACGACAGGGGTCGTGAGCAGGGTGAGCAGCTGGCTGGCGATCAGGCCGCCGATGATGGCCACCCCAAGCGGCCGGCGGAGCTCGGAGCCTTCGCCGAACCCGATGGCCAGGGGCAGGGCGCCCAGGCCCGCCGCCAGGGTGGTCATCAGGATGGGCCTGAACCGCAACATGCAGGCCTCGCGGACCGCCTCTGCGGCGCTGATGTCGCGCGAACGCTGCGCCTCCAGGGCGAAGTCGATGATCAGGATGGCGTTCTTCTTGACGATCCCGATGAGCAGGAAGACCCCGATCAGGGCGATGATCGAGAACTCCATCTTGAAGATCAGCAGCGCCAGCACCGCGCCGACGCCGGCGGAGGGCAGGGTGGAGAGCACCGTGATCGGGTGCACCATGCTCTCGTAGAGCACGCCCAAGACGATGTAGATCGCCACCAGGGCCGCGGCGATCAGCGCCGGCTCTTGTTTCAGCTGGTCCTGGAAGCTGCGGGCAGTGCCCTGGAAGCTGCCGCGGACGTTGTTCGGCATGCCGATGTCGGCCTCCGCCTGGGCGATTGTCGCCTGGGCGTCGCTGAGCGAGGCGCCCGGCGCCAGGTTGAAGGAGACCGTTGTCGCCAGTTCGCCGTCCTGGTGGTTCACCGCGGCCGGCGTGGCGCGCTGGCTGAACTTGGCGATGGCGGTGAGCGGCACCATTCGCTGCACGGAGGTGTTGAGGGCGCTGCCCGTGGAGGGATCGCGCAGCGCTGGATTGGCGACCGGCGCCGGCGTCGTGCTGGTGCTGGCGCTCGTGGCTGCCGCGGAGGTCGTCGCGCGGGTCGTGGCCGGCGCCCTCGGAGCTGGGGCGGCGGACGCCGCGCTGCTGGCCGGCACGTAGACCTGGCTCAGGGCGTCGGGGCTGCGCGTGAAGGCCGGCGCCGCCTCCATGACCACGCTGTACTGGTTCAGGTCCTCATAGATCGTCGCGGCCTGCCGCTGGCCGAAATTGTCGTAGAGGGCGTTGTCGACGTCACGGGCGGACACCCCCAGGCGCGATGCGGTGTCCCGATCGACCTCGACGAAGGCTTCCACCCCATTGTCCTGCTGGTCGGTGTTGACGTCGGTCAGGGTGGGATGGCCGTCCAGGGCGTCGGCGAGCTTTTGCGCCCACACCTTCAGGTCGGCGGCGTTGTCGCTCTTCAGCGTGTACTGGTAGGTGGCGTTGGCCTGCCGGCCGCCCATCCGCACGTCCTGCTGCGGATTGAGGAACAGGCTCACGCCGGTCACCCGGGCGAGCTGGGGCCGCAGGCGGGCGATCACCTGCTGCCCGCCGTCCTTGCGCTGCGATCGCGGCTTCAGATCGACCGACAGGAAACCGCCGCCAGCCCGCCCGCCGCCGGTGAAGCCGACCACGGTGGCCACCGCCGGGTCGCGCCGGATGATGTTCACCAGGGTCCTCATCTTCCGGCCCATCTCTTCGGAGGAGATGCTCTGGTCGGCGCGCAGGCCGCCGTTCAGCCGCCCGGAGTCCTGTTGCGGGAAGAAGCCCTTGGGGATGGCCATGTAGAGGTAGACGTTCAGGCCGATGACGGCGATCAGGATCAGCATCACCAGCGGCTTGGCGGCGAGCGCCCAGTCGAGGCTGCGCCCGTACATGCGCAGGACGCGGTCGAAGCCGGCCTCGAAGAACCGCGCCACCCGCCCGGGCTCGCGCTCGTCCGCCTTCGGCCGCAGCAGGTAGGCGCACATCATCGGCGTGGTGGTCAGCGAGATCAGCAGCGAGATCAGCACCGCCGCCGACAGCGTCACCGCGAACTCCCGGAACAGCCGCCCGACCTGGCCGCCCATGAACAGCAGGGGGATGAACACCGCGACCAGGGAGATGCTGATCGACAGCACGGTGAAGCCGACTTCGCGGGCGCCCAACAGAGCCGCCTGGAAGCGATCCATGCCGGCCTCGAGATGGCGGCTGGTGTTCTCCAGCACCACGATGGCGTCGTCGACCACGAAGCCCGCGGCCACCGTCAGGGCCATCAGGCTGAGGTTGTTGAGGCTGAAGCCCAGCAGGTACATCGCCCCGAAGGTGCCGAGCAGCGAGACCACGGTCGCCACCGCCGGGATCACCGTCGCCCGCACGTTCCTCAGGAAGGCGCTGACCACCAGCACAACCAGGACCGTGGCGATCAGCAGCGTGATCTCGATCTCGCGCAACGACGACCGGATGCTGGTGGTGGCGTCGGACGCCACCTGCAGCTTCACGTCGCTGGGCAGTTGCGCGGACAGCAGCGGCAGGGTGGCGCGCACCTCGTTGACCGTCTGGATGACGTTGGCGTCGGGCTGCTGGGTGACCAGCACGACGATGGCGGGCTTGCCGTTGAACAGGCCGATCGTGCGGGTGTCCTGCACGCTGTCGATGACGCTCGCCACGTCGGACAGCCGGACCGGCGCATTGTTGCGGTAGGCGACGATCAGCCCCTGGTAGTAGGCAGCCTTGGCGCCGCCGGTGTTGGTGTAGATCTGCAGCCGCCGGCCGCCTCCGTCCTGCACCATGCCCTTGGGCCGATTGGCGTTGGCCGACTGGATCGCCGCGCGGACGTCCTCCAGGCTTACCCCGAAGCGGTTCAGCGCGAAGGGCGAGATCTCCACCCGCACCGCCGGCTGCGAGCCGCCGCCGATCTCCACATCGCCGACCCCGGTCACTTGCGAGAGGCGCTGCTGCACGATGTTGTTGACGCTGTCGTAGATCTGGCCGGGCGTCCTGGTGTCGGAGGTCAGCGCCAGGATGATCACCGGCTGGGCCGCCGGGTTCATCTTGCGGTAGGTCGGGTTGCTGCGCAGCGAGGCCGGCAGGTCGATGCGGGCGGCGTTGATCCCCGCCTGCACCTCGCGGGCCGCGGCGTTGATGTTCTTCGAGAGGTCGAACTGCAGGCTGATCCGCGCCGAGCCGGTAGAGCTGGACGAGGTGATCTCGTTGACGCCGGCTATGGTGCCCAACCTGCGCTCAAGCGGCGTCGCCACGCTGGAGGCCATGGTCTGCGGGCTCGCGCCGGGCAGGTTCGCCTGCACCGAGATCGCCGGGAAATCGACCATCGGCAAGGGCGCCACCGGCAGCACCATGAAGCCCGCGATCCCGGCCAGGGCCAGGCCGATGGTCAGGAGCACCGTGGCGATCGGCCGGCGGATGAAGGGGGCGGAGAGGTTCACGTCGCGGCCTCTGGCCCCGGCTCCGGACCCGGCGCGCCGCCAGGCTCGGCCTGCGGGGCGGGCTTACCCCGCGCCGCATCGGTCCTGCGCGCCAGCCGGTCGAACGCCAGGTAGACCACCGGCGTCGTGAAGATGGTCAGCAACTGGCTGACGATCAGCCCGCCGATGATGGCGACGCCCAGCGGCCGGCGCAGCTCCGCGCCCTGTCCGACGCTCAGCATCAGCGGGATCGCCGCGAACAGCGCCGCCATGGTGGTCATCAGGATGGGGCGGAAGCGCAGCAGGGCGGCCTGGTGGATCGCCTCGCGCGGGGTCTTGCCCTGCTCGCGTTCGGCGTCGAGGGCGAAGTCGATCATCATGATCGCGTTCTTCTTCACGATGCCGATCAGCAGGATGATGCCGATGATCCCGATCACCCCCAGGTCGTTGCCGGTCAGCATCAGGGCCAGCAGCGCGCCGACGCCCGCCGAGGGCAGGGTGGAGAGGATGGTCAGCGGGTGGATGTAGCTCTCGTAGAGCACGCCCAGGACGATGTAGACGCAGACCACCGCCGCCAGGATCAGCCACAGCTCGTTGTTCAGGCTCCGCTCGTAGGCGCCGGCCGCGCCCAGGAAGGTCACGGTGATCCCGTTGGGCTTGCCGAGCTTGTCGACGACCTTGCGGATGTCGCTGACCGCCGCGCCCAGCGAGACGCCGGGGCCGGTGTCGAAGCCCACGGTCGCCGCCGGGAACTGCGCCACGTGGCGCACCGCCAGCGGCGCGGTCCGTTCCTTGATGGTCGCCACCTGCGCCAGCGGCGTCGAGCCGCCGGTCGATGGCAGCTGCACCTCGGCCAGCCCCGCGGGCGTGGCCTCTGTCGGCCGCGATTCCAGGATCACCCGGTACTGGTTGGTGTCGGTGAAGATGGTCGAGATGATCCGCTGGCCGAACGCCGAATAGAGTGCGTCGTCCACCGCCGCAGGCGTGATCGAGAGCCTCGCGGCCGTGTCGCGGTCGACGTCGACAAAGGCCGACAGCCCCTCGTCGGCGGCGTCGGTGGTGACGTTCTGGAGCTTCTTTTCCTTGGCCAGCGCCTCGGTCAGCTTCACCGCCCAGTCCTTGACCTGCTGGGTGTTCGCGCCCTCCACCGAGACGCGGTACTGGGTCGGCCCCGACTCGGCGTCGACGGTCAGGTCTTGGGTCGGCTGCAGGTAGAGCTCGACACCGGGCACCCGCGCGGCGCGGTCGCGCAACCGCTGGATCAGCTTGGGCTGCGAGCCGTGGTGCGGCTTCAGGTTGATCAGCATCTGGCCGTCGTTGATCGTCGAGTTGTTGGCCCCGTCGACGCCCACGAAGGAGCTCAGGTTGTCCACCGCCGGGTCGGCCAGGAGGGCGTCGGCGACCTGCTGCTGCAGCTGCACCATCCGCGGATAGGACACCGTCTCGGGCGCCTGCACGCGGGCCTGCAGCTGGCCGGTGTCCTGCACCGGGAACAGCCCCTTGGGGATGACGATGTAGAGCAGGACGGTGAAGGCGAAGGTGGCGACGGCCACGATCAGGGTCGCCTTCTGGCGGTCCAGCACCCAGGTCAGCGCCCGGTCGTAGCGCTCGACGACGCGGTCGAACTGCCGTTGCACCCGCTCGCCGAAGCTGCCCGGCGTGACGCCCTCGTGCGAGCGCATCCAGCGGGCGGCCATCATCGGCGTCAGCGTCAGCGACACCACCGCCGAGATCAGGATGGTGATGGCGAGCGTAATGGCGAATTCGCGGAACAGGCGCCCGACCACGTCGCCCATGAACAACAGCGGGATCAGCACCGCGATCAGCGAGATGGTCAGCGATATGATCGTGAAGCCGATCTGCCGCGCGCCCTTCAGCGCCGCCTCGAACGGCGGCTCGCCCTCTTCGATGTGTCGGGAGATGTTCTCCAGCATGACGATGGCGTCGTCGACCACGAAGCCGGTGGCGATGGTCAGCGCCATCAGGCTCAGGTTGTTGAGGCTGAAGCCCAGCAGGTAGGTGATCCCGCAGGTGCCGATGAGCGAGATCGGCACCGCCAGTCCGGCGATCACCGTGGCCCTGAGGCTGTGCAGGAAAAAGAAGATCACCAGCACCACCAGGACGACGGCGATCAGCAGCTCGATCTCCACGTCGTGGACCGAGGCGCGGATGCCGGTGGTGCGGTCGGCGAGCACCGTCACCTTCAGCCCCTGCGGCAGCGAGGCCGTGAGGTCCGGCAGCTGGGCCTTGATTGCATCGACCGTCTTGATGACGTTGGCGCCGGGCTGGCGCTGGACGTTGACGATGATCGCCGGCGTCTTGCCCGCCCAGGCGCCCAGCCGCACGTTCTCGGCGCCCTCGAACACCGTCGCCACGTCCGACAGCCGCACCGAGCCGCCGTTGCGCGAGGCGATGATCAGGTTCTTGTAGTCGTCGGCGGTGAGCAGCTGGTCGTTGGCGTTGATCGTGTAGCTGCGCGTCGGGCCCTCGAAGCTGCCCTTGGCGGTGTTGGCGTTGGCCGCGCTGATCGCGGTGCGCACCGAGGTCAGCGACAGGCCGAGGGAGGCCAGCGCTTGCGTGCCCACCTGGATGCGCACCGCCGGCCGCTGGCCGCCGGACAGCGTCACCAGCCCCACGCCCGAGACCTGGCTGATCTTCTGGGCGAGCAGGGTGTCGACCAGGTTCTGCACCTCGGTCAGCGGCAGGGTGTCGGAGGTGACCGCCAGCGTGATCACCGGCGCGTCGGCCGGGTTCACCTTGGCGTAGACCGGCGGCGCCGGCAGGTCGGCGGGCAACAGCGTGCCGCCGGCGTTGATCGCGGCCTGCACCTCCTGCTCGGCGACGTCGAGGCTTTCGGTGAGCGTGAACTGCAGGGTGACGATCGACGCGCCCGCGGAGCTCACCGAGCTCATCCGCTCCAGGCCCGACATCTGCCCGAACTGACGTTCCAGCGGCGCGGTCACCGTCTGGGCCATCACCTCGGGGCTGGCGCCCGGATAGAGGGTCCGCACCTGGATCGTGGGGTAGTCGACCTCCGGCAGGGCGGAGAGCGGCAGGAGCTTGAACCCCACCAGCCCGCCCAGCACGATCGCCAGCATGAGCAGGGCGGTCGCGACGGGTCGCATGATGAAGGGGCGTGACGGGTTCATGCGCGGGGTCCGGCGGGGACTCTAGACCTCAACCGCCGGCCGGCGGTTGCGGCCGGCGCGGCATCTTGGCCAGGGCGTCCTTGCAGGCTCCGCTGGCCTTTTCTGTGTTCTGGCGCAGGCACATCATCGCCTCGCGGCCTTGCTGGCCCGGGCAGAGCTTCTGCATGTCGGAGCCGCAGGCCTGCATCATCGCCTGGCGGGCCGCGGCGAATTCCGGCGAGCCGCCACCGCCACCGCCGCCACCGCCGCCACCGCCGCCGCCG
>NZ_JAQGIZ010000078.1 GCF_028290885.1 Phenylobacterium sp.
CGGCGGCGGCGGACGCGGCGTCGGCGTCGACCCGCTCGGCGTCGCGGCGCGGGACGAAGCCGGTGCGCACCAGGGTCGTGTAGCGCTGCCGGTCGGCCTCGGCGCGGGCGGCCTGGGCGTCGCTAGCGCGGATGCCGGTCTCGGCTTCATGCACCGAGGCCGCGGCGAGGGCCGCCTCGGACTGCAGGTGCGTAAGCGCGGCCTGCGCCTGGCCGATAGCGGCGTCGGCGATGGCGAGGTCGCCACGGGCCGCGGCGACGCGGGCGGCGTATTCTTCCGGGTCCAGGCGGATCAGCACCTGGCCGGCGGCGACCGGCTGGTTCTCCGCCACCAGCACCTCGGCGACATGACCGCGGACGCGGGGCGCGACGATGGTGACGTCGGACTTCAGATAGGCGTTATCGGTGCAGACCGAGCCCTTGGCCGCGCGCAGATAGACGACGCCGCCAGTCCCGATGACCAGGGCCGCGGCCAACACCAGCCAGCCGCGGGGCGGCAGGCGCCGGCGCTTCAGGGGGACGGCGTCCACGCCGGCGACGGTTTCCATTTTCATTGGTCGAACACCAGCAGGGTGGAGGTCGCGGTGGCGTAGAGTCGCCCTTCGTCGTCGGTGATGCGGCCCTCTGCGAAGGCGGCGCGGCGACCGACCTGGATGACCTTGCCCTCGGCGCGGACCGGGCCGGTGTCCTTGGTCATCGGCCGGTGATAGGCGACCTTGAGCTCGAGCGTGGTGTAGCCCTGCCCCGCCTTGAGGGTGGAATGCACGGCGCAACCGACCGCGGAGTCCAGCAAGGTCGCGGCGTAGCCGCCGTGGACCGTGCCGATGGGGTTATAGACGCTCTCGTCGGGCCGGCCGCCGAACACGACACGCCCCTCTTCGATCTCGATCGCCGTAAAGCCCATGGTCTTGCCGATGCCGGGCGTCCGATCCGGGTGCGCCGGATCGAAGACCGCGCGGAGCTGTTCGAGGCCGCTCATGGCCGAGGCGTCAGGTGCGATGGCGTTCATGCGGTTCTCTCGGGGTCGTCGGAAACGCCGGCCCGAGCGCGGATGCGGCGGCGGGACTGGGCGAGAAAGCGTTCGGCCATGGCCTCATCGGAGACGGCGCGGGAGAGCGATACGGCGCCAGCCATTTCCACCACCAGCGAGCCCGCCAGGTCCTGCCGCTCCTGGATGTCGTCGCCGGGCAGCCAGGCGGCGATGCGCGAGATGAGGCCGGTCACGCCGGCGTCGAACACGGTGCGCACCGCTGCCCCCTGCCGAGGCAGGTCGGACACGATGGTGGCGACCGGGCAGCCGCGCTCCGGATAGGCCCGATGCTCCATCGACACATAGGACTCGAGGAAGGCCGCAAAGGCCTCCAGGCCCTTCAGATCGCCGGTGATCCGCCCGAAGCGCCGGCGGCCTTGGTCGAAGGCTTCGCCGATCGCGGCGGCGACCAGGGCCTCCTTCGACGGGAAGTGGGCATAGAACCCGCCGTGGGTCAGGCCGACTTCCTTCATGATCTCGGCGACGCCGACCCCGTCAGGCCCCTTGGCGCGCACGGCCGCGGCGGCGGCCTTCACCACCTTCTTCCGCGTCTCTTCCTTGTGGGCCTCGGTGTAGCGCATTGCGCATCTCCGCTTTATATGATGATAGTAATATAATGATGGCCAGACCGCAAGACCATGACTGACACGACCCTGCCCCTGGCTGCGGCCCCCGCCACGCCGGGCGCGCTCAGCGACAAGCGCAAGTTCCTGATCTTCGGCCTGATGGCGTTCGGCCAGTTCATGGCGCTCTTGGACATCCAGATCGTCGCCGGCTCGCTGAACTCGATCCAGGCCGGCCTGAACGCCGGTCCCGACGAGATCGCCTGGGTGCAGACCGCCTATCTGATGGCCGAGATCGTGATGATCCCGTTGGCGGCCTTCCTGTCGAAGGCGCTCTCGACCCGCTGGCTGTTCACCGCCTCGGCGGCGCTGTTCACGCTCTCGAGCCTGATGTGCGGCCTGGCGTGGGACATCAACTCGATGATCTTCTTCCGCGCCATCCAGGGCTTCGTCGGCGGCGCCATGGTGCCCACGGTGTTCGCCACCGGCTTCGCCATGTTCGAAGGGCCGAAGCGGGCGATGATCCCGGCCATCCTCGGGGTCGTCTCGACGCTGGCGCCCACGCTCGGCCCCAGCGTCGGGGGCTGGGTGACCGAGGTCGCCGACTGGCGCTGGCTGTTCTTCATGAACATCGTGCCGGGCCTGGCGGTGAGCATCATCCTGCCGCTGCTGGGCAAGGTCGACGAGGCGAAGCCGGAGATGCTCCGACGCATCGACTGGCTGCACGTGGCCTCGCTGGCGGTGTTCCTCGGCGGCTTGCAGTACGTGCTGGAGGAAGGGCCCCGCCACGAGTGGTTCACCGACCCCGGCGTCACCATCGCCGCATGGCTCTCGGCCGTCGGCTGCGTGGTGTTCTTCGAACGGACCTTCTTCTCGACCATGCCGGTCCTGAAGCTGACGCCGTTTCTGCGGCCCACCTTCGCCATGGCCTGCGTGCTCAATGTGGTGATCGGCTTTGGGCTCTACGCCGCGACCTATCTGACCCCGGTGTTCCTGGGTCGGGTGCGCGACTACTCCAGCCTGCAGATCGGGGTGACGGTATTCGTGACCGGCGTCGCCATGACGGTCACCGCGCCCATCGCGGCCCGGCTGTCGACCCGGGTGGACGGCCGCTATGTCATTGCGGTGGGCTTCGTGATGTTCGCGACCGGGCTCTGGATGTTCTCGGGGATCACCGCGGACTGGGGCTTCGGCGAGTTGCTGTGGCCGCAGGTGGTGCGCGGCCTGGCGATCCTGCTCTGCATCGTGCCGGCGGTCGGCATGGCGCTGAACGGCGTGGCGCCCAGCGAGCTGCGCTACGCGTCCGGCCTGTTCAACCTGATGCGCAATCTCGGCGGCGCGGTCGGGATCGCGGTGGTGAACACCTGGCTGCAGGACAACACCCGGATCCACATGCTGCGCCTGAGCGAAGGCCTCGGCGAGGCGCCGGCGCGGGCGACCGCCATGATCCAGGGCCTGACGCAGTACGCCGGCCAGTTCACCCCCGACGCCGGGCGCGCGCTGATGATGGCGCAGGCGGAGATGGGCCGGATCGTCGGCCGCCAGGCCGCGACCCTGGCGTTCGCCGACACCTATCGGCTGATGGCCTGGCTGTTCATCATAGCCCTGGTGATCGTGCCGTTCTGCAAGCCGGCCCCACAGGACGCTCCCTTGCCACCGGACGCGCATTGACGCGCGATCTGGCGTCTACAGGGCTCTCGCCGTAGAACAAGATTCTCGGCGGGAGGCTCAGGGCATGCAAATCGTTCTCGACCCGATCGACCGCCGCATTCTGCGCGAGCTCCAGGCCGACGCCACGATCCCCATCGCCGAGCTGGCCGAGCGCGCGGGGCTCTCGCAGACCCCCTGCTGGAAGCGCGTCAAGCGGCTGACCGACGCCGGGGTGATCGAGCGGCGCGTGGCGATCCTCGACCGCGAGCAGCTGGACCTGCGCCTGGTGGTGTTCGTCGCGGTGCGCACCAACCGCCACGACGAGGAATGGCTGAACGCCTTCGCCAAGGGCGCGGCGACCCTGCCGGAGGTGGTGGAGTTCTACCGGATGTCCGGCGAGACGGATTACCTGCTGAAGGTGGTGGTCAGGGACATCGCCGCCTACGACGCCTTCTACAAGCAGCTGATCGCCGCGGCGCCGCTGCAGGACGTCAGCTCGTCCTTCGCCATGGAGCAGATCAAGTTCACCACCGCCCTGCCGATCTGATCGCGCAGTTGACTTCCCCGCGGCGGCCAGCGCCAATTTCCCCATAAGAAGAAGAATTTGGGAGAACGCGGTGAGTTCCTGGACCTTCGCGGACGTGTGGGAGGCGATCGCCGGCGCCCAGCCGGAGCGGCCCGCCCACATCCAGGGCGAGCGGGTGGTGAGCTGGGGCGAGTTCGACGCCCGCGCCGATGCGCTGGCCGCCCACCTGATCGCCGCGGGCCTCGACCACCAGGCGAAGGTCGCGGCCTTCCTCTACAACGGGCCGGAATACCTGGAGACCTACTACGCCGCCTTCAAGGGCGGGTTGGCCCCGGTCAACACCAACTACCGTTACGGACCGGAGGAACTCTTCTACCTGTTCGACAACGCCGACGCGCAAGCCGTTGTCTTCCATGCAGGTTTTTCGGATGTGCTCGAAGCCATCCGCGGCCGCCTTACCGGCGTGAAGGCCTGGATCGCCGTGGCCGAGCCCGGCCATCCGGTCCCCGCCTGGGCGGACGACTACGACGCCGTCGTGGCCAAGGTCCCGACCCAGCGGCCGGTGAAGGGGCCGTGGGGCCGGTCGGTCGACGACCTGCTACTGCTCTACACCGGCGGCACCACCGGCATGCCCAAGGGCGTGATGTGGCGCCAGGACGACCTCTTCAACGTGATCGGCGCGGGCGGCAACGCGTTGCTCGGCATTCCGCCGGCGGCCTCGGTCGA
The DNA here is from genome assembly GCF_028290885.1 of Phenylobacterium sp. GTDB lineage: Bacteria > Pseudomonadota > Alphaproteobacteria > Caulobacterales > Caulobacteraceae > Phenylobacterium. Next base: position 4,495 of record NZ_JAQGIZ010000078.1, read on the forward strand.
AGAACTCGTTGCCCGCATCCAGGGGCCGGACCACATCCGGCCGATCTCGCTGGTGGCCTGCCCGCTGATGCATGGCACCGGGCAGTTCTCCTCGCTGATCTGTTTCAACCAGGGCGGCACGGCCGCCTTCCTGCCGTCGCGCCGGTTCAACGCCATGGAGCTGTGGGACGAGGCCGACCGGCTGGGCGCCACCGCAATCGTGATCGTGGGCCTCGCCTTCTCGACCCCAATGCTGGAGGCGCTGGAGGCCAATCCCGGTCGCTGGGACCTTTCGACCGTGCGTTCGATGAGCTCGTCCGGCTCGATGTGGAGCCAGGAGAACAAGCGCGGCCTGCTGAGCTACGCCAAGAACGCCATGATCTTCGACAGCTTCGGCTCTTCGGAGGCGGTGGGGTTGGGCATCTCGGCCTCGGCGCCCGGGGCGGAAGTCCAGACCGCGGCCTTCGTCATCGGCCCGAATTGCGCGGTGTTCACCGAGGACGGCCGGCGTGTCGAGCCCGGCTCCGGCGAACGGGGCCTAGTGGCCGTCACGGGCTTCCTGCCGGTCGGCTACTACAAGGACGCCGAGAAGACCGCCAAGACCTTCAAGACGATGGAAGGCGTGCGCTGGAGCGTGCCCGGCGACTGGGCCGAGGTGAACACCGACGGCACGCTCAAGCTCCTGGGCCGTGGCTCGGTCTGCATCAACACCGGCGGCGAGAAGGTCTTCCCCGAAGAGGTCGAGGAGGCGCTGAAGACCCACGTCAACGTCCGCGACGCGGTGGTGGTCGGCCTGCCCGACGCCCGTTTCGGCGAGCGGATCTGCGCGGTGGTCGAGACCGAGGGGGGAGCCGAGCCGACGCTCGCCGAACTGTCGGAGCACGTGCGCACGACCCTGGCCGGCTACAAGGCGCCGCGCGAGCTGGTGCTGGTGGACTCCATCGGCCGAGCCCCCAACGGCAAGGTCGACTACAAGGCGCTCAAGGACCACGCCCTGGCGGCGCTGAAGGCCTTGGCCTAGCGCGCGGCGAGGGACGGCGGTTAGCGGGTCACTTCCCACTCCACGGGTACGCCCTCGTCCTTGCCATGGTTCGTTCCGAGGAACTTCTGGAACGTCCAGTGCGCGACCTTGCCGCCCAGCTTGCTTCCGTCCTCCTCCGCGGAGCGGAAGTGGATCCCCTGCAGGATCCGCACCTCGATGAGTTCCTGGGCCGCCTGGGAGAAGCTCGTGTACTGGCGCGTCGTCGACGTGCCCGGGATCGAGAAACTGAAATCGTCCGTGCCGTAGAAGAGCCGCAAGGTCTCGGTCATCGCGCCCGCGACGCCGTTCATGCCCGACGGGTACTCGGGATAAGGAGGGCTGGCGAGATATGGCGACCAGCCGCCGTCCGTGGCCGTCTTCGGGTTGCCGTCGTCATTCCGGATGGCCGTGATGGGCCTCCAGAAGTGGTAGAAATGCTTGGCGTCGAAGACCGCCATCAGGGAATCGGCGGTGGCGAGGTTCGCGAGCGCGAAGAGCCTGGCGCTTTCCCCGACGTCGCTGGATGAGGCAATGCCCCGAAGCGCCCCGTTCCACCGCTGCAGAGGGTCCGTGTTCCAGAAATCCGCTACCGCGGTGTTCGCGTTCGGATAGGCGGCGATGCTGCCGGCGGCCTTCACTTCGTCGTACTCGCGGACGTAGCGCGTGCTGGTCATCGGTGGCGGCGGGCCGGGCCTGAATTGCGAGACGGTGTCGAGGGCGTAGGGAGCGCTGAAGGCGAGGGTCAGAAACGACATCGGGGGGTTGCCCGGGGCCGTCGGACGCCACTCACCGGGCGCCGTGCCGCCGAAGAACGGAGTCGTCGCCACCAAGGGGCGGTACTGCGTGAAGAGCGCGGCCGCGGACGCCTCGCCTACCGCCAGGCCGGGATCGCCCACCAGGCCGTGGGCCGTCAGGTAGTTGCTGTACTCGATGTCGAGCGTCGCCTGCCGGGCAGGGTACAGCCGGACCAGTAAACCATGGGCGGCGGCCGCGACGGCCGCATCCGGCGCGCCGTCGCCGGAGCCTGAGTAGAAGTAGGGGTCATACTTGCCCTCGATCGCCTGCACCGCGTCGTGCACGGCGGCCTGGACAAGGGCCACGTCGAGGAAGCCCACCGGACCCGGACGCCCCGCAGGGATGCCGCCGCCTCCGGACACGTAGCGTTGGGTCACCTCATTCCAATCGGTGACCGCGTTGGCGTGGGCCAAGCCAGCCCAGCCCAGGCAAACAGATGCCGCAACAGCCGCCAGGCTTTGCAGTCGGCGCGCAGCCGCGCCAAGAACGATGAGCTTCATGTCGAATCCCCTTGCCCGAGGTCGGGCTGAGCGGATGACATTTTGAACCTATCACGGACGCTACTGGGTCATCCGCACTGACAGAGCCGGCAAGCTGAACCTTTTGAACCGCCAGCGCTACTATGAGCTTCTTATAAGCTTGGCCCTGGCCGCGCGCGCCTCGCTGACCTCGGTCGGCTGGGTGTTCAACGCGCCGCCCACCTACGGCGTCAGCGTCACCCAGCGGTTCGACTAGCGGATCTCGGCGTCAGACCGCCTTGAGGGTGCGGACGAAGTCCACGAGGGTCGCCCGGGGCGCCCCGCGCGGCAGCAGCGAATAGGCCCGCAACAGCTCAAGCGCGCCGGGCTCGGCCAGCAGGCCGGCCACTTCGTCGATGGCGCCGCTGGCCGGGTTGACCTCGCCGAACATCTCGGAGACCGGCGCCTGCAAGGTGGTCGCGATCCGCGAGAGCATGGAGGCGCTGACCCGGTTCGCGCCGCGCTCGTACTTCTGGATCTGCTGGAAGGTGACGCCCGCGGCCTCGGCCAGCGCCTGCTGTGAGAGCCCACGCACCTTGCGCAACAGCCGGATCCTCGCGCCCACGGCGATATCGATCGGGTCGGCTAGAGCCTCGGGTTTGCGGGCCATGGTGTCTCCGGAAATTTTGACTGAACTAGCTGGCACGGCGGACGGACCCCTCGGCCGGCGGCGCCCACTCCGCTTTGCCAACATCCTGGTCGGTGATCAGGAAGCAGGCCTCGGCGATGGTGATTCCCACCGCGCGGCGCAGCTGTCCCGCAGCGGGCGCCTCGCGTTCAAGCGCCATCAGCTCCTCTTCGTAGGAGGTCAGAAACTCAATGAGATTCTGCGAAAGCGTCCGTGCGCGTTCGGCGTTTGTCTGGCTCATCTCTCCCCCCGCGGGTTCAAGCTGAGCCTTGAGCATCGGACGCGCAATTGCAAGCCGCTGCAACCGAGGGGGGAGCCGTGGAGCAGAGGCCGTTCGACGCACCCCGGCCGGTGGTCAGTTGGCGGCGATGGCCCGCGCGGCGGCCTGGGCCGCGACCGCGGTGCGCCCCTCGCGCTCGGCGATCCGGCGGAAAGTCGCCAGAGCCTGCCCCACCACCTGGTCCATGTTGTAGTAGCGGTAGGTGGCCAGACGCCCGACGAAATGCACGTCCGGCGTCTCCAGGGCGAGCGCCTCGTAGCGCTTGTAGAGCGCCTGGTTCTCCGACCGCGGGACGGGATAGTAGGGATCGCCGTCGGCGCGGGGATATTCGTAGGTGATGGTGGTCTTGCCGACGCTCTGGCCGGTCAGGTGCTTGTATTCGCTGATCCGGGTGTAGGGGGTCGCCTCGTCCGGATAGTTGACGGTCCCGACCGGCTGGTACCATGCGCGGTCCATGGTCACGTGCCGGAAGGCCAGGCTGCGGTAAGGCAGCTTGCCGTAGCGGTGGTCGAAATATTCGTCGACCGGGCCGGTGAAGATCAGCTTGTCGAACACCGCCTCGCGGCGGACGTCCTCATATTCGGCGCCCAGTTCGAGGGTGACGCCTGGCTGGTCCAGCATGTTCTGGAACATGGCCGTATAGCCATCGGCCGGCATGGCCTGGAACTTGTCGGTGAAATAGCGGTCGTCGTCGTCCGTGCGCGTTGGCACCCGCGCGGTGACAGATTTGTCGAGCTCCGAGGGGTCCATGCCCCACTGCTTGCGGGTGTAGCCGCGGAAGAAGGTCTCGTAGAGCTCGCGGCCGACCTTGGAGACCACCACGTCCTCGGAGGTGCAGATCTTCTCCACCGGCTCGGCGCGGGCGGCCAGATAGGCCTCGGCGTCGGCCTCGGTCCTGAGATCCAGCCCGTAGAGCAGATTGAGCGTCGTGCGGTTGATCGGCATGGGCACGAGCAGGCCGTTCACCGAGGCCAGCACCCGATGCTCATAGGGCCGCCATTTGGTGAACTGCGACAGGTAACCCGAGACTTCGTCGGAGTTGGTGTGGAAGATGTGCGGGCCGTAGCGGTGCATCAGCACCCCGCCGGCGTCCTTTTCGTCATAGGCGTTGCCGCCGATATGCGGCCGCTTGTCGATCAGCAGCACCCGCTTGCCGAGCTGGCTGGTCAGCCGCTCGGCCAGCACCGAGCCGGCATAGCCTGCCCCGACGATCAGGTAGTCGAAGGGCTTGCTGCGGGAGGCCGGGCGGATGGCCGGCGCGGCGACCGCGGGCGCTAGGTCGGCGATGAGCGGCTTGCCGCGGGCGGCCCCGGCCCGGGAGAGCTCCAGGTTCATGCGGGCGAAGGTCTCGTCCCACGACATCGCCGACAGCGCGGCGTCGACTTCCTTCAGCCAGGGGCCTTTCAGCCGCATCAGCGCCAGCGCCTGATCGCAGGCCGCGATGAAGTCCTCGGGCGCGGCGGCGATCTTCACGCCTTCCAGATCGCCGTACTGGCGGGCCACATCAACGATCGGGGTCGAGACGACCGGACGGCCGCCGGCCAGGTATTCCGGGGTCTTGGTGGGGCTGATGAAGCGGGTGGACTCGTTGATGGCGAAGGGCATCAGGGCGACGTCCCAGCCGCCCAGGTAGCGCGGCAGCTCCTCGTAGGTCTTGCCGCCGAGGTAGTGCAGGTTCGGCCGCCTGGGCAGGTCGGCGGGGTCGATCTTCACCACCGGCCCCACCATGACCACGCTCCAGCTGGGCCGGGCGTCGGCCAGCGCGGCCAGCAGGTCGAGGTCCATCCGCTCGTCGATGACGCCGTAGAAGCCGAGCCGGGGCCACGGAAGGGCGGCCTGGTCGGCGGGCTCTTCACGGCTCACACGGGCCTTGGCGAAGTGGGCCCGGTCGACGCTGGAGGGGAACGGCTGGATGTTGGCGTGGCGGTCGCGCTTGGCCTCCCACAGGCTGTAGCCGCCGGTGAAGACCACGTCGGCCAGGCCCATCAGCTCGCGCTCGAGGATGGTCAGCTCAGGCGGGGCGAACTTGAAGTTGGCGAGCTCGTCCATGCAGTCGTAGACGGTGCAGATCGCCTCCAGATGCCGCGAGAAATTGAGCATCATCGGGGTGTAGTACCAGCGGATCAGGTCGCCGCCGTACCCGGCCAGCACGCCGTCCAGCATCAGGCCCAGCGTGGCGTCGCGCTCGACGGCCGTCCCGCCGTCCGGGAGCACCGGGGTGACGACGATGACGCCGCTCTCGGGATCGGTGTGGCTGTCGAGGCGCGGACTGTCCTCCGGCGCGCCTGAAACCGGCTCCTCCCAGAAGATCACCCGCCGGCCCCTGGCGAAGCGGGTCATCAGATGCTGCGGCCGCTGGAAGACGAAGTCCCAGCGAAGGTGCGAGAAGCAGATCAAGGTCTGCCGACCTCGGGAACGCGGGCCGGGCGGGGTTGGCGATGGCGCAAAACCCTCGGCGCGCGAAACCCATTGCGTGTTCAAGGCGCATTCCTTCTTGAAAGCCGACGTACGAAGCCCGCTGGAAGAAACACAGGCGAGCCACAAAGGTTCCGCGCGAAAACTTCACGCAGCTGGACTGTCTAAAGTAATCGATTTTGGGGCCGAGTTACGTCGGCCTTCTCTTCAGTCTATGTCGGAAAGTCGACTGTCTTAGACGGCCATCTGCGACTTGCGGCGGCCCGTTGACCCGCGCACGCCGGAACCATAGCACGGATTTCGCTCCCAGCGCAGGGCGTCGGCGACGATCTCGTCGATCGACGAGCGGCGGGGAGCCCAGCCCAGCAGTTCCAGCGCCCGGCGCGGGTCGGCGACGAGGCTGGGGGGGTCGCCCGCCCGCCGCGCGCCCAGG
>NZ_JAQGIZ010000108.1 GCF_028290885.1 Phenylobacterium sp.
GCCGTGCCGCCGCGCGGCCTGGCCGAGGGGATCAGCTGGCCGGAGTCGCGCACGTCGTCGAACAGGTCCTCGGGCTCAGGCAGGCGCTGGCGGTGCAGGCGGATCAGCGCCGCAGCCACGGCCTCGGGCGTGCTGTCCGCCAGGATCCGGCGGGCGAGCGTCAGGTCCTCCTCGGAGGCCGGCTCGGTGAGGATCGGATCGTCAAGCAGCCGCTGCTGGTCCTTGGCGCGGATCTCGTCGGCCAGCGGCGGCCCGGACCAGCCGGCGTCGATGCTGGCCGAGTCCAGCAGCCGCTCGGTGAACCGGCGCTTGTTGTAGGGCACGACCAGGACCGAGACGCCCTTCTTGCCCGCCCGGCCCGTGCGTCCGCTCCGGTGCAGCAGGCCCGCCTTGTTCACCGGCAGGTCGGCGTGGATCACCAGGCCCAGGTCCGGCAGGTCGAGGCCGCGGGCAGCGACGTCCGTGGCGACGCAGGCCCGGGCGTGGCCGTCGCGCAGCGCTTGAAGGGCGTCGGAGCGTTCCTTCTGGGTCATCTCGCCCGACAGCGCCACGGCCGAAAAACCCCGCTCCCGCAGCGCGCTGTGGAGATGCCGCACCCGCTCACGGGTGTTGCAGAACACCAGCGCGCCCGGGCTTTCGAAGTAGCGCAGCAGGTTGACGACCGCGTGCTCGATCTCGTTGGGCGCCACCCGGATAGCCCGGTACTCGATGTCTCCGTGCGCCTCGTCGCGGCGCAAGGTGTCGATGCGGGCGGCGTCGCGCTGGTAGCGGCGGGCCAGCGTTGCGATCTCCTTGGCGATGGTCGCCGAGAACAGGAGCGTCCGGCGCTCGGCCGGCGTGGAGTCGAGGATCTCCTCGAGGTCTTCGCGGAAGCCCAGGTCGAGCATCTCGTCGGCCTCGTCGAGGACCACCACCCGCAGGGCGGAGAGGTCGAGCGCGCCGCGCTCCAGGTGATCGCGCAGGCGGCCCGGGGTGCCGACCACCACATGGGCGCCGGCCTGCAGCGCCCGCTTCTCGGCCCGCGGATCCATGCCGCCGACGCAGGTCGCGACCCGCGCGCCGGTGTGCGCCAGCAGCCATTCCAGCTCGCGGCTGACCTGCAGGGCAAGCTCTCGGGTCGGGGCGACGACCAGGGCCAGCGGTGCGCCGGCCCGCTCGAACTGCGCCGCCTCGCCCAGCAGGCCGCGCGCCATGGCCAGACCGAAGGCCACGGTCTTGCCGGAGCCGGTCTGGGCGGAGACCAGCAGGTCGCGGCTGTCCGGCTCGCTCAGGACAGCGGCCTGCACCGGCGTCGGCTCGCTGTAGCCGTGCTGTTCGAGGGCGCGGGCGAGCGCGGGATGGGTCGGGGGAAACGGCATCGGAAGTCCTTGGGCGCGCGCGGAACCGCAGCGGACGCGCCAGAAGCCGTAGCACGCCCGACAAAGCAAGCCCCGAGGTTAGGCGGCGGGCTGCGACCCGGCCTCGGCGAAAGCCGCCTCCTCCGCCCGGATGCGCAGCCAGAGCACCGAGGCGTTGAGCAGGGAGAAGACCACGGCGTAGGCCGTCAGTCCGAAGACCAGGGGCAGCACCGCGATCTCGCCCACCACCACCGCGTAGTTCGGGTGCGATATGAACCGATAGGGACCCTTCCGCACCAGCGTCTCACCGGGCACGACGATGATGCGCGTCGTCCAGCGCGGGCCGAGCGTGGCCAGCACCCAGATCCGCAGGAGCTCCAGGACCCCGTAGACCGCCAGCCAGGCCAGGTTCGGCGGGCGATCCCAGGCCAGGATCCACAGCCCCGCGAGCCAGGCGGCGTGCAGGCCCACCATCAGCGGATAGTGTTCGGCTCCGCGCTCCACGCCGCCCTTCTCCAGGAGCTGCGCGGTGTTACGGCGCGCGACGACCAGTTCGCCCAGCCGCTGGGCGGTGACGAGACCGAGGATGAGGACCGACAGGATCATGCGGCGGCGAGCGTCACTGTGCTGGTGGTGAACCCCGGGCCCATGGCGGTGACCACCGAGCGCTTGGGCAGTCCGCCGCGGCGCATGCGGTCGAGGACGAACAGCACGGTGGGCGAGGACATGTTGCCGTGGTCGGCCAGCACCTCGCGCTCGCGGTCCAGCGCGCCTTGCCCAAGGCCGAAGGCGCCTTCGATAGCCTCGATCACCTTCATGCCGCCGGGGTGGCAGATGAAGCGGTCGACGTCCTCGACGGTGAGGTCCTGGCTCGCCAGCATGCGCTCCATGGCCGGGCGGATCTCCTTGCGGATGAACGGCGGCAGGGCGCGCGCCAGGACCACGGCCAGGCCGTTGGGGCCGACGCGCCAACCCATGATGTCGAGGGTGTCCGGCCAGGTGTGCTCGGCATAGCCGGTGACCGCCGCAAAGCCGTCCGCTCGGCCGGAGAGCACGCAGGCCGCCGCGCCGTCGGCGAAGATCGCCGTCGAGATGATGTCGACCTTGGAGAAATCCTCCATGCGGAAGGCCACGGAGCACAGCTCCACGCAGACCAGCAGCACCCGGCAGCCCGGTTGCGCCGCCGCCAGCCGGGCGGCCAGGGCGAGGCCCGTCGCGCCACCCGCGCAGCCGAGGCCGAACACCGGGATCCCCGCCGCGTCGGGCCGGAAACCCATTCGGGCGACGGCGCGCGCCTGGAGGCTGGGGGTCGACAGGCCGGTGGAGGACACGGTGACGATGACGTCGACCTCGGCGCCGGTCAGGCCGGCCTCGTCCAGCGCGCGCTCGGCGGCCTGACAGAAGAGGTCCAGCGCCACCTCGTCGTAGACCGCACTGCGGTCGGGCCAGGTGCGCGGCTCGAGGTACCATTCCACCGGCATGGCCATCTGGCGCGTAAGGACGCCGGCGTGCCGGAAGACCGGGGCCATGCGCTCGAACTGCGGGAAGCGGCCGTCAAAGAGCTGGGTGGCGGCCTCCAGCACCTCGTCCTGGCTCATGCTGTGGGGTGGCGACGCCGTGGCGAGAGACAGGAGATGGACTGGGGGGTTCATGCGGGTTCCGGTTGACGTCCCGCTGAGGCGAACCCCCAGAGGGCATTGGAGTTCCGTCTAAAGGTGGCGCCATCCCCCCTGCGCGACATCCAGCCGCACGCCATCGACGCGTACCTCGACGCCGGAGCCCGCCACGACCGCGCCGATGACCGTGAATCCTTCCGGCGCAGCGTCCGGCATCGTGCAGACCACCTCATAGTCGTCGCCGCCGGTCGCCAGGCCGATGAGGGCCGCCGACCGGTCCGGCTGGAGGTCCAGCCAGCGCCTTGCGGCGGGCGACAACGGCAAGGCGTCGAGGTCGAGGCGCATCCCGAGGCCGCTCGCCTCCGCGACATGGCCGGCGTCAGCGACCAGGCCGTCCGAGACGTCCGCCGCGGCGGTGGCGTGGTCGCGCAGGGCCTGGCGCAGGTCCAGGCGCGGGTTCGGCAACCGGTAGCGGTCCAGCAGCGAACCGTCGGGGTCGTCGATCTCGCCGCGCGCGGCCGCCAACCCGAGCGTTCCGTCGCCGATCGTGCCGCTGACGGCGACCAGGTCGCCGACCGCAGCTCCGGCGCGCCGCACCATCCGGCCCTCGGGGACCCAGCCCAGCGCCGTCAGGCTGGCGGTGAAGGGCCCCGGCGTGGAGACGGTGTCGCCGCCCAGCAGGGCGACGCCGAAGGCCTGCAGGTCCTCGCCGAGCCCGGCGGCGAACGCCTCCCGTTCCGCGGGTCCGAAGGCGTTCGGCCAGGCCACCGCGAGAAAGCATCCGAAGGGCTCGGCCGCCTTGGCCGCGAGGTCCGAGAGGTTCACCCGCAGCAGCTTGCGGGCGATCAGGTCCGACCGCTCGCCCACCGGAAAGTGCACCCCCTCGACGATGGCGTCCTTGGTGACCACCAGGTCGAAGCCCGGCCGCTGCGGCACGACCGCCGCGTCGTCCAGCAGGTCGAACGCGCCCGCCGCCCCGCCCGTCAGCGGGCGGAACAGCCGGGCGATCTCGGAGAATTCGTCGGCGCCGGACATCGGGCCCCCAAAATCAGCGTCTCGTGTCTTGCGCCACAGCATCCAGGGCGCCGTTGACGAACCCCGGCTCCGGCCCTTCGAAGAAGGATTTGGCGAGCTCGACATATTCGTCGATGACGACCTCGGTCGGCACGTCGGCGCGGTAGCTAAGCTCATAGGCGCCGGCCCGCAGGATCGCGCGCGCCGTGGCGTCGAGCCGGTCGAGCCGCCAGCCCGAGGCCAGCCGCTTGGCGATGGCGTTGTCCACGGACTTCTGGTGCTCGACCACGCCGCGCACCAGGTCGGCGAAGAAGGCCTCGTCCGCGTGCGCCAGGGTCATGTCCTCCCCGGACTCGTTGGGGACGTCGCGGTCGAAGCGGTGCTCGGCGAACTCGCGGATCACCGTCTCGGCCCCGGCGCTGGAGACTTCCATCTGATAGAGGGCCTGGACGGCGGCGAGCCTCGCCACCGAACGCGCCTGCTTGGGGACGCTCGACTTGGGGTCGGACCTCATCGCTTGCCGGCCAGGAACTGCTGGCGAAGCGAGACCATGGTCAGCGCCGCGCGGGCCGCCGCCCCGCCCTTGTCGCCCTCGCTGGGCCGCGCCCGGGCCCAGGCCTGCGCCTCGTCCTCTACGGTCAGGATGCCGTTGCCGATGCAAAGCCGCCTGGCGACCGTGAGGTCCATCAGGCCGCGCGCCGACTCGCCCGCGACGATTTCGAAATGGTAGGTCTCGCCGCGGATCACGGTCCCCAGCGCCACATAGCCGTCGTAGGGCGCGGCCGCCGCCGGCCGGTGGCCGCTTTCCTCGGCGATGGCGATGGCCCCGGGGATCTCCAGCGCGCCCGGCACCGTCACCACCTCGTAGGTGGCGCCATAGGCTTCGAGCGCATCGGTCGCGCCCTTCAGCAGCTCATCGGCCAGGTCGGAATAGAAGCGCGCCTCGACGATCAGGATGCGGGTCAGGTCTTCGCTCATCGGGGCCCCTTCGGCTCGGTCGCCGAACGCTTTAGGCCGTTTCGCGCCAGCGGGCGAGATAGCGCGCCAGCATGTCGATCTCCAGGTTCACTCGGGAGCCCGCCTTGAGCTCGCCCAGCGTGGTCACGTCCCAGGTGTGCGGGATCAGGTTCACCCCGAAGACGTCGTCCTCCACCTCGTTGACGGTCAGCGACACGCCCTCGATGGTGATCGAGCCCTTGGGGGCGATGAACCGGTGCAGCGGCCGGGGCGCGCGGATGCGCACGCGATGGGAGCCGCCCTCGCTCTCCACCGACAGGACCTCGCCCATGCCGTCCACGTGGCCGGAGACGATGTGCCCGCCAAGCTCGTCGCCGACCTTGGCCGCCCGCTCCAGGTTGACCCGCCGCCCCGCCTTCCAGGCGTCCAGCGTCGTCGCCGACAGGGTCTCGCCGGAGACCTCGACGGCGAACCAGTCCGGGCCCTTCTCCACGACGGTCAGGCAGCAGCCGGCGTGGCTGATCGAGGCGCCGATATCGACGGTGGCCAGGTCGAAGGCCGTCTCGATCTCGAACCGCCGGTCGCGGTTGGTCTCGCGCACGCTGCGCACGCGGCCCACGTCGGTGACGATCCCGGTGAACATTCAGCCTCTCTCGTAGCGCTCCCAGAGGTCGTCGCCGACCTCGCGGACCTCAGTGCGCCTGAAGTGGGGCGCATCGGCCAGCGCCGCAATCGTGAGCGCCCCCACCGCCGGGCGACCCTCTCCGCCGATCAGCATCGGCGCGCGGAACCACTCGATGGCGTCCACCAGCCCGCAACGCAGGAAGCTCGCCGCCACCTG
>NZ_JAQGIZ010000121.1 GCF_028290885.1 Phenylobacterium sp.
CTGGCCTGCGCCATGCAGGGGCGCTGGCCCGACCTGCGGCTACTGGCGGAGATCTTCGTCGGCGCCGCGCTGATGCGGGCGGCGGGCTGCGCCTACAACGACATCGTCGACCGCGACATCGACGCCAGGGTCGCGCGCACGGCGATGCGGCCGATTCCCGCCGGCCAGATCAGCGTCGGGCAGGCCTGGGGCTTCGTGATCGCCTGCTGCCTGGCCTCGCTCGCCATCCTCGTCACCCTGCCGCCGACGGCGGTGGCGTTGGGCGTGGGCTCGCTGGCGCTGGTGGCGGCCTATCCGTTTATGAAGCGGATCACCTGGTGGCCGCAGGCCTGGCTCGGCCTGACCTTCAACTGGGGGGCGCTGCTGGGCTTCTCGGCGGCCATCGGCGCGGGTCCGGGGTTCTGGCGGCAGATCGCGCCCTTCGTGCTTAGCACCGGCGACCTGCGGTTCCTGATGCGGGCGGCGGCCGACAGCGCCCTGCAGTGGCCGGCTGTCCTGCTCTATGCGTCGGGCGTGTTCTGGACGCTGGGCTACGACACCATCTATGCCATCCAGGACCTGGAGGACGACGCGCTGGCCGGCGTGAAGTCGTCGGCCCGCCGGCTGGGCGGCCAGGCCCCGCTGGCGGTCCTGGCCTTCTACCTCGCCAGCCTCGCCCTGCTGCTGGCCACCGGCGCCGCGGCGGGCCTTGGTCCAGCCTTCTACCTGCTGCTGATCCCCTATGGGATCCAGCTGTTCTCTCAGGCCCGGCGGGTCCGCACCGACGACCCGGCCAGGGCGCTTCGCCTCTTCAAGTCCAACAGCTGGGCCGGCCTGATCCTGTTCCTGGCGATCGTCGTCGGCACGCGGCTCGCGGGCCTGCCGAGCGGGTAGGATGGCGAAACGCGCATTCCCCGCCGTCATCCTGTTTTCGTGACGCTTTCGGCGCTACAATCCGCTCATGTCCGTCGCTACCCGCGTTGATCCGAAAACCTATTTCGCGCCCGAGGAATGGGCGCCCCTGTCGCGCCGGTCGCCGTGGAAGGGCCTGGCGCTCCTGGCGCACGCCTGGATCGTGATCGGCCTGGCCATGGCCATGGCGGTTCTCTCGCCCTGGTGGCTGATGCCGATCACCATCCCGCTCGCTATCGCCATCATCGGCGCGCGGCAGCTGGGCCTGGCGATCCTGATGCACGACGCGGCGCACGCGGCCCTGCACCCGGACCTGAAGGTCAACGACTGGGTGGGCGACCACCTGACCACCGGCGGCCTGATCGGCTACCGGAACTATCACCTGACACACCACAAGTACGCCCAGCAGGCGGAGGACCCGGACCTGGTGCTTTCCGCGCCGTTCCCGATCACCCGCATCTCCCTGCGCCGCAAGATCGTCCGCGATCTGACCGGCCAGACCTACTACAAGCTTCGCTGGTCGGGCCTGGTGAAGCGGATCGCCGACCGCAGGCCCAACGAGCGCCTGGCGCCGATCCTGACGGAGGCCGTGGTCGCCCGCCGGCGCTTCCTTATCGGCATGGTCGTCACCGTCGCCGTCACCGCGCCCTTCGGCCTGTGGTGGGTGTGGCCGGTGCTGTGGCTGGTCCCGCAGGCGACCTGGCTGCCGATGGTCACCCGCCTGCGCAACATCGCCGAGCACGCCTGCGTGGCCAAGGACGAGCCGGACCCGCTACGCCATGCGCGCACCACCAAGGCCAACTGGCTCGAGCGGGCGCTCATCGCGCCCTACTACGTCAACTACCACTGCGAGCATCACATGTTCATGCATGTGCCCTGCTACCACCTGCCCCGCGCTCACCGCCTTCTGAAAGCCAAGGGCGTGATGGACGACATGCTGACCGCGCCGGGCTATCTCAGCATGCTGAAGGTCGCGACCGCGAAACGCGCCTAAACGGCGGCGAGGCCTTCGAGGCGGCTGCGGCGCAGCATGGCGCCCAGACCGCCGAAGCCCAGCAGCATCAGCGCCCAGCTCGCCGGCTCGGGGATGTCGCCGGCAAGATTGGTCCCGTCGCTCGTGACCAGCACGTCATGGGTGGCCCAGCCTTCGTCGCCGAGGGCCTGGAAGCCGTAATAGCCGTCGCTGCTGGTGCGGCTCGTGTAGCCGAAGGTGAGCGTGTTCACGCCCGCCGCGAGGGTCAGCGGCGTCGCGATGTTCACATGACCGCCGGTCCAGGTGATAGCCGTGCCGATGCCGGTCACGTCGTCGATGGTGGCGCCGACCGGGGCGAAGAACACCGCGTCGCTGCCGCCGCCGCCCAGGTTGAAGGTCCCGGACAGGATCGCGACGTTGTTCAGGCTGAGCGTGAAGTCGTCCTCGTAGAAGCTCAGGCCGTCGAGGCTCCTGGTGCCGTCGAGAACGAACGACAGGCCGGCCAGGCCGCCGCTGCCGGCATTGAAGCTGACATCGAAGCTCTGGTCGGTGGCCATCGGGGCCATCGAGGACGGCCCGGAGAAGAAGACGGTCGCGTGGGCGCCGGCGGACGCCAGCATAAAGATCGCCGCCGAACAGGCGGCTAGGCGCGGGCGTAGGCTCATCGGTGCTTCCCCAGTTTCGATTTCCATCCAACTCAGCCGTTCAACCGCGGTTCCAAAGTTTCACGCGTGGCGTGATTTCGTGATTTACATATGTAAGTTACGTAACCGAAACAGAGCGAATCGGCGGGCAACTCATGGGGCGAGTGAAGGCTCCGCGCGCCGCCAAATGATTGGCGTCACGGCCGTCCCATCTCGCGCGCGCCATCGCCTGACCGCCGCGAGGAAGCCTTCCGGGGCGACAGCCGTTCCAGGTTCCGGAGCCGTCTCCGCGCTCCGGAACCTGCGACGCCATCCGATGCCCCTGACCCTCGAAGGCTCCTGCCGCTGCGGCGCCGTGCATTTCACCTGCGACAGCCATACGCCCCAGCCGTACCAGCTCTGCTATTGCTCGATCTGCCGCAAGACCGCCGGCGGCGGGGGCTTCACCATCAACCTCGGGGCCGACGCGCGCACCCTGAAAGTCGAAGACCCGAACAAGGTCATCCGGGTCTTTCGCGCCGAGATCCGCGACGACGACGGCAGCTGCGCGGTCTCCACCGGCGAGCGCAGCTTCTGCAGCGCCTGCGCCACGGCGCTATGGCTGTTCTCGCCGGAGTGGCCGGAGCTGGTGCATCCCTTCGCTTCGGCTATCGACAGCGACCTTCCCGTCCCACCGTCGCGCGTGCATCTGATGCTGCGGTACAAGCCGAGCTGGGTCGCGCCCGACATCGGCCCGGACGACGCGACCTTCGACCTCTATCCGACGGACTCCCTCGAGGACTGGCACAAGGCCCGCGGCCTCTGGGTCGATTAGCCTACACCGCCCCCGTCGCGATCAGGCTTCGGGCGCAGTCGAGCACCGTCTCCTCCAGCGGCCGCGGCTTCCAGCCGAGCACGCTCTGGGCTTTGGCCGAGGAATAGTCGTGCCTGTGGCCGAGGTTGGGGGTCACCGAGCCCAGGTCCTTGTCGAACAGGCCCGCCAGCCGGATTACGAAGTCGGGGACCTTGCGGGTCGGGACCTTGGCCGCGCCCTCGCCCAGCCGCTGGCGCAGCAGGGCCGCGAGATCGCCCATCCAGGCGAAATGGGCCGCCGCGATGAACCGCTCGCCGGCCGCCTTGGGATCGGTCATCGCCCGGATGTGCAGGTCGGCCACGTCGCGCACGTCGACGATGTTGAAGCCCAGCCTCGGCAGGCCCGGCACGCGCCCGGAGAGCAGCCGCTCCACCACCTGGATCGATTCCGAGAAGTCGCCGCTGGTCACCGGCCCCAGCACCAGGGCCGGGTTGACCGTGGCCAGCGTCATCTTGCCGCCCGAGGCGCTGACCAGGTCCCAGGCCGCGCGTTCGGCGAGCGTCTTGGACTGGGCATAGGCGCCCACCTTCCCGGCCTTGACGTCGGTCCAGACGCTCTCGTCGCTGGTCCAGTCGCCGCCGGCCGAGCCCTTGCTGGTCGCCGCCACCGAGGAGGTCAGCACCACCCGCTTGACGCCGGCCTTGATCGCCGCGCCCACCGCTCGCTTGGCGCCCTCGCGGGCCGGGACAATCAGCTCGTTGGCATCCTTGGGGTCGGCCACGCCCAGCGGCGAGGCGACGTGCAGGACATAGTCGCAACCCTCGGCCGCCGCGTCCCAGCCGTCGTCGGCGGTGAGGTTCGCCGCGTGGAAGCTCAGCCGGTTGCCGGGATTGACCAGCTTGCCGAGCGACGCCCGGACTGCGGCCTCCTTGGCCAGGTCGCGCACCGTCGTGCGCACCACGTAGCCCTGCTGCAGCAGGCCCGCCACGCACCACCCGCCGATATAGCCGGACCCGCCGGTCACCAGCACTGTTTCGCCGCCGCTCATCGTTCCGCCCCTTATGTTGACACTGCTAAGATAGGCGGGATCGCAGCATTAGGGAACGGCGTAATCGAAGGCGTCGGCTCAGCGCCCGGCGGAGCGAGACCCCAGGTTGTTGGTCTTGCCGATGAACGCCGCCACGTCGTCGTGCAGCGCCTTGAGCGAGGCCTCGTGCGCATAGACCATGTGGCCGGACTGGTAGTAGCGGTAGGAGATGTTGGCCTGCAGCGCGTCGGGCATCGGCAGGTGGTGCATCTCGTACCAGCCCTGGTAGAACGGCGTCGCCAGGTCGTAGTAGCCGCCCAGCAGCATCACCTTGAGGCTCGGGTTGTACTTCATGGCCGAGGCCAGGTCGGGCATCACGTTCAGCATGGCGCGCGGGGTGTAGCGCGCGCCCGGCGGCTCGTGGGCGTTGTCCCAGGAGCGGAAGACGTCGATGCTCGGCTTGAAGATTTTTCCCTCGCCGTAGCCCAGGGTGCGCCGGGCGTAGTCGTTGAACCCGGAGACGTAGGCCGAGCTCAGCGCCGCGGACTGCGGATCGTAGTCGGCCTCCTTGCTGAGCGGGTCCATGTCGGGTCCCGAGAAGCGGGTGTCGAGGCGCCCGGTGGTCAGGCCGTCCTTGTCCTGCAGGGTCTTCTCGAACTCGCCGCCGGTGATGCGCAGGTCGGCCTTCAGCACATAGGCTGCCGGCAGGCCGGTGTAGCGTGCGTAGCGCTCGGCGATTTCGCGCCGGCGCGCCGGCGTCAGCTCCGAGCCGGCCTGCAAGGCCGTGGCGTAGTCGGTGGTCGCGAACTGCTCGACCTCCTTCAGGTAGGTCTCCAGGTCCGCGGGCTTGTTGGGCACGAGGTTGCGGAACCAGGCGGTCGCCGCATAGGTGGGAAGCGCGGTGATATAGGCCTGGTCGCTGCCGGGATTGTTCTCCGCGCCGTCGACGCTGAGCGCGAAGTTGAGGATCTGCGAGAGCAGGATCACGCCGTTGAAGTCGACGCTCTGGCCGGTCTCCAGGTCGTTGATCAGCACCGCCGCGCGCGGCGTGCCGTAGCTTTCCCCGAACAGGTACTTGGGCGAGTTCCAGCGGCCGTATTGCGACAGGAAGGCGGTGATGAACTGCGAGAAGGCGTAGGCGTCCTGGTCGACGCCCCAGAAGGCCTTTTCCTTGTCCTTGCCGGCGATGCGCGAGAAGCCCGCGCCCGGCGCGTCGATGAACACCAGGTCGCTGGCGTCCATCAGGCTGTAGGCGTTGTTGATCAGCTGGTAGGGCGCAGCCGGGGTGTGCTCGCCGTTGTCGGCGGTGACCACGCGCCGGGGTCCGAAAGCTCCCATATGCAGCCACATGGTCGAGGATCCGGGACCGCCGTTGAAGACGAAGGTCACCGGCCGGTCGCCGGACGGGACGCCCTTCTTGAAATAGGCCACGTAGAACATCGAGGCCTCGGCCTGCGGATTGGCCTTGTCGCCCAGGTCCTTCTCGTCCGGGCCGCTGCGTTCGCGGTGGGCCGCGTCGTCCCAGCCCTTCGGGTGCACCACGATGGTCCCCGCCACCGCGTGGTAGTCGATCTTCTGGCCCTCGACCGAGACCGAGCCCTCACTGCCGACGCTCTCCGGCGTGAACAGCACGCCGCGGTTCGGCTCGGCGGTGGCGCCGGCCTCGGGCTTCTTGGAGGCCGCGGCCGGCGGCGTGGAGGGTTCCGCGGCCAAGGCCGGGCCCGCGATCAACGACAGGGCCGCGCCCGCCAACAGGACTTTCCGAAACACCGCGACACCCCCAAAAACCGAAGCCGGGAAGCTATGCCGCGCGCCGGCGGTTTGACAACTGCATCTGGCTCGCCGCGCCCGCACGGCGCGTGAACCGGGGACAACGACCCGTGCCCGCTGCGTTCAGGGAGCGGAGCCCAGGGTCGCGACTGATCCGACGCGCCTCCGTCCCCCGGAACCGCGTCGCACTCAGGAGACAGATCATGTCGATGAAAGCGATGCTCTTGGCGGCTGCGACCGCCGCCAGCCTGTTGGCTCCCGCCGCCGCCATGGCCCAGGACTACGGCCACGGCCGTGATCACCAGGGACGTGACGGCCGGCAGGTGGAATCGCGGTGGTCGCGCGACGACCACCGCGACCGCCGGTCCTACGGCTACGCCTACAATAGCGCCTACCCCGCCTACGATTACGGCGGCGCCTACGGCTATACTGCCTACGGCTATGACAATGCGTACAGCTACACGACGCCCGCATTGCGCGACCGCGATCAACGCCGCGACTGGGGTCGTGACCGCGACCATGGCCGCCGCGATCGGTCCTACTGATTAGCGACCGGCCCCGCCGCTTCGACGCGGCGGGGTCATGGCTGAGCGTTCGGGCCCGCTCCCGCCGTCGGCATCCCGCCGTTCACCGCCGCGCCGAAGGTCGAGGCGCCAAGCCCTAGAACATCGGATCGAGCGGACTGGGCTTCTTCCTGCGCGGCCGCTCCCACATGACGCCCGGATAGCCCTTCAGCGGCGCCAGGGGCTCGCCCATGTAGGTCCAGTCCGCCTGCTCGCCGAGGTTCATGTGGTAGCGGGGCTCGCGGCCAGTGCGCTCGGCGAAGACCGCGCGCGGGATGTTGACCATGGTCGGCGAGCGGGCGCGCTCGTAGAGCAGGGGCGTGCCGCAACGGGAGCAGAAGCTGCGGGCTATCCCCGCCTCCTGGTCCTCGAAACGGGTGATGCTCTCCTCGCCCGCCAGGACCCGGAAGCGGCTGCGGTAGCTGCCGACGTAGGTGGCGTAGGCGCAGCCCTGGGCGCGCCGGCTGGCGGCGGAATGATCGTGCCAGGCCCAGCGCGCCGGGACGTCGATCTCCAGCCGCACCGCGCCGCAGGCGCAGCCGCCGGCCGCCTGGACAGCAGAGGCCTTGCCGGCCTTCGGGCCCGCGGGCTTTCTCATCTCGAACCTCGACCTCGATGGGGGACGCTTCGGCGCGGCCGCGACGGTCCGGCGCTGGCCAACCATCGCCCGACGATCGATTTTCCGCCAGCGCGGGCGTTGCGGGGGTTGGCGCGCCCACGCCGCGTTTGGGGCGGGAACGGCTGCGTCCAAGAGCCTGCGCGCCATTGGACCGCCAGCGCAACCACCGGTTTGGGTAGGGAAGCCTACGTTTCCGATATCGTTGTTATCGTTGCGATCTTATCTATTTTTTATGCTCCTACTGGTTGAGTGCGTTCCGGGCGAGTCGGGCACGCCCGATCGGAGGGCGGTTTGAGAGGGTGTCGAGTTCTACTGATAGATGACGACATCGAGCTGTTGCGGCAGATGGCGACGGCCTTCCTGTCGGCCGGCTACGAGGTGCTGGCTGCGCCGGATGGGCAGGCGGGTCTGACGCGCTTCACGGCCAATCCGACGGACCTTGTCGTCACCGACATCATCATGCCCAACCGCGAGGGCGTCGAGACGATCATGGCCCTCAAGAAGGCCAAGCCATCGGTGAAGGTGATCGCCATCTCGGGCGGCTATCGGGTCGGGCCGGCCGATTTTCTGCAGCTCGCACGGCACGTGGGCGCCGACGAGGTGCTGGCAAAGCCCTTCGGGCCCGCGGAGCTGCTCAGCCTTGCCGCAGGGCTTGTGCGAGCGCACGCGAGCGCGGCGTGAGCGGCCGCGGCGGGCGCACGGCGGTGACGAGCCACGCGCTGAACAATGTCTTCGCCAAGATCATGTGCGCCGCGGAACTGGCCATGGACCAGTCGTCTGAAGCGCTCATCCGCCGTGAGCTGGAGAATATCGTCCGGCTGGCCGCCGAGGGCGGCTCCCTGGTCGCCGAGCTGAACGCGCCGGTCTACGAACCCTGAGCCGCCCATGGACCGGATCACCTCGTCGGGGCTGCGTGATGTCCTGGAAAAGGTCGGGCCGGCCATCGCCTCCGGTTGCGTCAATGTGATCAGCGTCGAGGCCATCCGCGAGGGGTCCGGGGATCGATGGCCGCGTCGGCGCGAGCAGGTGGCGACGTTCATCGAGCGCGCCTTCGCCCGGGTCTCGCAGCCCGGCGACATCATGGTGCCCCTCAACGACGCGGAGTTCGTGACCGTCCAACCGAGCGTCACCCGCTCCGCGGCGCTCGGCCTGAGCGCCAGCGTTCTGACGGAAACCCTGGCGTTCTTCCTGGGTGCGGCGGCTCGTGAGGACCTGCGGCTCTTCCAGGTGACATCCTTCGTCGATGGCCAGATGGCCGTGCAGTCGGTGGACGCCGGCCAGGCCGTGGCCGGGGAGGACGCCGCGCCGCAGCGGGCGTCTGCGGCCGCCGGCGCCGATTCGCTGGGGCCGATTTCGGACGACCTGTTCTGGGCCGCGACGCGCAGGAAGCGGCTGACGTCCCCGCCCGACATCGAGCTCGATCTGGAGATGATGCCGGAGGCGACCTGGAACGTCGGCGCGCGCGTCGTCGCCTCGTTCCTGCTGCGTCCCGCCATGTGGCTCACCGAGGGAGACCAGCCGCCGCGCACGGCCGAGTGCGGCGAGCTGCCGCCGACCCTGGCAGGCGAAGTGGCGATCAGCGGGCTCGCCTACGCCGCCGAACTGATCGGCGACCTTGGCGTCCAGGTGGCGCTGCACGCGCCGCTGCCGTTGAACGCGATCACTTACAGCACCTCCCGCTATCGCCTGCTGCATGCGCTCCGCGACCTCGACAAGCGGGTGAAGCGCTTCCTGATCCTGGAAATCACCGAGCTGGCAGGTGGCCTGCCTCAAAGCCGGATGACCGAACTGGTCGGCATGCTGGCCCCCTACTGCCGCGCGGTCCTCGCGCGCGCGCCTTCGGAGACGGTGGACGTCAGCGTCTGGCGCGGATGCGGTTTGAGCGGCGTGACGCTGGACTGCCGGCACCTGGATGCGACCGACCGCGGCGCCCAATTCCGGCTGGAGACCTTCGCCCGGAAAGCCGCCGAGGCCTCTACGGCCTGTGTGGGTTATGGCCTGCCCACCAGCAGCCTGATGCTGGCGGCCTGGGCGGCCGGGTTCACCCACCTCGGCGGGCCGCCGCTTTCCGAGGAGGTGGCTGCGCCCAAGACCATGGTGCGGCTGCAACCGGCCGACCTGTTCGCAGGCAAAAGGAAACCCAAGGCCCGCGGCGCGGCTTGAGCCGTCCTCGGCCGGCTTGACCCGGCCGCCGCGCCCGCCGACGAAGCCGGATGATCCCCGCTACCCCGCAAGGCCGCCGCGCATTCATCCGCGCCAACACCCGCCTGCAGCGGCCGCCGCATACGCCGGAGATCGCGCTGCACCTCGCCGACGAGATCACCCCGATCTGGAAGCTGACCGAGGAGGCGCTGGAGGAGATCGGCCTGCCGCCGCCGTTCTGGGCCTTCGCCTGGGCGGGCGGCCAGGCGCTGGCCCGCTACCTGATCGACACGCCGGAGGCGGTCGCCGGCCGACGCGTCGTCGACTTCGCGTCCGGCTCCGGCATCGTCGGCATCGCGGCCATGCTGGCGGGCGCAAGCGAGGCGCTGTGCGCCGACATCGACCCCTATTGCGAGGCGGCGCTGGCCGAGAACGCTCAGGCCAACGGCGTCGCCTGCCGCTTCACCGGCGACGACCTGCTCGACGCGCCGGCCCCCGCCTGGGCCGACGTCATCCTGGCCGGCGACATCTGCTACGAGAGGCCGCTGGCCGAGCGGGTCATGGCCTGGCTCGGCGCCGCGCGGGACGTCGGCGCGACCGTGCTGATCGGCGATCCGGGCCGCAGCTACTTCCCGCGCTCGGGCCTCGTAAAGCTCGCCGAATACCAGGTCCCCACCACCCGCGAGCTGGAGGACATGGCCGTCAAGAAGACGGCTGTGTGGACGCTGGCTTAGCTTTCCAGCTGCGCATCCAGCGTGATCTTGGCGTTCAGCACCTTGGAGACGGGGCAATTCTGCTCTGCGCCCTTCGCCAGCTCCTGGAACTTGGCCGCGTCGAGGCCGGGGACCTTGGCCCGCAGGGTGAGCGCCGAGCGGCTGATCTTGAAGCCCGCGCCGTCCGGGTCGAGCGAGACCGCCGCCTCCGTGCGCAGCTCGTCAGGCGTGAAGCCCGCCTGCTGCAGGCCGAACGCCAGCGCCATGGTGAAGCAGCCGGCGTGGGCCGCGGCGATCAGCTCCTCGGGATTGGTCCCCGGCGCGCTCTCGAAGCGGGTCTTGTAGCTGTAGGGTGTCGCCGACAGCACCCCTGAGGCCGTGGTCAGGTCGCCGGTCCCGTCGCGCCCCGTACCGCGCCACACCGCGTTCGCCTTGCGGATCATCTCGCATCTCCCTGTTTGCCCTGCCGCCTAGCTGGGGACGATGGCCCTGCCGCGCCAGCCCGCCCCTGGACCGCATCGCTGGACTTGGGCGGAACGGCGCTTTATGTTGGAACAAATTGGGAACAACTGCGGGAGGCACGGCCATGCGCGAGGACGGCAAGATCGACTATGTGGAGTTCCCGGCCGGCGACCTGCCGGCCACCAAGGCCTTCTACCGCGAGGCCTTCGGCTGGACCTTCACCGACTACGGCCCCGCCTACGCCGCGATGAGCGACGGCCTCGACGGCGGCTTCAACGCCGACGCCGCCGAGCAGGTGAAGACGCCCTTGGTCATCCTCTTCGCTCACGACCTGGAAGCCATGGAAGCCAAGGTCCGCGCCGCCGGCGGAACCATCACCCGCCCCATCTTCAGCTTCCCCGGCGGCCGGCGGTTCCACTTCCGCGACCCGAGCGGGAACGAGCTGGGGGTGTTCAGCGAAGGGTAAGACCCGGATGCAATCCTAGGCTGTTGGTTTTCGGCGACCCTGCTGGGTTGAGCTGCATGGGGGGATCGATGCGGAGTTGGGCTTGGCTCGCGGTCGGCTTGGCCGTGGTGGCGACTGCGACGCAAGCCGCAGATCGCAAGACGCTTGAGGCGCTTCTGGCACCGCCGCCGGCGGAGATGCGGCCGCTCCCGGTCGGAAGTGCTGTTCGCCCAGTTCGGCTTGCACGCGTCGTCGTGCAGCTGAAGCCAGAGCCATGGGCGCTAGTTCGAGATCTGGACAGCGATCGCGGCGGTCGGCTCGTCAGTTGGGGCAGCGGCCAGCAGGAGGTGAAGACCTCGGCCGTGGCGGCAATATTCGAAGAGGAAGTGGGAAAGGCTGGGGGGAAGACATCGAGTTCGTCTGAAAATCTGTTTTCCCAGGACTCTGGAGCCGATCTCCTAATAGGCGTGAAAATCGGAGAAATGGCGGGACAGTTATGCCAGTACTGCGAGCTCGTGCTGCGCAGCTCTAGGTGGCACGGCGTCGTGACCATGACAGCCCATTGGGAAATCTATTCTCCGCTTGAACGAAGTGTAGTCGCGACAATAGACACCTCAGGCGGCTTCGCATCTCCGAAGGCCGGCCTGGACGGTGAACCTGATCGGCTGATCAATGAGGCCTTTCGCGACAACGTTCGCCGTCTGATTGCCTCAGATGAGTTCCGGCGGGCCGTTAGCGCGCCCGCGGGCCCGACAACATCCAATTCTTCGCCACGCGCGATGGCGGTGGCCGCCTCAAAGACACTGCACTCTGTCGGCGAAGCGCCGAAGTCCGTAGCAGTCGTCTTCGCCGGTGATGGATCGGGAAGCGGCTTCCTGATCTCGGATGACGGCTTGCTGCTCACGAACCAGCATGTGGTGGGCAGCTCGAAATACGTGAAGCTGAAGTGGTCGGACGGGACGGAGAGTCTTGGGGAGGTCCTGCGAGTCGATCGGCGACGGGATGTCGCCCTCGTCAGAGCGGACACAAAGGGACGGCTCCCGCTGGCGCTGCGGACAAGCGGAGTGAACCAGGGCGAAACCGTCTATGCCATCGGCTCGCCGCTGGGCGAGGCGCTGCAGAACACCATGACCAAGGGGATCGTCTCGGCGAACCGGGTGCAGGATGGGCAGCCCTTCATCCAGAGCGACGTGGCGGTGACGCACGGCAACTCGGGCGGGCCGCTGCTCGACGAGAAAGGCCAGGTGATCGGCCTCACCGATTGGGGCATCGGGTCCGACAGCGGCAATCTCAACCTCAACTTCTTCATCCCGATCGGCGACGCCCTGCGGGTGCTGGGCCTGACCCCGCCACCGGCTGCGGCCCGGCTGCAGGCGGCTGGCGCGCCGTCGGCGTCGGCGCGAAAGCGCTGACAGAAGACATCGAAGCGTCCAGGCATCGCGGCGTTCTCACCGCGAAACCTGGCTGGGAGGACCGCCGGCAGAAGACCCGCGCCGGCCCAAAGCTGCTCACGCCGTTCGCGAAATCCATCGACGACCCGATCTGAAGGGTGCGGCAGGACGCCGCAACCCTACGGCTATGCTTGTTGGTGAGTCCTACACCTTCTGGTGGTGTTATGGGCATCTCGGTCGGCGGGGGCGCGCAAATCGAGGAGGCTGGCATGCATAGCCCAGCAGGATGGACCCCGGTCGACCAGGCGCCAGCGCCCGGCGAGTCTCGCTCCAGCGCCCAGCCGACCCCGGACGAGCGCCGGGAGCTCGAGCACCGGCTGGCCAACAGCCTGCAGCTGGCAGCCGATTTCCTGCTCTTCGAACAGGCGCGGCTGCAGGATCCGCAGGCCCGAGCGGCGCTGGCCGAGGCCGCCGCCAGGCTGTCGGCGGTGGCGCAGCTGCACCGCTTCCTGAGCGCCCATCCGCATGACGCGGGCGTCGACCTCGAACCCTTCCTCACCGAGCTGTGCGGCCTGATCGGCCGCAGCGCCGGCCTCTCCTGCTCGGTCGACGCCGACTCCGTCACGGTCCCCGGCGCGGACGCCCAGCAGCTCGCCATCGCCATCAACGAACTGGCGATGAACGCCGCCAAGCACGCCTACCGCAAGGGCGAGCCCGGAAGCCTGCACGTGGAATGCCATCGCGAAGGCGCCGCGCTGCGCCTCACCGTGTCCGACGAGGGCGCGGGACTGGGCCGCGACTTCAGCGCCGAGCGCGCGTCGGGCCTAGGCATGACCATCCTAAAGGCAGTGGTTCGCCAGCTGCGCGGATCCCTGGAGGCGCGCGACGACCACGGCGCCCGCTTCACCATCACCCTGCCGCTGTCGCCCGCCCTGCCGGCGCCGACGCGCTCATTCGCGCCGCGCCGGGCGGACCTGGACGAAGATTAGCGCGAGGCGCCCGGCCCCGCCGAAGCCGACTTGCCCGCCGCGGCGTCCTTTTCCTGGTTCCGCGCGCCAGCCAGCATGCCGGGCAGCGCATAGTTGCCCTCGTGGCAGGCGTATTCATAGATCACGCCCTGCAGCGGCGCGAACTCGTACTCGCCGCCCCAGGGCTTGTCCCACATGGTCGGGTCGTCGAGCGTGTACTGGTAGAGCACGTGGTTCTTGCCCACGCGGGTGAATTTCTCGGTGACCTTCAGGTTCTTCCACGAGCCGCGATACGCCTGGCGCTCGGGGATGTTGGTGGTCTCGACGACCAGGGTGTCGCCATCCCAGTGGCCGATGCTATCGCCCATCCACGGCCGTTCGCCGTCCGTCCGGTGCGGCGAGTTCAGCCGCACGACCCGCGTGTCGTGGACCATCTCCACCTCGATGACGAAGGCGTCCTTGGTCTGAACGAACTGGTAGTTGTTGTTATAGAAGCCATTGGGCAACATCGGCGGACCGGCGTTGCGGCCGAAGCCCATGATGCAGCGCTCGCCCAGCGAACGGTTTTCCGGATTGTCGAAGGAGCCCATGCCGCGCGGGTAGCCGCCAGCGCCGCCGCCGCCCTTGCGCGGCGGGGGCTGACCGTTGGCGGTGGTCAGGAACCCGGTGCGCGGCTCACCGCGCACGCGCATCACCGCCGAGCCCGGATCGAGCCAGCCGCGGTTGTAGCCGCCGACGTCGCCGCCCGCAGCCGCGAACTCGGGACGCAGGCTGCTGGGATCAACCTTGCCGCCTTCGGCGCCGGATTTCGGGTCCGTCGGCTTGTTGCCTTCCTCGACCTCCTTGACCACGGCGCCTTCCAGCTTGGCCACTTCCTGCGGTGTGTAGACCGCGCGGTCGCCCAGGGCCGCGGGTCGCTGCTCAGGCGTCAGGGTGGCGTTGGACCAGAAGCCGGTCAGGTCGGGCTGGCCGAACGCGTTGCGCGGCGCCGTGTAGGCGCCAGCCTTGGCGGCCGCCGCCTTGCCTTGGGCCGCCGGGCCGGCGAGTGCGATTGGGGCTGCGCAAAGCGCGGTTCCGAGGGCGAGGATAAGGGCGCGATGCACAGGACTGGCTCCGGATGAAATGCGACCGCGGCGAGGCGCGGGTGAATGCCGGTAACTTACGGGCGCCCCGCTCCTGCCGCAATGCTTCCGAGCATCGC
>NZ_JAQGIZ010000144.1 GCF_028290885.1 Phenylobacterium sp.
TGGCGGCGCGCGAAGAGGCCGACGTCGCCGACAGCGCCGCGGACTCGGCGATGAACGCCACGGTGACGATCGGCGCCGACGGGCGCCCGCGCGCCACGCTCGGCCTATAAATCGCGGCGAAATTCGACGTCCTCCCCTCGACGGTATGGCTTGGCCTGACCATATGTCGGCGAGCCCCAGGGAGATCGCTGCATGAAGTACAACCAGCTCGGCCGGACCGGCCTCTATGTGTCCGAAATCTGCCTGGGGACGATGACCTTTGGCGGGTCCGAAAACTCCGGGATGTGGCGCGCCATCGGCGCCCTGCAGCAGGGCGATGTGGACGGCATTGTCGGCCGCGCGCTGGAGGCCGGGGTCAACTTCATCGACACCGCCGACGTCTATTCCTTCGGCGAGTCCGAACGGCTGCTGGGCCAGTCGCTGAAGAACATCGGGGTCAAGCGCAAGGACGTGGTGATCGCCACCAAGGTGTTCGGCGAGATGGGTCCGGGCCCCAACGACCGCGGCGCCTCGCGCGGCCACATCATGGACTCGGTGCAGATGAGCCTGGAGCGGCTGCAGACCGACCACATCGACCTCTACCAGATCCACGGCAACGACGTGGTCACCCCGATCGAGGAGACGCTGCGGGCGCTGGACGACCTCACCCGCCAGGGGCTGGTCCGTTATGTGGGCGTGTCCAACTGGACGGCCTGGAAGATCGCCAAGGCGCTGGGGATCAGCGAGGCCAAGGGCTACGCTCGCTTCGAGACCCTGCAGGCCTACTACTCCATCGCCGGCCGCGACCTGGAGCGCGAGCTCGTCCCGATGCTGACCTCCGAGCAGCTGGGGCTGATGGTCTGGTCGCCGCTGGCCGGCGGCCTTCTCTCCGGCAAGTTCGGGCCCGGCTCGAACAATCCCGAGG
This sequence comes from Phenylobacterium sp., assembly GCF_028290885.1. Lineage (GTDB taxonomy): Bacteria > Pseudomonadota > Alphaproteobacteria > Caulobacterales > Caulobacteraceae > Phenylobacterium. The sequence goes on from NZ_JAQGIZ010000144.1 coordinate 905, forward strand.
GGTCGCGGCGGACCACCTTCGACTTTCCGCCGGTCGACAAGGACCGCGCCTGGAAGGTCGTCGAGGTGATGCGCGAGATCGGCGAGGCGCATGGCGTGTCGGTGGCCCGCGTGGCGCTGGCCTGGCTGTTGCACAAGCCGGCGGTGATGAGCGTCATCATCGGGGCCAAGACCCTGGAGCAGCTGGAGGACAACCTGGCCGCGGTCGACCTTACGCTGAGCGCTGAGGAGATGGCCCGGCTCGACGAGGTCAGCGAGCTGCCGTCCGAATACCCCGGCTGGATGTTCGCGCGCCAGGGCGGCAATCGCCGGCCCAAGCCCTTCGTCAAGGCGAGCTGAGCGCCGCCCGCCGATGTCCGTCGTCCGCTCCAAGGCCCCGCCCAAGGCTCCCGCCAAGGCGCCCAGGGGTGAAATGGTGGATGTCGGCGGACGCCGGCTTCGCATCGTCCGCGCCGGGCCCGCGACCGACCGGCCGACCATCGTGCTGGAACACGGCGCCTTCGGTTGCGCCGCCGACTGGGCGGTGGTGCAGGAGCGCCTGGCCGCCAAGGGCCTGGCGAGCCTGGCCTACGACCGCGCCGGCCTCGGCCATTCCGAGCCGGGACCCAGGCCGCGAGACGGTCACGCCATCGTCTCCGATCTTGCGGCCCTGTTGCGCGAGATCGACGAGAACGGCCCGGTGGTGCTCGTCGGCCACTCCATGGGCGGGCTGATGGTGCGGCTCTATGCGCTCACCCACACCCGGCAGGTGCTGGGCGTGGTGCTTGTGGACGCGGTGGTCCCGGAGGTGATGGCCTCACCGATCGGCGCCAAGGCCGTCGCGGCCTTCTCCCGCCTCCTCGGCTGGGCGAGCCAGGGCGCGCGGTTCGGCATGATGCGGCCGGTGGCGGTGCTCGCCGGAAACCGGATCGGCCTCACGCCGGAGGCCGCCGCCGAGAAGCGGCGCATCCACGGCTCGGCGCCGCACGCGCGGTGGGCGGCCGAAGAGGTGGGCCAGTGGCGAACGACCTCCGACCAGGCCCGCGCCGCCGACTTCCCGCCCAGCCTGCCTATCGCGGTGATCACCGCCGGCGCGCAGAAGACCGGCACGGCGCTGAAGGCGGTGCAGATGCTCCCGGCGCTGGCCTCCCGCAACGGCTACATCGAGCACGTCGCCGGCGCGGGCCACGCGAGCCTGCTCGGTCGCCGCTTCGCCGACCCGATCGTGCGCGGCGTCGAGCACGTGCTGGCGACGGCGCGCCGCTAGGCGGGTTCCCGTTCCAGGACCCCGCAGGCTGCCAGCAGGCGCTCGTAGGCCAACGGTCTGATCTCAGCCTCAACGAGTTGTCCGTCACTTCCGACGACAAGCGGCCACGTTGAACGCGGCGCGGCTCGAATCTCGGCCGCGCGTTGCACCGTAACCTCGAAGCGCCCGTCCCAGACGGCGGTCTCGCCGGCCTGAAGCCCCAGGGGCGCGAGACCGCCGCGGGCAAATTCGCCAGCTTCCCGCAGGAATCGCACCTGCGAAGCGCCGGCCTCGATGCGCGCGCCGGCCAGACTGGCGGTGAAGGGCTCGTCGCTCCGCAAGCGCCCAGTGAGCCGCTCGATCTTGCTACGCGCCGGGGGGCGATCTGTGCCGGCGGCGCACAGGCAGGCGGCCGAAACGAAGCGGGCGACGGCGTCGGTGGGCGCGGCGCGCAGCGCCTCGCGAGCGATTTCGAGACCGCCGCCGGGATCCGCCCGACACGCGATTGCGAGGTCCGCCGCGGGGGCTCGGCTTGCGGCGCCGGGCGGTCTCGCGCCGAGCGCCAGGGCCCGACGCGCGCGGGGCCGCGCATAGTGCGTGTCCTCGTTGGCCGGATCGTCGATCCAAGGCTCCCGCCGCATCCGCAGCCAGTCGCGAATGTCGGCGCGCCGGACGTCGAGCATTGGCCGCAGGAGGAAGACGCCGCGGCCTTCGGGCCATGCCGGGGAGGGCGACCACTCGCGCGGCTCGGGTGTCGTCGAGCCTTCCGCCCGCATCATCCGGGCCTCCAGCCCATCGTCCGCCGTATGGCCCACAAGGACCACCCGCGCGCCGGCCTGTCGCGCGGCGTCCGCCAGCAGCCGGTGGCGCGCCAAGCGGGCCGCGGCGGGCAGGCCGGTCGAAGGCTTCTCGCCCTCCCAGGCCAGCGCGCGGAACGGAAGGTTCAGACGGTGGGCGATGGCGGCGCAGGCCTGGGTCCAGTCTGCGCTCTCGGGCCGCAGGCGATGGTCGACGGTGAGCACCAGGAGGCCGCGCCCGGCGCGGCTCGCCCATTCGGCGCCGACCAGCAGCAAGGCGAGGGAATCGCCACCGCCGGACAGCGCGACCGCCACCGGGCGCGGATCGTCGTGCAGCAGGCGGCGGTCGAGGACTTGCCCGACCGTCAGTTGCAGGTCGAGTTGAGGCGTCGCGCGGACTTGCGCTAGCTGCACTTCGCCTGGGCGCGGATCGCCGCCGCGCGGGTCTTCACCGAGGCCGGCGCCTTGGGATACCGGCGGCCCAGCTCGGTCAGGGTCTCACAGGCGTCCGCGGGCTTCTTGACCGCCACCAGCGACCTCGAAAGCTCCACCACCGCGTCAGGCGCCCAGGTGGCCTGCGGCCAGCCGCGGATCGCGCCGATGAAGGCGCCGGCGGCCTTCACATAGTCCCCGCGCACCGCCAGCGTCTTGCCCAGCCAGTAGCGCGCCTCGGGCGTCCGCGGCGTCTCCGGATAGGTGGTGACGTAGGCGCTGAAGGCGCTTTCGGCAGTGTCGTAGTCGCCGCTCAGCATCAGCTGACGGGCCTTGGCGAAGGCGTCCGCCGCCGCGGCCTTGGGGTCGGCCCCCTGGGGGGGCGGTTCGGGTGGAGGCTGCGGCCCGGAGGCGGCGGTCGCGGCCGTTGCAGCGTCCGTCGCCTTCTGCTCGTCCGCGGTCAGCCGGTCGCTCAGCGCCTTCAGCTCCGCCTTCAGGGCGCCGTTGTCGCGCCGCGCCTGATCGAGCTCGTGGGTCGCCGATTCCAGCGAGCCGTTGAGCTTGGTCAGCGTCTGCTCGAGGTCGGCGATGCGAGTGGCCTGCTCCGCCATCCGCGCGTCGGTGTCCGCCGGCTGGACCACCACCGGCTGGCCGGTCTTCTGGGCCTTGAAGACGATGTCGCGCAGTTCGCGCACCACCTTCTCCATGCGGTCTACGCGCTTGGCGTCTCGCGCGTCCAGCGGGTCGTCCATCGGGGTCTGGGCGAACGCCACCGTCGCGGCAAGGGGGGCGGCGGCAAGCGCCACCGCCGCCGCCGCGCCCAAGATCCGCAAGCTCGGGCGCAGGCGTCGTCCTGCCATCATTGCATCCGGGCGCCGCTGACGATGGCGGTGTGACCGTTGCGGTTATGTTGGTCGGCCTCATCGCCTGAGCCGGGGTCGATAGGCTTCTCCTTGCCGTAGGAGACGGTGGAGATGCGGGCCGCCTCGACGCCGTGGGACACCAGGTACTCGCGCACCGCATTGGCGCGCCGGGCGCCGAGCGCGAGATTGTATTCGCGTGTGCCGCGTTCGTCGCAGTTGCCTTCGATCCGCACCTGCACGGCCGGATAGCGCTTCAGCCAGCCGGTCTGGGCGTCGAGCAGCGGGGCGGCGTCGCTGCGGACGTCGTACTTGTCGAAATCGAAGTAGACCCGGTCGCCGATGTTGATCACGAAGTCCCGCTCGGATCCCGGCAAGGCGTTCTGGGTCACCGGCTCGGCGGGCGGCGGGCCGCTGGGCCCGCGCGGCGGCTCGGGCCGTTGGGCCACCGGTGGCGCGGTGGGATAGGTCGGCTTGGGATGCGAGGCGCAGGCGGCGAGCGAAAGCGCTGCGGCGGCAGTCAGCGTCAGGCGCAAGGCGCTCCCGGCGTTGCGGGTCGTGACCATTGGGAAAGGTCTCCTTCGAAAGCGCGCCAGCGGCGCAGGGACATAAGTCTATCGTCAGGCTTTGTGTTGCAAGGCTAGTTGAGCAACGGTGACCAGGCCGGATCCGATCCGGCCCCCGGGTAGGGCATCGGCTGCAGGATGCGGCCGGTGACGTCGACGGTCCAAAGCTTCGAGACCCCGCCGGAGGTTTCGCGGCTGAACATCAGCACGCGGCCGTTCGGCGCCCAGGTGGGCCCCTCGTCGAGGTAGCTGGAGGTCAGGATCCGTTCGTCGGAGCCGTCGGGCTTCATCACCCCGATGTGGAACTCGGCGCCCACCTGCTTGGTGAAGGCGATGAACTCGGCGGTCGGGCTCCAGACCGGGGTCGTGTAGCGCCCCTGGCCGAAGGTGATGCGGCGCGGGTTCGAACCGTCCGACCCCATCACATAGAGCTGCGGCGAGCCCGAGCGGTCGGAGTTGAAGACGATCTTCGCGCCGTCGGGCGAGAAGGACGGCGAGGTGTCGATCGAAGGGTCGGCGGTCAGCCGCGCCGTCACCCGGTTCTTCAGGTCCATCACGAAGATGTCGCTGTTGCCGCCGCGCTCGACCGAAAACGCCACCTTGCCGCCGTCGGGCGAGAACCGCGGGGCGAACACCATGCCCTTGAAGTCGCCGATGCTCTCGCGGCGCGTGGTCTCGAGGTTGAGCAGGTAGATCTTCGAGCCCTCGGGCCGAAGCTCCATGTAGGTGATCTCCTGGCTGGTCGAGGAGAACCTGGGCGTCATGATGATCGCGGAGCCGTCGGTCAGGTAGCTGGGGTTGGCGCCGTCCTGGTCCATGATCGCCAGGCGCTTGGTCTTCTTGCCGCGCCCGCCGGCCTCGGCCACGAACACGACGCGGGTGTCGAAATAGCCCTTCTCGCCGGTCAGCCGCTCGTAGACCGCGTCGGAGATCTTGTGCGCCACGCGCCGCCAGTTCTCGGGGCTCGACGTGAACTGCAGGCCCAAGAGTTGCTGCTCGGCGAACACGTCCCACAGGCGGAAATCCACCTGCAGCCGGCCGCCGACCACGGTCACCTGGCCGTTGACCAGCGCCTGGGCGTTGATCTGCTTCCAGGCGGGGAAGCGCGGCTGCACGGCGGTGTTGAGGTCCCGCTCGACGAAGCTCGCCGGATCCAGCGGCCGGAACAGGCCCGAGCGCTGCAGGTTGGCGGCGATCACGCCGGAGATGTCCGCGCCCACCTGGCCGCCGCCGAAGGCCGGCACGGCGATGGGCAGGGGCTGGACGTCGCCGCGGTTGACGTTGACCTCGATCTCGGCGCGGGCCGGCGGCGCGATCAGGGCGGCCGCGGGCGCGGCGGCCAAGGCCATCAGCAGGGTCCGTTTGGAAAGGGGCGTCATCAGGAGCAGGCCTCGCGCGCGTTGAAATTGACCGCGATCTTATCGCCGTAGAATTCCCGCGGGAGGTTACGGAAAGGTGCGGCGGCATAGACCGCGCTGACCGCGCGCTCGGCCGCGGTGCGGGAGACCGGGGTCTGGACCCCCTTGATCGTGGAGGCGACGTCGCCCACCACCTGGCCGCCGGCTCCGATCACGAAGGTCACGCGCACCTGCACGTCGCGGCCGCCCTCGACGTCGCAGTTGGGGTTCCAGCGGCGCTGCAGCTCGTCGGTAAGGCCGGTGAGCGCCGCGGCGGAGACGCCGGTTCCGAGCGCCGGGCGCGCCTGGGCGGCGGTCTCGGGCCGGGCCGGGCCCTTCGCCGCGGAGGACGGCTTGGCGGCAGCGGGCCTGGTCAGCTTCGAGAGGCTGGCGGATAGCGCGTCGAGGTCGAGGCTCTTCTCCGGCTTGGCCGGCGGCGCGGGCTTGGCGGGGGCCGGCGCAGGCGTCGGCTTGACCACCTTCGGCGTGGGGGTGGGCGGCGGGGGCGCGGGTTTGGGCTGAGGCGCGGGCGGCGTCGATTCCAGCGGGGCCTGGGGAACCGGCTCGTCGGCGAGCGCGGTCTGCTCGACGGGCGCCTGTTCGGCCTGCCGGACGTCGGTGGCGGGCGCCTTGGAGACGATTGTCACCGGCACCACCGAGCCCACCTTCAGGTCGCGGGCGAAGTTCCAGGAGATCAGCAGGGCGGCGGCCACAGTCACGTGCAGCAGCACGGACCCCATCAGCGCTGGCGAGAGCTCCCGGCGGATCACGGCGCGCCTGCCTCCGCGGGTTTCGGGTTTTCGGCGGTCTTGGCCCCGGAAGACGGACCGCCGGTGTCGGTGATCAGGTTGATCGCGGTGAAGCCGGAGGTGGACAGCGCCGCCATCACCTGGGCCACCACGGCGTAGGCCGCCTTGCCGTCGGCGCGGACGTAGAGCGGCTTGGTCGTGTCCGGTCCGGCCATCTCGTGCAGGCGCGGCGCCAGGCTGGCGAACGGCACCGGGTCCTCCTTCACGAAGATCGCGCCGTCGGCGCGGATCGAGACGGTCAGCGGCTCGGACTGGTCCTGCAGGGAGCCGGCTTCGGTCTTCGGCAGTTCGACAGGCACGCCGACGGTCAGCAAGGGCGCGGAGATCATGAAGACGATCAGCAGCACCAGCATCACGTCGACCAGCGGGGTGACGTTGATTTCCGAGAGCGCGCCGCGCCGGCCGCGCCCGCCGCGGCGCCTGCGGCCCCTGCCGCCGCCGGCGGCGAAGGCGTCGTTGGCAGAGAGCGCCATGGTTCAGCCCCGCTCCGCCAGCCGCCGCTGGATGGCGGTGGAAAGGTCGTCGGCGAAGCCTTCCAGGCGTCCGGCGAACTTGGCGGCGTCGGTCGAGAACTTGTTGAACGCGATGTAGGCGGGGATGGCGGCGATAAGGCCTATGGCGGTGGCGAACAGGGCCTCGGCGATCGAGGGGGCGACGACGGCCAGCGAGGTGTTCTTCTGGATCGCGATCGACTGGAAGGCGTGCATGATACCCCAGACGGTGCCGAACAGCCCCACAAAAGGTGAGGCGGTGGCGACGATGGCGAGGGAGCCGAGGCCGTCCTCGACGCGGGCGCTTTCGCGGGCGATGGCGGCGTCGAGCACGCGGTCGATACGCTGGATCAGGAAGGCGGTCTGGGTGTCGGTGGCCAGGCCCTTCGTGCGCGCCTCGCGCCATTCGCGAAGGGCGCCCTGCAGCATGCGGGGCAGGGCGTGGCGGGGCCGCTCACCCTCCTTGGCGGCGACCTCCTCGAGGCTCTTGCCGGAGGCGACCTCGTCCTCGAAGCGGTTGGCCTCGCGGTTCAGGGCGGCGAAGCGGAAGGTCTTGTCGAGGATCACCGTCCAGGACCACAGGGAAGCGAGGGCCAGGCCCAGCATCACCAGCTTCACGACCCAGTCCGCCCGCATGAACAGGACGACGAAATTAAAGCTCTCGGGCGTGACGGCGGCGGAATCCATGCGAGGTCCAAGAGCTCCAGGAATCAGGGAAAGGGCGGTGGTGCGGGCGTGCGGTGGCGATCTTATGGCGCCGGGTCAAAAAGCGGCGCCAGGGCTTCGGCGAGGCCTGGCGGCGGCTTGCGGGCGCGGCCCTTGAGGTCGATGCAGGCGGCCTCCACCTGGGCCGCCGCGACCAGCGCATCGCCGCGGGTGATCCGTTGACTGATGAACAGCCGCGGACCCTTCGGCCTGTCGTAGGTGGTGCGCACCAGGAGCGCGTCGTCGATGCGGGCGGCCCGCTTGAAGTCGACCGTCATCCGCACGATCGTAAAGGCGGCCGGGTCGGGGCGTTCCAGTAGGGCGGAGTGGCTGACGCCCACAAGCCGGAAGAAGTCGCTCCGGCCGCGCTCGAAATACCGCAGGTAGTTGGCGTGATAGACCACGCCCGTGAAGTCGGTGTCCTCGTAGTAGATGCGCACCGGCAGCTGGTGCTCGCGGCCGACCAGCCAGCCGGCGGAGGGGTCCGCGCCTTCGCGGGGATGAGCGGAAAAGGTCATTCGTCGAACAGGTCTCCGGGCTGCGCCTGGCCGACGCCCTTCGGCGCCATCAGACCCAGATGGGCGTAGGCCTTGGCGCAGGCCATGCGGCCGCGCGGGGTGCGCTGGATGAAGCCCTGCTGCAGCAGGAAGGGCTCGATGACGTCCTCGACGGCGTCGCGGGCCTCGGCGATGGCGTAGGCCAGGGTTTCGACGCCCGCCGGCCCGCCGGCGTAGTTCTCGATCAGCGCACGGAGGTAGCGGCGGTCGAGCGCATCGAGGCCCATCTCGTCGACGTCCAGCCGGGCCAGCGCCGAGGCGGCGGCCTGGCGGTCGATCAGCTCGGCGCCGTCGGACGTGGCGAAGTCGCGGACCCGGCGCAGCAGGC
>NZ_JAQGIZ010000175.1 GCF_028290885.1 Phenylobacterium sp.
ACTCGCCCGCCGCCATGGACATGGCTCCGGCCACGAGGCCGGCGGCTCCGGCCAGGACGACGCCGCCCTTCGCCGGGGTGGCCGCGGCCACCCCGACGATCAGGCTGGCGGTGGAGACGATGCCGTCGTTGGCCCCCAGCACCGCGGCGCGCAGCCAGCCGATGCGGGCGATCAGGTGGTGTTCGAAGTGGCCAGGCAGGCGGCTCATGACGTCTCGTCCTCGATGTCCGACGGCAGGCGAAGGCGGTACAGGAGAGCATACCGCCCGGTCCTGCCCAATGTCCCGCCAGCGAGACGGGTGGCGGCGGCGGCTATCGAGATGTTCGCTATTTGTTCTTGCAGTCGCGCGCAGTTTGAGGTAGCTTTGGGGTAGCGCTGATCACTGCGCCTGGTGTCCCGCCTCCTCTCCCCCGCGAAGCGAGGGGAAGAGGAGTTTGTGAGGTGGTGACATTCGGCGCGAGCCTCGCCCCCTCCACCATCCGCTCTTTGGCAGATGGTCCCCCTCCCCCGTGAACGGGGGAGGTAAGGTTCGGCCCAAACCCTCCTGCTTCAGGACATCTCCCATGACGGACGACGATCTACCCGCGCGGCCGGGCCGGCGGAGCTATGTGCGGTTCTCGGCGGCGCTGGGCCGGGCGATCTGCGAGCGGGTGGCGTCGGGGGAGACGGAGGCCTCGATCTGCCGCGACACGGGCATGCCGGATCGCGACACCTTGCGGCGGTGGGCCAAGACCCTGCCGGTATTCGGCGCGGAACTGGCGCGGGCGCGGGCGGCGGGCGGGCGCCGGGTCTATCACGGCGTGCCGTCGATCTATGACGCGACCATCGCCCAGGCGTTCTACGAGCGGGTCTGCGAGGGGGAGAGCGTGCTGGCCATCTGCCGCGACCCGCAGATGCCGTCGTTCGGCTCCTTCTACCGCTGGCGCAAGCACAACCCCGACTTCGCCAAGCTGATGGCCGAGGCGCGGGCCATCCAGGCCGAGCGGTTCTGCGACCTGGGCTGGGAGATCGCCTCCGCGGTGACGCCGGAGACGGCCTATGCGACCCAGGTGAAGCTCGGGCAGCTGCGCTGGACGGCGGGCGTGCTCGCCCCGCGCAAGTATGGGCGGACGAAGCCGGGGGAGTTCGACGAGGAAGGGACCGGCGGGGACTTCGTCGTGGTGGTCAAGCGGTTCTCCGACGCGCCGCTGCCCGACGGGACGGTGCTGGCGCCCGGCGAGAGCCGCGAGGTTCGGCGCAGGCCGATGCTGCGCGGGCGGAACGAGGACGAGGCGGAGGATGAGTGAGGGCCAGGGTTGGGTCCGGCGCAGGCGAGGGCGCCGCCGGGCGGGGACCCGACGGCGCTTACGCAACACAGAGCTGGAGGGCTCCTTAGAACAGGCGGCGAGGAGAGCAGCCGTCCGCCTGGGGCTGGTGCGGCGCGCCGCACCAAGGCCGCCGAAGCCCGAGAGCGCCGGCGGCCGGCGCCGGCTGTCCCAATTGGAGGCAGGCCGACGCGTTAGGTCAGGCCGTTGCAACCGCCGGGCCAGAGGGTTTCATGGCGCGCCCGTCAGGGCTCTAAGCGCCCCTACAGCACGCAGTCGGCCAGGCCGTCGCGGCGGACCGTGCCGGCGGCGGCGGCGATGTGGCCGCCGCGGCGCTGGATGTAGGGGCCGGGGCGGGCGGCTTTCCAGGCGAGCGGCTTGGGGATGATGGCGGCGAGGCGGGCGGCCTGGGCGGGCGAGAGCTGGTCGGCGCCGAGGTGGAAGTTGTGTTGCGCCGCAGCCTCCGCGCCATAGACGCCCGGGCCCCATTCGATGGAGTTCAGGTAGACCTCCATGATCCGGGGCTTGCCCCAGATGGTCTCGATCAGCACCGTGAACCAGGTCTCGAGGCCCTTGCGCGCCCAGTCGCGGTGCGGCCAGAGGAAGACGTTCTTGGCGGTCTGCTGGCTGATGGTGGAGCCGCCGCGGATGCGGCCGGGCCGCTGCTCGTTGTGGTTCATCGCCTTCTGGATGGCGAGCCAGTCGAAACCATGATGCTCGCAGAAGCGGGCGTCCTCGGCGCCGATGACGCTGCGCACGAGCTGCGGCGAGATGCGGTCGAGCGGGACCCAGCGGCGGTCGAAGCCGTGGCCCTGGAACATCCGCTCGACCATCAGCCAGGTCATCGGCGGCGGGACGACGCGGTAGGCCGCGACCACGGCGATCGGGCCGATCAGGCCGAACACCAGGAGGAGGGTCAGCGTCCAGCGGATGAGGCCGCCAAGCAGGCCTGAGCGTCTGGCCGGTCGCTGGGGTTGCGGTCGTCTGGCCAAGCGGCCGTCCTTGCCTTGACGTTGGGGCGTGGTGGAGAACTGCCCGCAGGCATTCCGATCAGAATGCCTGATTCTTTGAAGTCTTGAGCGACATCAATATGGATGTCGCTCTGGCCGCCGCCCGACGCCGTCAAGCCGGAGCTCTCAGCCCATGGACGTTACGGAAGCCGTAGCCCGACGCGTCTCGACCCGCGCCTTCCGGCCCGACCCGGTGGCCGGCGAGACGGTGGCCGACATCCTGGTCCGCGCGGCCCAGGCGCCGTCGGGCGGCAACCTGCAGCCCTGGCGGGTCTATGGGCTGGCGGGCGAGCCCTTGGCCGAGTTCAAGGCGCTGGTGGCCGCCAATCCGTTCGGGGAGGAGCCGGAGTACGACGTCTATCCGCCGAACCTCTGGGAGCCGTTCCGTACGCGGCGCTTCCAGAACGGCGAGGATCTCTATGCGACGATCGGGATCCCGCGCGAGGACCGGCCGGCGCGGCTGCGGCAGCTGGCCCGCAACGGCGAATTCTTCGGCGCGCCGGTGGGACTGTTCTTCTGCCTGGACCGCAAGCTCGGCCCCCCGCAATGGGCGGACCTCGGCATGTATATGCAGAGCGTCATGCTGCTGGCCGTGGAGCGCGGGCTGGACACCTGTCCACAGGAGTACTGGGCACGCTATCCGAAGACGGTGGCGGCGTTCCTGGGATTGCCGGACGACCACATGGTGTTTTCGGGCATGGCGCTGGGCTATCGCGACCCCGGGCATCCGATCAACACCCTGAAGGCGCGTCGCGACAGCTTCGAGCTGTGGGGCGAGCTGCGCGGATTCGAATAGGCGCCGTGCTTAAGCCCGACCCGCCGCGGAGGCGCTCGGCGAGGCGACGGCGTTCATGTCGAGGACGTAGAGGATCAGGCCCGTCTCGTCCGTCACCGTCAGGCGCAGGCCGCCGCCCCGCCACAGATCCTGCGGCCGCTCCTTCAGGAGCTCCCCGAAAATCGCCGCGGCCTCGTCGCGCGCCGCCGCCGCGTCCGCGAGCTCCGTCCCCTCCTCGTCGGGGAAGCGGCGTCCGTCCTCGGTGTGGAAGAAATACCTGGGCATGGCGCTGTAACGATGCGGAATTCCCTTAGGTTTCGCCGCGGGACGACAACCTGTTGGGCGCGGCCCGTTCAGCATCAGCACGCGCACCCGCTTGCGGTGGGGCGCGCGGCGTCCCGGAATTCGCCTGAGGGGACAATCCTTCGAAGAAATAGCTGATATCCACGTCCAGGACCCGGGACAGCGCCCAAAGCCGGGTGGCGGAAATCGCGCACTGGCCGGTCTCGTATTTCTGCACCTGCTGAAAGGTGACGCCGCAGGCCCGCGCCAGCGTGGCCAGGGACAATCCCAGTCGAAGTCGCCGCACCCGCAGGCGGCGGCCGATGACAATCTCCAGCTCGTTCACGGCAGAACCCCGCAACCGCCCGCGATGGAGCAATTAGTTCGCTGAACGGTGAAATGCGAGTTCGGTTGCGCCGCGCGAAGCGCTTTAGGCCGACTCCAGCGCGCTGACCACGTCGCCAACGTAGGCCCGGGTGTTGTGATGCGCGGCGGCCACACCGTAGACGCCGCGCGCCTCGAGCGAGGCCAGGCCGCCGCCGTGGGCGAAGAGGTCGCGGAACGCCTCCTTCTCGATGATGGCGGTGGGCAGGATGCCGATCTCGTGCCGGCGCAGCTGCTCGACGACGGTCCTGAGGGAGCGGGGCCGCAGCGCCGCCGGGACCCGCGTCACCAGACATCGGAAGAGCAGCGGCTTGCCTCCGCGCCTGCCGAAGGCCTCGGCCAACTGCGCCGCCTTGATCGCCTCGGCGACGTCGAGCTGCGACCCGGTCAGCGGCGTCACCACGAGGTCGAAGCGCAGGGCGGCGAAAACCATCGCGCCGCGGACGGAACCCTCCGTGTCGACGATCGTCCACTGAGGCTCATGGCGCCTGGCTTCCCTGAGGGCGTCGCGGATGTCCGGGATGGTCGGCGCGGCGTGGACGGTGATCCCGTCAGGCTTGCCGGGCAGCGCCGCCCATTGCAGCAGGGGCTTGTTCGGGTCGGAGTCGATCAGCGCGACGCGAAGGCCCTGCTCCGCCAGTCCGAGCGCCAGAAGCAGCGCCGCCGTGGTCTTTCCGGAGCCCCCCTTCGGGCTGACGAATGCGACGTTGGGCATAGGAACACCGTGGTAGCCTTGCGTGGCTTCGCCTCTTTGCGACCCTTAGTCCAGTTGTTTGAGCCCGGCCGAGGGCGCAGCCTCGCGGCCACAACCGACGGCGCCGCGGCGCAGAATGGCGGAGCTTGATGCGAGAGATCATCGACCTAAAGGGGCCGTCGGGAGCGACCTACCGGTTTCGTCTGTGGGCCGTCGGCGCCTCGCACCTGCCGACGGCCGGCAACTACGCCTTCGTCCGCGAGCAGCCGGGCGGCTTCACCGTGCTGACGGCCGGTGCGATCGACGACCTGTCGCTGGCGCGCTCGACCCACGGGGCGGCGGCCGGCAAGCTCGGCGCGACGCACCTGTTCACCCGCCTCAACGTCTCGCGCGCGGTCCGCATGGCCGAGGCCGCGGACATCGCTGCGTTCTACGGCCTCGACGCCGAGCCTGCCCGGCGGGGCGAACGCGACGCCTAGTTGTGTGGCCCCGCACTTTCGATAAATGGGGCGGTCACTGCAGATAGAGATAGGCGCAGCCCTGGTCGGCGGGGTCGCGGGCCTTGATGCAGTCATAGAGCCCGACATTCTCCGCCACGGCCCGCTCGACGTCCTCCGGGAGAAGGAAACCCGCCTTCACCTGGGCGGCCGGGTGTCCAGCCGCAATCAATGAGGCGATTTGAGCGCCGCAGAGGGGCGGGGTGGCGACCGGTGTCCCGGATGTTGCGGCTCAGAGATGCAATTTTATGAGAACGCTATAAGAATGGCATAAAGATCAACTTTAGTCGGTCCCGGATCAGGGGGGTGTCGACATGCGCGACTTCGAGGACGACTTCGGACTGCCGCTGCTTGTCGCCGACCTGCGCGACGACCTCTCCCGCTTCCACCTGTTGCACTACGGGGACCGGCTCGACGGCTTCCTGATCAGCGGGCACAACTCCGGCACCCACTGGCTGCGGTTCATGCTGAGCTCGGCCATCGCCGAGCACCTGGCGCTGCCGAAGCCCGCCTATTCGAGCGGGCCGCAGAGCGACGTCTACATCGGCCACGCCCGCCATCGGCGCAGGTTCCCCCAGGCGCCCAGGATCGGCAGCTCGCACCACATGCCCTCGCGGCTGGTCGCGCTGCTGGGCGCGTTGCGCATCGTCCGCCTGACGCCGGTGGTGGTGCTGGTGCGCGACATCCCCGACTCGCTGATCTCCTATTTCTTCAAGTGGCGGGAGGCGAAGCAGCTTGGCCCCCTCGACGCCTACGTCGCCCGGCCGCCCTCGGCGCAGGGCGTCGACCTGTGGTGGTTCATCCGCTTCTTCAACCGCTGGGGGGCGCTGAAACGCATCTTCCCGGAAGCGGTGATGGTGGTCCGCTACGAGGATGTGGAGCAGGACCCGGAGCTCTGGGTGCGCCGCATCTGGGCCCACTGGGGCGTCGACCTCGGGGACGCCGGCGTCGCCGCCGCGATGGCGGTGTCGTCCCGCGCCGCGGTCGCCGCCAACCTCGATCCCGACTATGGCGAGGACATCACCCCCGACCGCCAGGCCAGGCGTGCGGTGCGGTACGGCCCGGGCGACGCCAAGCTCCTAGAACGGCGGATGGCCGGGTATCTGCGGCACGACTTCGGCTACGCCGGCGCGGTCGAACCGGCCGGCCGGGCGTGGGCGCCGGTCCGCGCGCCCGCGCCGGAGGATGCCCAAGCGGCGGCCTGAGGGCGCCGGACAAGCGAAGCCCGGCGCGCCCCTCTGGCGGTTTGGCCTGATCGTCGCGAACGGCCAACGGCGCCCCTCCCCCTGCGCCAGGCGCCAGGAGAGGGAGCCGCCACCCCGACTACTTCAGCAACCTGAGTTCCCGCGCGGTGACGCCGCCGCGCAGGACGCGGATCTCCTCGCGCTTCACGGCGGCCTTGTTGCTGGCCGGGTTGGAGCCGAACACGGCGTTGTTGTCCTTTTCGAGCTCGGCCAGGGAGCGGTCGAACACGGCCATGTTCTTGAATTCGATGAGCAGGATGACATCGGACTCGTGCTCGCGGGGCGAGTCCACCGCCAGCACCTTGTAGTCGAGGATGTCGCCGCGCTTCTTGCCCGCCTCCTGCAGCGCCTTCCAGGGCCCGGCGAGGTAGGCCATGTAGTCGTCGAACATGCCGGGCTTCGTCTCGATGTAGCCTACGGTCCAGACCGGGCCGTTGTCGTAGGTACGCTCGGCGGTCTGCGCCTGGGCGGAGCCCGTAGCACAGCCGATCACCATCGCGGCCGCGAATGCGGCGCCTGTCAGCATCTTCATATCGGTTCCCCCGATGAAGCCTCCGTGGCGGAGGCTTGCGGACGCTAGCAGTGGCGTAGGCGGCCGCAATTATGCGCTTTTGATGCGCCAGCCGGCCGGGCGGCCGTGCGGCCGCCTGGGCCGCCCTCGCCTCAGCTCAGCAGGATCGCGACCGGCAGCACCGCGCCGGCCAGCAACAGCAGCCAGAGCAGGCCGCGGTTGGCGCCGTGGGCCAGCGCCATCCAGAGCCCGAGGCTAGTGGAGATCACCAGGCTGATGGCCACGAACAGGAAGAACCACTTCAGCGCCAGGGTGGCGGTCTTCGGGCCGGCGTCGTGGTGCTCTTCCGTGGCCGGGCGAGCCCGCTTCGGGGCCGGCGCAGCGCGCTGGGGCTTGGCCGCGAACACCTGGTCCTTGTGCAGATTGCCCAGCTTCTCGATCACCACCGGCGGGCGATAGGCGCCGTGCGCCTCGTGCAGGGTGAAGAGCTGCAGCGAGCCGGTGAGGGCGAAGAACAGCACGCTGGGGGCGATGAACACCCCCAAATAGCTGTGAAAGCGGCGGACGGCCGCCAGCTGGAGCGCTGCATTGCCGCCGCGGCGCGCGCCGGATCGTGACTGTCTCGCCAAGTGCTGGTTCCTTCGATCGGTTGAATGGGGTGGTAGCGGCGGTCGGCCGAGGGTCAGGAGACCGAGGCGACGCCGGCCTCGCCGTCCTCGCAGCCCCAGGCGACAGTTTTTGCGTCGGGGGTGATGGCGAGCGCGGTGACCGGGGCGCCCTTTTCGGCCTTGAGGGGGATGATCCGCTGGCCGGTCAGGTCACAGGCCCAGACGCGCCCGTCGTCGAGGCCGGCGGCGACCCAGGGCAGGGCCGGCGCGCCGGCCACGCGGACCACCATGGCGGCCTCATCGTAGCCGACCTCGGCGGCCTGCTTGCCCATCGGCCCGGTGGCGCCGGCGAAGGGCCAGACCACCACCCCGTTGGCGCCGGAGGTGGCCAGCAGATTGCCCTTGCTGAGGAAAGCCAGGCTCCTGGGCTTGGCCGGATAGCCGCCCATGCGCATGTTCTTCTCGTCGGCGACCCGCCAGCCGTGCAGCTGGTTCTCCTGCATGGCGCTGATCAGGAACTTGCCGTCCGGGCTCCAGGCGACCGCCACATGGCTGCCGGCCCAGGCGAGCCGGGCGGGCTTCTGGCTGTCGATACGCGCGTACCACAGCCAGGCGCCGCCGTAGGTGGCCGCGGCCAGCCGGCGCCCCTTGGGCTCGAAGGCCAGGTCGGCCACCGACTTCTCGTGGGCGAAGGTGCGCGCAAACGCCGCGTCGGCGACATCGCGGACGTGGACGTCGCGGCCGGCGGCGAAGGCGATCAGCCCGGAGGCGGAGCTCGCCGCCACGGCGTCGATCCAGCGGCCGGGCAGGCTGGCGATCTCTGCCGCCTCCGAGCCGTGCGACCAGACCACCCGGCCGTCGTCGCCGGCGGTGACCAGCCCCTCCCCCGAGGGGTGCGGGGCTGCGGACAGGATCGCGCCGTCATGGGCCTGGACCGAGGCCCCGCCCTGGAAGCGCACAGTCCCGTCGCCCAGGGCGAAGACCGCCCGGCCGGCGGCGTCGAACGAGACCGCCGTTACGTAGGCGTCGAAGGTCGATAGGGAGGCATCGGGCATGGCCTCCCCTAGATCGGCGCTTCGGGCTTTACAACGCCGTGGCGGCTTGCCAATGGTCACCGGACTCTTAAACGACCGGGCGGAGATGGCCGCCCCAGGGAAGGAATTTACGCATGGGTGCAAAGCTGGGCGGCCAAGGGGGCGGACGCTTCGACCTCGGCCAGAACAGCGACATCAACGTCACGCCCTTCGTGGACGTGATGCTGGTGCTCCTTATCATCTTCATGGTGGCGATCCCCGCCGCGACGGTGTCGATCAAGCTCGACCTGCCGCCGGCCATCCCGCCGCCTCCGGGCACGAAGGTGAAGGAACCGATCCTGATCAACATCCAGGCCGGCGGCGGCGTGTTCATCGGCGAAAAGCCGACCAGCCTGCCCGCCTTGCCGGCGGACCTGTCGCGCACGCTGGCGGCGGACGATCCGACCCTGCCGCCGACCCAGCAGCGGGTCTACATCCGCGCCGACAAGCAGGTGCGCTACGGCGACTTCATGCAGGTGATGAACACCCTGCAGGGCAACGGCTTCTACCAGGTGGCCCTGATCAACGAAGAGATCTGAGCCTCCGGGCTTAGGCTTCGAGCGAACGAGCCCGCCGGGGAGACCCGGCGGGTTTTTTCTTGCCTTCCCCGTTCACGGGGAAGGGGGACCATCGGCCCCCCGGGCTCGACCGAAGGTCGACCCGAGGACAGGCTCCGAGCCGATGGTGGAAGGGGCGAGACCGGGCTCCCCCTCCACCACTCGCTCTTCGGCGAGTGGTCCCCCTCCCCCGCCTTGCGCGGGAGGTAAGGAGTCGCCATTAATCGTGTTGAAACCCGGGGGGCGCACGATCCGGGGGCGATGGCCAGAAAGCTCTTCAGAACAAAGCGCCGCGCAAAGCCGCCCTGGACGCGCGTCGAAGTGTCCGTCGGGCCGGCGGTGCACCACGGCCGCTACCGCATGGAAGGCGACGAGGTGGTGCTGGAATGGCGCGAAGGCCGCGTCAGCGAGCGCTGCGGCCTCGTCAGGCCCGACGTCATCGCCACCTGCCGCCTTCGCCAGCTGGTTTCCGACCTTTCGTCCGAAGGCTAGAATCCTTGCTTGGTCGCGCTTCCTGATCGTCTGACCTGTTCCAGGTCAGCCGGGAAGCGCTCAGGCCACACAGCCCTCGAAACCGGCGCGCAGCTTGGCCTCGTCGAGGTTGCGGCCGATGAACACCAGGCGCGAGGAACGGTCCGCCCCGTCGCGCCAGAGCCCTTGGAAGTCGCCCTCCAGGATCATATGCACCGCCTGGAACACCAGGCGGCGGTCCTCGCCGGCCACGTCGAGAATGCCCTTGGCGCGCAGGATGTCGGGGCCCTGCACCTGCAGCACCTCGTTCAGCCAGGCGGTGACCCGATTGCCGTTGAGCGGCTTGTCGGTGGTCAATGAGACGCCGCGGATGCCGCTGGCCTCGATGTCGTGCCCATGGTCGTGGCCGTGGTGGTCGTGGTCGCAATCCTCGTCGTGGACGTGGCCCGGCTCGCCGTGCCCGGGATTGAGGAAGTCGGGCTCGATCTGCTCGATGCGCGCCAGGTCGAAGGAGCCGCGGCCGAGCACCAGGTCGAGCGGCACGTTCGAGCGCTGGGCGCGGTGGATCGGGGCCAGCGGGTTGAGCCGCCGGATCATGCGTTCGACGTCGGCGAGTTCGGCCTCGGTGACCAGGTCGGTCTTGTTGAGGATGATCTGGTCGGCGAAGGCGATCTGCTCGGCGGCCTCCCTGGAGTCGGCGAGCCTGAGCGGCAGGTGCTTGGCGTCGACCACGGTGGTGACGCTGTCGAGCTGGGTCTTGGCCCGCACGTCCTCGTCGACGAAGAAGGTCTGGGCCACCGGGCCGGGGTCGGCGAGGCCGGTAGTCTCGACGATGATCGCGTCGAAGCCGCGCCCCGTCTTCTGCGTCTGGCGCTTCATCAGGCCCGAGACCACCCGGATCAGGTCGCCGCGCACCGTGCAGCAGACGCAGCCGTTGTTCATCTCGAAGACCTCTTCGTCGGCGCCGACGATCAGGTCGTTGTCGATGCCGACCTCGCCGAACTCATTGACGATCACGGCGTAGCGTTTGCCGTGGTCTTCGGAGAGGATGCGGTTGAGCAGGGTGGTCTTGCCCGCGCCGAGATAGCCGGTGAGGACGGTGACAGGAGTCTTTTCGGTCATGGGCTGCATGTAGTCGTGGGACAAGGAATTCCAAAGTGGCGATCTGCGCCCCAGGCGTTATGGAATAACAGCCATGCGCGTTGAGTTGTCATGAAGCGGTTCGCCGGCGGCCTGTGGCGCTGGGCGCGGGCCCGTCCGAGGACGCTTGCAGCGGCGGCCGCGCTGCTGTTGGCCGTGGGGTTCGCCGGTGGCTGGGTGGGCGCGGCCCACGTGGCGACGCCGAAGGTCGCCTACACCCGGGGCCCGCCGGCTCCGATCCCCGACAAGCCCGCGCCGGCTGCCCCGGCTGAGTTCCAGGCCGCGCTCGACCATCTTGCGAACGCCTACGGCGAGCCGGTGGGCATCGCGGTAAGCGACGTGGCGCAGGGCTGGACGGCCGAGGTGGCCGGGCGGGAGCGGTTCCCGCAGCAGAGCGTCTCCAAGCTGTGGGTGGCGCTGGCGGTGCTGCAGGCGGTGGACGAAGGCCAGCTCAAGCTCGACCAGTGGGTGGTGATGCTGCCGCAGGACCGCTCGGTCTTCTATCAGCCGCTGACCAGCCGCATCCGCGGGCCCAATGGCCTGGCCATCACGCTCAGCGACCTGCTGCGCCATGCGCTGATCGAGAGCGACAACGCCGCCAACGACCGGCTGATCCGCGAGGTCGGCGGCGCCGGCGTCGTGACCCGGGCGCTGGCCGAGAAGGGCCTTCAGGGCCTGGCGGTGGGCGGCACCGAGCGCGACCTGCAGACCCGCACCGCGGGCCTGACCTGGCGGCCGGAGTACGGCGTCACCTGGATCTTCAAGCAGGCCCGCGCCCAGCTGCCGGACGACGTCCGCGACCAGGCGCTGGCGGCCTATCTCGCCGACCCGCCGGACGGGGCGACGCCGCTGGGGATCGTCACGGCGCTGGCGGCTCTGAAGCGGGGCGAGCTGCTCAGCCGGGCCTCCACGGACTTCATGCTGGGACTGATGGGCGAGGCGCGCACCGGCCAGCTGCGGCTGAAGGCCGGCCTCGCGCCCGGCTGGACCCTGGCCCACAAGACCGGCACCGGCCCCGACTGGCGCGGCGCCTCGGTTGGGATCAACGACGTGGGCCTGCTCACCGCGCCGGACGGGCGCACCTTCGCGGTCGCGGTGATGGTCCGCCAGACCCGGCAGGGCCCAACCGCGCGGCATCGCCTGATGCAGGGCGTGGCGCGTGCGGTGGAGGCGCAGTGGAAGGCGGGTGACCGGGCCGGCGAGCCCCCGCCGACGCTGAGCGCGGCGCCGGTTGTCGCGGGCGGCGGGCGCTAGCTTTCAGATGCGATCGCCGATTCTGACCACCAAGCGCGGTCGGGCGCTGAGGAAGGCGATGACCGAGCCGGAGGTCATGCTCTGGTCTCGGCTGAGGCGACGTCTGCCGGACCAGCCCGTCTTCCGGCGGCAGCATCCGATGGGTCCCTACATCCTGGATTTCTATTGCCCGGCCGCGAAGCTCGCCGTGGAGGTCGACGGATCGACCCACTGGGATGACGAGCAGATCGCTCACGACGAGCGCCAGGACGCCTGGCGTGCTCGGCGGGAATTCGAGTCCAGCGGGTCGGCGCTTCGTCTGTGTTCGAAGACGTCGACGGCGTGGCCGATGGGGCGAGGCTGTCGGCCCTGGAAATCCTGCGAAGTCGCGCCTGACGTTACCTCCCACGCGAAGCGGGGGAGGGGGACCACTCGCCGAAGAGCGAGTGGTGGAGGGGGCGAGCTCAAGCGCTGAGGCCCGGCGCGAGTTCAAGCGTCGAGCCCGGTCTCGCCCCTTCCACCATCGGCTCTTCGGCCGATGGTCCCCCTTCCCCGTGAACGGGGAAGGTAAGGTCAGGGGCATCGCGTGGGAGGTAGGGTTTAGCCCTGGGCCGTGGGGGGGCGGCCCTTGACCAGCTTCAGGTGGATGGGCGTGCCCGTGAGATCCTTGGCGTCGATGCCGGTTTCGGGGTCGGAGGGGAAGACCTGGCAGAAGCTGATCGGCAGGGTTGGGGGCTTGGACTGGCGCAGACAGACCTTGTCGCCCTTCAAGGTCCACTTGCCGGCCAGCGGAATGCCCCGGCGGCTGAGGCCCGTCCAGGTGCCGTCCGGCTGCAGCCAGATCTTCTGCGAGCGTCCGTCGGGATAGATCGACATGACGGTGTTGCCGAAGGCCGCGGCGACGCGCGCCGAGGGCTCGGGGGCAGAGGCGCCCAGCGACGGGCCGGCGAGAGCGGAAACGGCCAGGGCCAGGGCGGGGATCAGGTGGAGGGTGCGGTGCATGACAGCCTTCAACGCGCGAGATCGGGATTAGCGCCCTAGGCTGAGGTTGCGCGCGTCCCGCTGAACGGAAGCTGTCACCCTTGTCACCCTGCGTTCATCCGCGGACCGATAGACGCGCCGACATGCCGATGTACATCTTCTATCCCTGCCTGGAGGACGGCACGGCCACCAGCTTCGAGGCCTTCGAGCTGAAGGGCGACGAGGCGGCTTTCGCGCAGGGAGAGCTGGTGCTGGGGGGCCACGCCAGCGCGACCCATGTGATGGCCTGGCGCGACGGCCAGGCCCTGCCGCCGATCAGGCGCGCATTTCGGCGGGCGACGGACGACCTTGGGGCCCCATCGCCCGAAGACTGAGTCTACTGGGGCAGGGCGGCTAGCCGCGCGGCGGCCGGCGTCAGGCCGGCTTCGATGCGCGCATCGTCGCCGCGCCAGGCATGCACCCGCTGGCAGACCGGGCAGCGGAATGATCTCGGTTCGACGACCGCGGATAGGTCGAAATCCTGGGTGCGGTGTCCGGTGGGGACGTCCGCGCCGGTGGTCGGGCAAACGATGATGATCCTCGGCATGCAACCCTAACGGATTCAGACAGATAAGGTTGCCGCTGCGAGGGCGGTCGCAAGCCGGGCGAAGCCTCGTCAGTGCTTGCCGTGACCGTTCCCGTGGCCGCCGCCGCCATGGCCGTTGCCACCGCCATGTCCCTCGGCGTGTTTTTCGCCGCCGCCATGCCCGCCGCCATGCCCGCCGCCACCGCCACCGCCACCGCCACCGCCTCCGTGGCCTGCGCCGCCGCCCTGGCCGCCACCGTTCCCACGTCCCGGCTCGGCGAAGGCGATCTGGCGCCCTCGCCCGTAGGATGGCCCGCCCCGCCAGCCGCCCTGGTCATGCTTGTACCAGCCCAGATGCCGGCCGTTGTCGTGACCCGGCTCGGCATAGGCGGCATAGCCGTCGAACCCGCCGCGCGGATAGTAGCTGGCGAAGTCACGCCCGTGACGGGCGCGCCAGGCGAGCCAATCGGGCTGCCGGTCGTAGGCCAGATACCAGGGCTCCTCGAAGGCGTAGTAGGCCGGCGCAAGGCGCGTCCAGTCGTCGTAGGCGATGACGGTGCGATAGCTGTCGTCGAGGCCGTAGCGCCGAAGGTCCCGGGCATCGATCAGGTAGCGGCCGGCGATCGCGGCCAGCTGGTACAGCCGGTCGTCCGGCAGCAGCGCGCCTGAGGCGTCGTAGGCGGCGACCAAGGCGCCGTCCGGGCCGTAGCCGTAGGCGTACTGCGGATCGCGCACGAAGTAGGGATAGTCGGCCCCCGGCGCATAGTAGTAGTCGCGGTAGCCGCCGCCGATCGGCTCGGCGTACATCGCGTAGTCGTCGGCGGTGCGCCAGACCAGCGGGCGCGCGTTGCGGTAGCGGAAGCCGTAGGCCGGCGGCTTGCGGTAGACGGCGCGGTCGAAGGCGTGGGCGCGTTCGGCCAGCGCATAGCCGTCGTAGAGCGCCGGCGGGTTGGCGTTGACCGCCGCCAGCGAGGCGGTCGGGTCGAGCGGGCCGGGATCGGGCAGGCCGCTGGAATAGGCGGTGGGCGCGCCGCCGTTGGCGGCCACGGAAGGGTTCCCATCCGGCTTGCAGGCGCTCAACGCCGCGGCGCCGGCGCAGGCCAGCAGAATGAGCGGAAGTCTGGGCGACATGGGTTCTGCAACCGCATTTGCGCGCCGACGCCGGCGCAGAGGACCGACCCTCGGTCGCGATGCAAACGCGGTCATGGCGCGGGGGTTGCCGAGCCGCGCCCCCCCGCTAGCGGCCCGGCGGCGGCCGGAAACCGCCGAGCTCGCGCTCGAGCAGCTCGGCGAAGCCCAGGGTCGTGCGGTCCTCCAGATAGGGGCCGATGATCTGCATGCCGATCGGCAGGCCGTCGCGGGTCTGGCCGATCGGCGCCGCGGTCGCCGGCAGGTTGGCGAGCGTCGCCAGGCCCGGCCAGGCGAGCTGGGCGAAATAGGGTGTAGGCGCGCCGGCGACGGTCAGTGTGCGTTCGGGTCCCGGGGCGTCGGTGTGCGGGAAGGCGGCCACGCCGAACGCCGGCGCCAGCACCACGTCGAAGCTCTCGAAGAGCTGCGCCCAGGCGCGGCGCACCTTCAGCTGGCCGTCGAGCAGGGCCATCCATTCGTGGGCGGTGACCTTGGAGGGCTCGGGGCCGCCGCGCGACATCGCGACGCCCAGCAGGTTCACGTAGAGCTCGTGCGCGGGGCCCAGGTCGGGGACCAGATCGCTGTCCCGGGCGACCTGGGCGCCCAGAGCTTCGAGCCGGTCGGCGACGGCGTGCAGAGTTGTGCGGATCTCGTCGTCCAGCGGCGCCGCGGGATGGCGGTCGAGCATCAGCACCCGGAACTCGCCGAGGCTCCGGTGGCGCGCGGGCGGCAGTTCCAGGCGATAGGCCGTGGCCTGCTCGCGGTCGGGTCCGGCCAGGACGTCCAGCGCCAAGGTCAGGTCCGCGGCGGTGCGGGCCAGCGGCCCTACGACGGCCAGCGGCGGCATGAGGCCCTCGACGCCGGGCGGGGCGTGGCCGCGGCCGGGGATCAGGTCGAAGGACGGCTTGTGCCCGTAGACGCCGCAGAAGGCCGCCGGCACGCGGATCGAGCCGCCGATGTCGGAACCGAACTCCAGCGGGACCATGCCGGCCGCCAGCGCCGCCGCGCCGCCGCCGGACGAACCGCCGGGCGAGCGGCCGAGGTCGTAGGGGTTGTTGGTGCGGCCGTAGATGGGATTGACGCTCTGCCAGTCGGCGAGGCCGACGGGGATGTTGGTCTTGCCGAGGATCACCGCGCCGGCGGCCCGCAGCCGGGCCACGCCCACGGAGTCGGCGGGCGCGATCCAGCTCCTGGCGTGCTCGAAGCCCCAGCTGGTCGGCAGGCCCGCGACGTTGTGGGACTCCTTGACCGTCATCGGCAGGCCGAGCAGTGGGCGGCGCTCTCCACGGGCCAGGGCCGCGTCGGCGGCGCGGGCGGCCTCGCGGGCGCGGTCGAAGTCGCGCACCACCACGGCGTTGATGGGTTTGTCGCGGGCCTCGATGCGGGCGATGGCCTCCTCGGCCAGCTCCAGGGCGCTGACGCGGCGCCCGGCCAGGGCCTCGACCAGCTCGGCGGCGGACGCGTCCAGGGTGTCGCGGCTCAGGGTCTCGGACATGGCGGATCTCCCTTCGACGCCGATGGGATCATCCGAAAGGACGCGAGTCCATAACCGTGATCGCTAGACGACCTGCCCGCCGGCCTGGGTCCTGTGCGGGCTGTCGACCGCCCAGATCTTCTCGATGTTGTAGAAGCTGCGGACCTCGGGGCGGAACAGGTGGATGATCACGTCGCCGGTATCGATCAGCACCCAGTCGCAGTGCGGCAGGCCCTCCACGCGGGCGCGGCCGTAGCCCTCGTCCTTCAGGGCGCGCAGCAGGTGGTCGGCCATGGCGCCGACATGCCGGTGCGAACGCCCGGAGGCGACCACCAGGCCGTCGGCGACGGCGGACTTGC
>NZ_JAQGIZ010000178.1 GCF_028290885.1 Phenylobacterium sp.
TGCGGTCTTTCCGGCGCCTGACGAGTCCGTCGACCTAGCCTTCGCGACCTCGGTCTTCACCCACATGCGCATGCCGGCCGTGCGGCGGTACCTGGCCGAGACGGCGCGCGTGCTGCGGCCGGGCGGAAGGCTGGCCTTCACGGCGTTCGCGCTGGAGGCCGGGCGTGACGCCTCGGAGGCCTTCGCCTTCCAGCCCTTCGACGCCACCTCGTCGGTCGTCGACCTCCGCTATCCGGAACGCGCCATCGGCCATCGGCGCGAGGCATTGGAGCAGGCGGTCTCCGAGGCGGGCTTGAGCGTCGCGGCGTTCCTTCGCGGCTACTGGGCCCCCGTCGGCGAATATGACGGCGGCCAGGACCTGTTCGTGGTTATGAAGCCCTGATCAGGCCGGGATCGGAAATACCCCCGCCCTGCTGACCGAGGCGGCGGGGGGTTTGCCGAGGATGCCGGCCATCCACTTGGCCGTGCCGATCAGGGCCGCCAGGTCGTAGCCGGTCTCGATGCCGGCGCGCTCCAGCATGTAGACCAGGTCCTCGGTGCCGACGTTGCCGGTGGCGTCGGGGGCGAAGGGGCAGCCGCCGAGGCCGCCACAGCTCGCGTCCAGCACATCGACGCCCGCCTCGATGCTGGCGTAGGCGTTGGCGAGGCCGGTGTTGCGGGTGTCGTGGAAGTGCATGCGCAGGCGCTGGTCGGGCGCGGCCTTGCGGGTCGCCTCGACGCGGCGGCGGACCAGCCAGGGATCGGCGACCCCGATGGTGTCGGCGAGCGCGATCTCGGCCACGCCGGCCTCGGCGGCCGCGCGGACGATGCGCAGCACCTGCTCCTCGGAAACCTCGCCGTCGAAGGGGCAGCCGAAGGCCACTGAGATGGTCACGGTGATCGGCGGCCCGCCCTCGGCCCTTTGGCGCGCGGCGATGGCCTGCATGGCGTTGGTCTGTTCCTCGGCGGAGGCGCCCTGGTTGCGGATGCCGAAGCCGTCGGTGGCGCAGACCACCACGTTGGCCTCGTCGCAGCCGGCGGCGACGCAGCGGTCCCAGCCCCGCTCGTTGAGCACCAGGCCGATGCGCGAGCGACCCGCCTGATGCGGCAGGGCGGCGGAGATTTCCTCGGCGCCGGCCATCTGCGGCACGCGCTTGGGATTGACGAAGGAAACGGTCTCCATCCGGCGCGCGCCGGCGGCTTCCAGGCGGTGGATGAACTCCAGCTTCTGGTCGACCTCGAGCAGGGCCTTCTCGTTCTGCAGGCCGTCGCGCGGGCCTACTTCGACGATCTCGATGCTGCGGCTCATGGCTGAGTTCCTTGGGGCGTGACTCCCGGGCCGGCGGCGTCGGCCGCCTCGTAGATGCGCAGGGTCATCTTCTTGCCGTCCGAATAGTCGAGGCCCTTCACCGTGGCCACCAGATGGGCCTGCGCGCGGTAGACCGAAAGGGCCTTCTCGAAATCGGCCTCCTCGCGCTGTTCGACGACCGCGGGGCGATGTTCGGAGATCGCCTGGGCGGCGTCCTCGGCCCCCGCGAGCTCGGTAGGGGTGCCGAGCGCGAAGACCAGGCTGGGCTCGGCGTAGCCGGCGACGGTGACCGGGGCGTCGGCGATCCCCTGCTCCGGCAAAAGCTGCGCCTTCTCCATCACCTGTTCGGTGCGCGAGGAGAGCCACAGCGGATCGAGCCTGGGCGCGAGGCCGGCCGCCAGCGCCGCATGGCCGGCGAGCCCCAGACCCACGGCGCCGACGTCCGCCGCCGCCGGCGCACGGCGAACCAGCAGGTAGCCGCCGCCAAGTCCTGCGGCCGCCAGCAGCGCGGCGGCCAGGATCGCGAACGGGACGTCCGAGCCGTCGCCGTAGAGCCTGACGAGGTAGAAGGTCCCGCCGGCCAGCAGGACGCCGAACAGGCCGGCCAGGGCCGCCCCGGTCCAGCGGGTGCGCTTGCCCATCGGCTCGGTGAGCGCGGCGGCGGCGAGCCAGGCGACCGCGCCGTAGAGGGGTAGGGTGTAGTGGACGAGCTTGGTCGGCATGGCCTCGAACAACAGCCAGGCGGGGACCAGCCAGGCCAGCGCGAACCGCACCCCTGGCTCGCGCCAGCGCCGCCAGGCCGTGACCGCGGCGGCCGGCAGCATCAGGGTCATCGGGAACATCAGGAGCGGCGCCAGCAGGGTGTGGTAGCCGGGCGGCGCGCCGTGGGTCTCCTGGCCGCCGGCGAGCTTGGGCGCGAGGTCGCCGCCCAGCGCCGCGCTCCAGAAGCCGCCGTCGGTGGCGACCGTCACGGCGCCGGCCCAGGGTCCGACGATCGCCGCCACGATGATCAGGCCCCAGGCCCAGTTGAGCCGCGCGAGCCAGCCGGGCTTGCGGTCCATCAGGACCAGGCCGCCGATGGTCAGGGCCGCGACCAGGGGCGCGATGGGTCCCTTCACCAGGGTCCCGACGGCGATGCCGGTCCAGAACAGCACCCAGGCCCTGCGCCCGGCCGGCGGGCCGCCGCGCGCCTCGGCGTAGAGGCGCGCCAGCGCCGCGATGGCCAGCGTCGTGGTCCCGCAAAGCATGGCGTCGGTCTTGGCGATCAGGGCCTCGGTGGAGAGCAGGAAGGTCGCGCCCAGCATGGCGCCGGCGAGCAGGCCGGCCGGCGCGCCGAAGAAGGCCGTCGCGCCCCAGGCGCAGGCCGCGGCGGCCAGCATGGCGCCGAGCAGGCTCGGGATGCGGTAGGCCCAGATCTCGCGCGCCTCAGGGCTGGAGAGCAGGGACACGCTGGCGGCCTGCAGCCAGTGGATGCCCACCGGCTTCTTGAAGCGGGGCTCGTCCTGGTAGCGGATCACCACGAAATCGCGGCTCTCCAGCATCTGGGCGGTGGCCTGGGCGAAGCGCGATTCGTCGCGGTCGAGCGGCGGCACGGCCAGGAGCCCGGGCAGGCCGGCCAGGAAGGCGACCAGCGCCGCCATGGCGGGGCCCCGCCAGCCGCGACTCAGGCGCGCCAGTTCACCTTCGAGCGTCATCGACGCGGTGATAGCACGATCCTTCCCAACGCCTGCTTTTCCGGTATGGGAGGCCATGGCCCGCCCTCCCGCCCCTTCGACGCCGGACATCTCCGTGGTCGTCCCCGTGTTCGACGAGGAGGGCGCAGCGCCGGCGCTGGCGCGCGAGATCGCCACGGCGTTCAAGGGCCGAAGCTACGAGATGGTGTTCGTCGACGACGCCAGCCGCGACGGCACGCGCGCGGCGCTGAAGGCGCTCTCCGGCGAGATCCCGCAGCTGCGGGTGCTGGCGCACCGCAAGAACTCCGGCCAGAGCCGGGCGGTCCGCTCGGGCATCCTGGGGGCAAGGGGCGCGATCATCGTCACCCTCGACGGCGACGGCCAGAATGACCCCGCCGACGCGCCTCGCCTGGTGGACGCGCTCCGGGCCGGGCCGCCGGAATTGGCGCTGGTCGGCGGCGAGCGGGTCAAGCGGCAGGACAGTTACGCCAAGAAGGTCGCCTCGCGGATCGGAAACGGGGTCCGCAAGCGGCTGCTCAAGGACACCGCTAACGACACCGGCTGCGGGCTGAAGGCGTTCCGGCGCGAGGCGTTCCTGCGGCTTCCCTACTTCGACCACATCCACCGCTACCTACCGGCGTTGATGCAGAGAGAAGGATACCTGACCGCCTTCCGGCCGGTGAACCACCGCCACCGCCAGACCGGCGCCTCGAAGTACACCAACCTCGGCCGGCTGTGGGCCTCGCTGTCGGACCTGTTCGGGGTGATCTGGCTGCAGTCGAGGGCTCGCAACCCCGGCGCCGTTGACGAGGTCTAGGGCCTCAATCCGCCAATCCCGACGGGCTCAGGTGAAGGCGGAGAGGATCAGGGCCACGACCGTGATGTCGACGAAGCGGAAGACGACTTGCAGCATGAGCCCGGCCCGTGATCGAAGTTCGCGGACACGGTCAAGCAAGACCGGCGCCAGCCGCCGCCCGATCCGATGCAGGAGTCCATGGCCCTATTCTTCGACGCGGAATGGTTCGACGCGCGCCTCGGCGAGCGAGGGTTTTCGCGCGGCGTGCTGGCCGCGGCGGCGGGCTTGAGCGCGGCGGACCTGGCGCTGGTGTTCAAGGACCAGAGGGAGCTTTCGGCCGGGGAGGTGGCGGCTTTTGCCGAGCTCCTGGGCGTCGAGGCCGACGAGGTCGCCGCGCGGGCCGGCGTCTCGACCCCCGTCCCCGGCCAGGAAGGCGCCGCGGAGGCGCGCATCGCGGCCCTGGAGCGGCGCGTGGCGGCGCTGGAAGCGGAGGTCGCGCGGCTGCGCGGGTCTTAGACCTCGGTCTTGGTGGTGCGGCCCTTCGGCCTGCGGCGGTCCTTCGAGCCGGACCATTCGGTGCGGGTGTAGGTGACCTTGGCTTCCTCGATCACCGAGGCGCCGCCGCGCAGGCCGCGCCGCTCACCCTGCAGCTGCGCCTCGATCGCCGCGGCGCCGATGGCCCTCTTGGGCGGGATGGTGCGGGCCGGGCTGACGGGGATGGGGAGGTTGGCCGCCGCAGTTTCACCGGGCTGGTCGGGCCGCCCGGCCGCCGTGTCGCGGGGGAGACGGGCGCCTGAGGGCCTGCGGGGCGGATCGATAGGCGAGGTCATGGCGCGAGTATGATGGCAGGGGGCGGGTTAAGGAACCACCGCCGCGGTCAGCGGTTGCCGGCCAACTTCTCGATCTGCGCCTGCATCTCCTCCATCTGCTTGCGAAGGGCGGCGAGCGCCTCGTCGGCGGGCGGCGGGGCGGGCTCGGGGCGCGCGGGCTCCTCGGACTTGGCGTAGGCGAAGGGCGAGAACATCTTCATCGCCCGGTCGAACAGGGCGAGGTTCTGGCGCACCTGCTCGTCGAAGGGACCGACCCCCGGCGTATGGCCCAGCGCCTGGAACTGCGCGCGCATCCGCTCCTGCTGCTGGGTGAAGCTGGCCAGCGACAGCTCGAGATAGCTCGGCAGGAAGGCCTGCATGGAGTTGCCGTAGAAGCCGATCAGCTGCCGCAGGAACTGGATCGGCAGCAGGCTCTGCCCCTGCTGGCTCTCCTCCTCGAAGATGATCTGGGTCAGCACCGAACGGGTGATGTCCTCGTTGGTCTTGGCGTCGTAGACCACGAAGTCGATGTTCTGCTTCACCATCTCGGAGAGGTGTTCGAGGGTGACGTAGCTGGAGGAGGCGGTGTTGTAGAGCCGCCGGTTGGCGTACTTCTTGATGACGACCCGCTCACCTTGGGCGGCGGTTTCCTGGCTGTCGGCCATCCCAAATCCTTATGCCGGGTGCGCGGCGCCAAGAAAGAAGGGCGCGAACCCACTGTTTCTGCACTGCAGTATCGCGCATGCGAGGCGAATGGCAATCGGCAGGAACGATGCGCGGCCTTGCGGAAACCTCAAGCCGTCCCAATAGATGGTGAAGGGCCGTGTCTTACGACGTGAAGGAACCTGCGCCATGAGCGATATCGTCATCGTTTCCGCCGCCCGCACCCCGGTCGGTTCATTCAACGGGGCGCTCGCCAGCCTGCCCGCCCACGAGCTCGGCAAGATCGCCATCCAAGCCGCCGTCGAGCGGGCCGGCATCCAGGCCTCCGATGTCGATGAGGTGATCATGGGCCAGGTGCTGCAGGCCGGCGCCGGTCAGGGTCCCGCCCGCCAGGCCGCGGTCAACGCCGGCATCCCCGTGGAAAGCCCCGCCTGGAGCCTGAACCAGCTCTGCGGATCGGGCCTGCGCGCCGTGGCCCTGGGCGCCCAGCAGATCATGGACGGCTCCGCCGACATCGTGATCGCCGGCGGCCAGGAGAGCATGAGCCAGTCGCCGCACGCCGCGAACCTGCGCAACGGCCAGAAGATGGGCGACTTCTCCTTCGTCGACACCATGATCAAGGACGGCCTGTGGGACGCCTTCCACGGCTATCACATGGGCCAAACGGCGGAGAACATCGCCGTGCGCTGGCAGATCACGCGGGAGGACCAGGACCGGTTCGCGGTCACCTCGCAGAACCGCGCCGAGGCGGCCCAGAAGGCCGGCAAGTTCGCGGGCGAGATCGCGCCCGTCACCATCAAGGGCCGCAAGGGCGACACGGTGGTGGACCAGGACGAGTACATCCGCCACGGGGCGACCCTGGAAAGCGTCTCGGGCCTGAAGCCCGCCTTCAGCAAGGACGGCACGGTCACCGCGGCCAACGCCTCGGGCCTCAACGACGGCGCCGCGGCCCTGGTGCTGATGAGCGCCGACGAGGCCAAGAAGCGGGGCCTGAAGCCGCTGGCGCGCATCGCGTCCTGGGCCCACGCCGGCGTCGATCCGGAGATCATGGGCACCGGCCCAATTCCGGCCAGCCGCAAGGCGCTGGAAAGGGCCGGCTGGGCGGTGAGCGACCTCGACCTGGTGGAGTCCAACGAGGCCTTCGCGGCGCAGTCGATCTGCGTGGTCCGCGACCTGGGCCTCGATGCGGCCAAGGTGAACGTCAACGGCGGGGCGATCGCCATCGGCCATCCGATCGGCGCGTCCGGCGCGCGGATCCTGACCACCCTTTTGCACGAGATGAACCGCACGGACGCCACCAAGGGCCTCGCCACGCTGTGCGTCGGCGGCGGCATGGGCGTGGCCATGTGCGTCGAGAAGGTCTGAGCCAGGGAGCGCCGGATCAACGGGCGCCTCTGCATAGGGAGATTGAACGAATGGCCAGAGTGGCGCTGGTCACGGGTGGAACCCGTGGCATCGGACGGGCGATCGTCGAGCGGCTGACCGCTGACGGGGTGAAGGTCGCGGCCGGCTATTCCGGCAACGAGGCCGCGGCCGAGGCGCTGACGCGCGAGACCGGCGCCATGGTCGTGAAGGGCAACGTCGGCAACTTCGCCGACTGCCAGCACGCCGTGGCCGCCGTCACGGCCGAACTCGGCCCGATCGACATCCTGGTCAACAACGCCGGCATCACCCGCGACGGGGTGTTCCACCGGATGAACTCCGAGCAGTGGAGCGAGGTGATCCGGGTGAACATGGACAGCCTCTTCAACATGACCCGCCAGGTGATCGAGGGCATGCGCGAGCGCGAATGGGGCCGGGTCATCAACATCTCCTCGATCAACGGCCAGAAGGGCCAGGTCGGCCAGACCAACTATTCGGCCGCCAAGGCCGGGATGATCGGCTTCACCAAGGCGCTGGCGCTGGAAAACGCCAAGAAGGGCGTCACCGTGAACTGCATCGCACCCGGCTACATCGACACCGAGATGGTGCAGGCGGTGCCGGAGAAGGTGCTGGAAGGCATTATCGGCCAGATCCCGGTCGGGCGTCTGGGCCGCGGCGACGAGATCGCCGACATGGTCGCGTTCCTGGCGGGAGAGCGGGCCGGATATGTGACCGGAACGACACTGTCGCTGAATGGCGGACAATACTTGGTCGGTTAAGGCTGTCCGGTCTGGTGAAGGCCCCAGGCCGGTCCAAAAAGCGCCCCACTCGCTGCGCATCTCCTTAGGCGTCATGACGGGCGCGCCACGGGTTTCTTCACGGACAGTTTTGGCGGCCTGCGGCGCTGTGCTGTGCGCCGCCCTTGGCTTCGGGGGACCGGCGCTGGCCTGGCCGGAAAGCTTGCGCGAGGGGCTGTTCGGGCCGCGCCCCACGGACGGCCGCCAGTTCGCCGCCCCGCCGATCGCCCGCTACGTCTCGGAGGACGGCGACGTCTTCACCCTGGACCGCACCCAGCCCAAGCCGCTGTTGAAGTTCGAGAACAGCTTCGAGGTCTGGGCCCTGGAGCCGCAGCCGGCCCCGCGCGGCGACACTATCTACAAGAACGACCTGGGCGAGCCGGTGCTGCGCGCCACGCGCCTCGGCGGGATCACCGTCTTCACCGATCAGCGGCCGGGCGGCTCGGCCGCGGCGCTGGCGGGGGTCGGCAGTCCCCTGCGGCTGGCGATCATGGGCCCCCAGGCGCTGCTGGAGCGGCTGGCGCAGGCCAGCGCCCGGGCCAGCCGCGCGGCGCGGCGGCTGATCCCCTTCGAGGCCGAGGCCACGCCAGCCTCGTCCGCCCTGATCGCCGACTCGGCCATGGTGACCAGCGAGGCGGTGGTGCGGATGACCAAGCGCGCGGATTCCCGGCGCCTGCTGGACCGGATCGCGAAGGTGCGCTTGGTGGAGGGCCGCAGGGCTTCGGCGCAGCTGGCCCAGGGCGTGTTGGAAGTCACCGTGGCCCCGCCGCAAGGCGTGGCCGGCCGTCCCTCGTCGGACCGGATCGTCCAGGTGGCGCAGACTTTCCGCTAGCCCTTGAACACGTCCTTGGCCGCGCGCACCGCGCCAAAGGCCTTGTAGTCCGGCTCTCCCGCCGCCCCGACCCGCTCGGCCAGTTTCGGCGCCCGCAGGAACGGATTGGTGGCCTTCTCCAGCGCGATGGTGGTGGGCACCGTCGGCTCGCCGCGCTCGCGCAGGGCGAAGACCCGCTCGGCCCGGGCCTTCAGCGCCGGGTCGTCGTCCACGGATAGCGCGAAGCGGGCGTTCGACGCGGTGTACTCGTGGGCGCAGTAGACGGTGGTGTCGTCCGGCAGCGCAGCCAGCCGCTGCAGGCTGGTCCACATCTGCTCGGCGGTGCCTTCGAACAGCCGCCCGCAGCCGAGCGCAAACAGGGTGTCGCCCACGAAGGCGATACGGTCGGCGGCGTCGAAATAGGCGATGTGGCCCAGGGTATGGCCGCCGGTCTCGATCACCTCGAAGCGGGTCTCGCCCAGCATCACCGTGTCGCCGCCTCGCACCTCGCGGTCGAGCGCCGAGATGCGGGTGACCTCGGCCGGGCCGACGACGGTCGCGCCGGTGGCGGCCACGATCTCGGCATTGCCGCCGGCGTGGTCGGGGTGCCAGTGGGTGTTGAGGATGAAGTCGAGCTTCCAGCCTAACGCTTTCAGGTCCCGTAGGATCGCGCCGGCGTCCGGCGTGTCGATGCAGGCGGTGAGCCCCGTCGCATCGTCGCGGGCCAGGAAGCCGTAGTTGTCCGAAAGGCAGGGGAACTGGTGGACGGTGAGCGGCATGGCGGTCTCCCGGGCGCGATCGCGGACCCTAAGCATGCGATTTAGGTTGGCGAGGGGCCTTAGTCGAGCATAGCCATGGGGTCATGCGCCGCGACGTCCTGGAGCTTCGACAGTTCTACGCCTCCGACCTCGGCCGCGCCGCGCGCGCCATGGTCGGGCGAAAGGTGCTGGAGGCCTGGGGCGACGCCCACGGCCTGGATGTGCTGGCGCTGGGCTATGCGACGCCGTTTCTCGCAGACGCCCGCCAGGCGGCGCGCCGCGTGGTAGGCGCCATGCCGGCCCAGCAGGGGGTCGAGATCTGGCCGGCCGGCGAGCGCAACCTGACCACCCTGGTGGGCGAGGACAGCCTGCCGTTCCCCAACGCCCTCTTCGACCGCATCCTCGTCGTGCACGGCATCGAGGAGAGCCCCGACCCCATCGCCTTCCTGCGTGAGGTCTGGCGGGTGTTGTCGCCATCGGGCCGGGTGGTGGTGGCGGTGGCGGCGCGCAACGGGCTGTGGGCCAACAGCGAGAAGACCCCCTTCGGCCACGGCCGGCCCTACAGCCGCGGCCAGCTCGCCGAACTGCTGCGGGAAGCCGAGCTCGAGCCCTCCGGCTGGACCCGGGCGCTCTACGTCCCGCCGCTGAACTGGATGGCCGGCTGGGCGGAGGGGTTCGAACAGACCGGCTCGCGCCTGTGGCCCGGCTTCGCAGGCCTGCTGCTGATGGAAGCGGTGAAGCAGACCTTCGCGGTGAAGCCCCGCGGCCTCGCTGCGCGGGTGCGCCGGGGGCGGCCGCTGCTGGCTCCGGCGCCCAGCGGGGCGCCTTTTTCGCAGGCGCCGGATCGGCCTGCGCGGCGCAGCCTCTTGGAGGCCGGCGGGGAAAGCCTTAGCGTCGCGGTCAAGTCCAACCGAAAGGCGGCGCCATGAAGATGATCGTAGCGATCATCAAGCCCAGCCGGCTCGACGCCGTGCTCGACGCGGTCACCGAGGCCGGCGCCTCGGGCCTGACAGTCACCGAGGTGCGCGGCTACGGCCGCCAGCGCGGCAAGACCGAGGTCTACCGGGGGGCGGAATACGAGGTGAAGCTGCTGCCGAAGGTGAAGCTGGAGATCGCCGTGCCCTCCGACATCCTCGACGCCGTCGTCGAAGCCATCGCCCGCACCGCCAACACCGGCAAGATCGGTGACGGCAAGGTCTTCGTCATGGACCTCGAACAGGCGCTGCGCATCCGCACCGGCGACAGGGACGCCGCCGCGATCGCGGGCTAGTGTCTGGATTTGAAGTTCGCCGTCTTCACGGGCCACGCGCCGAGCGAACTTCAAATCCAAGAAAGCACGCTAGAAACATACACTTGCTTGTGTCCTTATCGATTCCGAAGTTCGACTAAGCCAGCAGCAAGCGCTTGCGTACTTCGGAATCGGGACACTAGGGCCGAGGCTCCATCAGGGCGAA
>NZ_JAQGIZ010000190.1 GCF_028290885.1 Phenylobacterium sp.
AGGCGGCGAGGGTCTGGCGGGCTTCGGCGGCGATGGGGCGTTCGGCCGGGGTCTGGCAGCCCGGCAGGGTCCGCGAGATGGAGCGCAGAATATTGATCGCGGGGAAGCGGCCGCGCTCGGCGATGGCGCGCTCCATGACGATGTGCCCGTCCAGGATGCCGCGCACCGCGTCGGCGATCGGCTCGTTATGGTCGTCGCCGTCCACCAGGACGGTGAAGATGCCGGTGATCGGCCCGGCCTGCGTGCCATCCGGCCGGATCGGCCCGGGGCCGGCGCGCTCCAGCAACTTCGGCAGCTCGGTGAAGACGGTGGGCGTATAGCCCTTGGTGGTCGGCGGCTCCCCGGCGGCCAGCCCGATCTCCCGCTGGGCCATGGCGAAGCGGGTGACGCTGTCCATCAGGCACAGCACTTCCATGTCCTGGTCGCGCAGGTATTCGGCGATAGCCATGGTCATGTAGGCGGCCTGCCGGCGCTTCAGGGCCGGCTCGTCGGAGGTGGCGACCACCACGATGGCGCGCTTGAGGCCCTCTTCGCCCAGGGTCTCCTCGATGAACTCGCGGACCTCGCGGCCCCGCTCGCCGATCAGGCCGACGACCACCGCGTCGCAGTCGGCGTTCTTGGCCAGCATGGAGAGCAGCACCGATTTGCCGACGCCGGAGCCGGCGAACACGCCCAGCCGCTGGCCGCGGCAGCAGGTGGCGAAGACGTTCATGGCGCGTACGCCCAGGTCCAGCCGCTCGCCGACCCGGGCCCGGGCATGCGCCGACGGCGGCGCGGCGCGCAAGGCGTAGGCCGCCACGCCCTGCGGCAGGGGACCCTTGCCGTCGATGGGATTGCCGAAGGCGTCGACCACCCGGCCGAGCCAGGCCTTGGTGGGACGCACGGCCGAGCCCAGGGGCTCGATGCGGATCTCGGCGCCCGGCGCCACGCCTTCGACCGGACCGAACGGCATCAACAGCGCGCGGGTGTCGCGGAAGCCCACCACCTCGGCCGACAGCGGCTTTTCGCCGAAGCGGACGATCTCGGCGCGCGCGCCGACCGCCAGCCGGGTCAGCCCTCCGCGGGCCTCGATCAGAAGGCCGTTCACGGCGGCCACGCGGCCGGCCACGGTCAGGGGATCAAGCCGCTCGATCGCGGCCACCAGACTCTTCAAGAACAGCCCTCGAATTCGAGGCCGCAGAATCCTGCTGCCACGCTTAAGGGGTGATGAAGATCGGGGCCGCTTCAGCGTCTTTCGGGGACGATTCCAAGCCGGCGCGCCGGCGCGGGTCAATCTACAGCAGGTACGGAATCAGCCGGCTGCGGACCCGGCGTGCGTAGCCGGCGTATGAGGGCAAGGTCCGCCCGAGATAGGCCTCCTCAACGAGGATCCGGGCAAGGGTCAAGATAAGGAACCCCGACGCGCAGATCAGCGCCGCGTAGCTTCCGAGCCAGAGCGCCACGCCTGCGTAGATCAGCAGCATGCCCGCATAGAACGGATGACGCACAACGGCGTAGAGGCCGGTGTCGATCACGCGCTGCCCGTCCTGCGTCTGGTCGTGGATGGTCGGGGCGGCGAACCGGTTCTGCGCAATGGCCACATAGGCGATGATCACTCCGGCGATGGCCGCGGCGCCGCCGGCGGCCGAGATGGCGGCTGCCGGCGCCGGCAGCAGTCGCAGTCGGAAGACGTCGACCGGGATGAAAGCCAACCAGGCCACGATGCAGAGGGCGTAGAACACCGATCCCAACGCGTCGATCAACGGTTGCCGTTTCTCCTTGGCAGCGATCACGCCTTGCTGGCGCACCTTGAAGCTGGCCGGCCGCGCGACCGCCAGCGTGACCGATCCCGCCAGCGACAACACGCCAAATGTGGCCAGGAACCACCAGGCGCGGGGCCACGACCAGACGCCGGAAACCATCCCGGCCGGGAGCAACAGCAGCGCCGTCATCGCAAAGATCACGGGCAAGGCCGCGAGAAGACCCCTCAGCACCGGCATGTCGCGTCCTTCCGACCCCGAATATACATCGTGTATATTATGCAGGATGCATATTAGGGCGCAATGGCGGACTCCCACGAAAAGCCGCGCCGGGGCGATAAGCGCGAACGGACCCGCGCGGCGCTGCTGACCGCGGCCTGGGCGGTCGCGGACGAGAAGGGGTTTGCGGCCGCCAGCCTCGTGGAGATCGCGCGGCGCGCCGGCATGACGCGCGGCGCGATCTATTCCAACTTCCCGTCGCGCTCTGACCTGCTGCTGGCGATGGTCAGCACGCGTGGGCTCAGCATCAACCGCGACTTCAGCCGGCTGGGCACACTGAAGGAACAACTGCGCTGGTTCGCCGAAGGCCTGATCGAGACGCTGCCCAACGCACCGGGGACCCAACGCTGGCACGCCGAATTCATGGTCCACATTGCCGCCGATCCGGCCTTGCGGGAGCACATCGCGGGAGGCTTCGCGGGCATGTTCGACGAGATGGCGGCCCAGTTCCGCGCCCAGCATGGCGAAAACCTGGCCATCGACGCCCATAGCCTGGCCCTGGCGGTGCAATCGCTCGCCATGGGGTTCGTCTATCAGTGCATCCTCAGCCCTGACGCCGTGCCGGCGCGCGCGGTGATCGAGGCCTTCGACGCCCTGGCCGCGGGGGCGATCCGCAAGCCCGCCTAGCGCAGCGCCTTCGCCAACTGCAGGGCCTGCCTGGGATACTTGGCGGCGAGCTTCGCCGCCTGCAGCGGGCGGCGCCTCACGGCCCCCACGACTGCCGGGCGCACTGCGCGGACGATCTTCGGCCGGGCGCTAGCGGCAACGCGGCCGATCCTGCCACGGCCGAACCAGACCGCGACGCCGACCAGCGCCAGGACGCCAACGCCTACAACGACGCCCGGATGCTTCTTGACCTCGGTCACCGTTGTCAGCCGCCTGCCCTGCGCAGCGACCGCCATGCGGCCCATCGGCTTGGTCACCGCATGCAGGGCCGCCTTCGCCACAGGCTCGACGGGGCTGTCGTGGCGCCAGTCCTTCGGCAGCCGGATCATCGTCGCGCCGAGCCGGCCCTTGGCCTTCTGAAGCTCGGCGCGCGCGGCCTTGCCGAGCCGCCGGCCGAACCCAACCAGGGCGCCCGCCTCTTCGCCGGCGCCGATTTGCCGCACCAGGGCCTGGGCGGCGTTGGCGAGGGCCGCTTCCCCGCCGCCGGCCTCGATCCAGCTGTCGATGCGGCCGAACCGGGCGGCTGCCGCGCGCGCCACGCGGTCGCAGCCTTCCGCCGTCGCCGGATCGCCGGCCACCGGATGGCACCGGCCGCCGGCCTTGCCGATCTCCTCGCAGGCCTTGCGGACCGCCTGTTCGTCCGCCCCGGCCAGCACCACCGCGGCCCCGGCCTTGGCCGCCAGCCGCGCTGCCTCGAGGCCGATCCCGGAGCCTGCTCCGCTGACGACGACCACCTGTCCCGCGAGGGGCTTGAACCTGGCTTGCATGAATCCTCCCGACGTCCGTAGCGGAAATCTGTGGAAGAAACGGGCGACGCCAAGGCCCGTTCCGCCGCCCGCGGTTCGCCCGGCTTGTCCAATCACGAAAGATTCAACTGCCCTGCGAGTCCCGGACCGGTCAGCGACGCTTGAAGCGGAATCCGCATCAGATTAACGATTCGGTTCGGACGGACACTTCCAATTAACCAGTCTTAAATTAACTCGGCGGCAGGTTAACGGCGGGGTCCAGCGCGGATTCACTGAATTCGCGGGGCACGCGGGCACGCGGTAGGAGAGACGGATGCGGGTACTGTTGATCGAGGACGACAGCGCCACCGCCCAAAGCATCGAGCTGATGCTGAAGTCGGAGGGGTTTAACGTCTACACGACCGATCTGGGCGAGGAAGGCGTCGATCTGGGTAAGATTTATGATTACGATCTGATCCTGCTCGACCTGAACCTGCCCGACATGAGCGGCATGGACGTGCTGCGCACGCTGCGGGTCGGCAAGATCAACACCCCAATCATGATCCTGTCGGGCTCGGCCGAGATCGACACCAAGGTGAAGACCTTCTCGGGCGGCGCCGACGACTACATGACCAAGCCGTTCCACAAGGACGAACTGGTGGCCCGCATCCACGCGGTGGTCCGCCGCTCCAAGGGTCACGCCCAATCGGTGATCAAGACCGGCGACATCCTCGTCAACCTTGACGCCAAGACGGTCGAGGTGAACGGCCTGCGCGTCCACCTGACGGGCAAGGAATACCAGATGCTGGAGCTGCTCTCGCTGCGCAAAGGCACCACGCTCACCAAGGAAATGTTCCTCAACCACCTCTACGGCGGCATGGACGAGCCGGAGCTGAAGATCATCGACGTCTTCATCTGCAAGCTGCGCAAGAAGCTGGCCGCCGCCGCCGAGGGCAAGCACCACATCGAGACCGTCTGGGGCCGCGGCTATGTGCTACGCGACCCCCAGGAGGCGGTGGCCTCGGTGGCCGCCTGACGACCCCGGATTAGTACCGAGGAGACGAGACGCCCGCCCTCACCGGCGGGCGTTTTCGTTTCTTTCCTTCCCCGTTCACGGGGAAGGGGGACCATCGGCCGAAGAGCCGATGGTGGAAGGGGCAAGCCGCAAGCTCGGCGCGATGGCTCGCCCCCTCCACCACTCGCGCTGCGGCGAGCGGTCCCCCTCCCCCGTCGTCTTCGCGACGTGGGAGGAACACGCTAGGGTCCGACCCAACGCCGGAGGGGATGCCCGTGGGACGACTGCTTGCGCTGATCGGCGCCCTGATCGCAGCCGGGTTGATCGCCTGGGCCGGCGAGGGCGCCCCTGCCCCCGCACCCGCCAACGCTCCGGCCACGGCCTTCTCCGCCGACCGCGCGATGGCCGATATCGCGGGCATGGCTCCGGTCCCCCACCCGGTCGGCTCGGCCGCCAACCACGCCGCCCGCGACTACCTGGTCGACCGGATGACGGTGCTCGGCCTCGATCCGCAGGTCCGCCCCGGCGCCGGCGTCGAACTACCGAAGGGGTCCGCGAACCGACTGCTGGGCGGCTTTGTCGAGAACATCGTGGGCGTGCTGCCCGGGCGCGACCGCAACCTGCCCGCGGTGGCCCTGATGGCGCACTACGACAGCGTGCCGGGTTCGACCGGCGCCTCGGACGACGCCGCCGGCGTCGCCTCGGCGCTCGAGGTCGTCCGCGCGATCAAGGCGCGCGGCGTCCCGGCCCGCGACGTGGTGGTGCTGATCACCGACGGCGAGGAGGCCGGGCTGCTCGGCGCCGACGCCTTCTTCCGGCGCGACCCGATGGCCAAGCACGTCGGCTTCGTCTTTAACATGGAGGCGCGCGGCTCGGCGGGCCGGGTGCAGATGTTCGAGACCGCCGACGACAACGGCGGCGCGGTCCGGCTGATGGCGGGGACGGCCCGACGGCCGGTCGCGTCCTCTCTGACCGGCTTCATCTACAAGCGCATGCCCAACGACACCGACTTGACGGTGGCCAGGCGGGCCGGCGCCGCGGGCCTGAACTACGCCTTCATCGGCCGCCAGTTCGACTACCACTCGCCCTCCTCGATTCCAGCGACGCAGGACCCCGGGACCCTGCAGGACATGGGCGACCAGGTGCTGCCGACCGCCGCGGCGGCAGCCTTCTCTCCGGCCTTGCCGGCGCGCACGCCGGACCTGGTCTACAGCCAGACGCCGGGCGGGCTGATGCTGGCCTATCCGCCTATGGTCGGCTGGCTGATCCTGGCGGTGGCAGCTGGGCTCATCGCCTGGGCCGTGGGGCGCGCCCGCCGGCAGGAGGCCTTCCCCTGGCTCGACCTCGCGCGCGGCGCCGGAGCCGCTCTGTTCGCCATGGCCACCAGCGCCGCCGTCGTGCACCTGGCCCGCAAGGCCACCGGCGCCGCCACAGGCTTCCTGGAACAGCGCGTCCTGCTCGCCCAGGCCCCGCGATGGGAGGCCGCCCTCTTCCTCCTGGGCCTCGGCGTCCTGCTGCTCTCGGCCGCCGAACTGGCCCGCGGACGGCGCAAGGTGGCGCTGCTGCCGCTGGCGGCCGGCCTGGCGAGCTGCGCCTTCGGCGGGCTGGACAAGGTCGCGCTGGCTGAAGGCGTGATCGGCGCACTGCTCGCGCTGGCCGCCTACGGACGCCCGGTCAGCCGGCCGGGCGGATGGGCCGGGGTGCTGTTGCTCGGCCTGATCCTGGGCTGCGTCGCGCAGGCCTTGGCCCCGCCGGCGGCCTTCGTCGTCGCCTGGCCCCTGGCCTGGGCGGCGCTCGCCGCCGCAGCCACGGCCGCCTCCGCCCGGCGCGGAACGGGCGCGATCCTCGTCCTGGCCCTGTTCGCCGCCGTGGGCCTGAGCCTCGCGGCCTCCTTCGCCCACCTCTCCTTCCTCAGCCTCGACCTGCCCGAGCTCCTGGTCCTG
Source organism: Phenylobacterium sp. (assembly GCF_028290885.1). Classification (GTDB taxonomy): domain Bacteria; phylum Pseudomonadota; class Alphaproteobacteria; order Caulobacterales; family Caulobacteraceae; genus Phenylobacterium. The sequence continues at coordinate 6,368 of NZ_JAQGIZ010000190.1, forward strand.
CCGGTGATCATGGCCGCGCTGGTCGTCTGGCCGCTCGCCCAGACCGAGGAGGGGGCGCCGCCAGCGCGGCTCCTGGGCCCGGCGCTGATCGTGGCCGGCCTCGCCGTGACCGCGGCCGTGCGCTTCAGCCACCCCTACGACGCGCGCCACCCGCAGGCCTCCCTGGTGGCCTACCTGATAGATCAGGACGCGCGCAAAGCCTGGCGGATCAGCACCACGCCCGAGCGACCGGCCTGGTCCGACGCGGTGTTGAGGGCCGACGGCGGCAAGATCGGCAAGCTCACGACCGCGATGCGGGGCCGGCCCGCGGACGCCGCGCCCGCTCCGTTCCTCGACATGCCGGGACCTGATCTGGCGTTTTCGAAGCAGGCCGACGGCCAGCTGAAGCTGCACGTCACGCCGCCGCCGGGGGCCAGGGTCGTGGACCTCAAGCTTCGGCCTGACACCGCCGCCACCGTCACGGCCTTCGGGGGCGTACCCGTGCGCCTGCCCATGAAGCCCGGCGGCGAAACGCGCTTAACCTGGGCCGCGGCCCAGCCCGGGTTCGACGTGATCATCCGGCCCGGCGGACCGGGCAAGCTGCAGGTGGACTATCAGGCCGTCGTGGAGCGCTGGCCACCCGGCGCGATCCCGCTTCCGAAGCGGCCTCCCGACGTGATGGCCTTCGACCTGTCGGACTCGACCTTCCTGACCGGAACCCGTCGCCTGGCGTGGTGAGGCCCGCGGCGCCGGTCCGCGGGCGGATTCGCCGCTGACGAGAACTTTTTTTGCTCGCGATGTGACGCACGTCACATCGCGCGACGGGGCCTTGGCTGAATCTGAAACTCCCAGTTGTTTCCAGCCGAGGCACAGGATCATGGACGAGCAAGCAATCCTTCGGGCGGTCGGGCGGCGTTTGCGCCAGCGCCGGCGGCTTCTATCAATGACCCAGCGCGAGCTCGCCGCCACCTGCGCGGTGAGTTTCCAGCAGGTCCACAAGTATGAAGCCGGGCTCTGCAGCATATCGGTGCCCAAGCTCGTCGTCCTGGCGCGGGCCCTCGAGACGTCGGTCAGCTATTTCGTCGACCATTTGGAAACGGAGGTCCGGACCTCGGCCGACGCCGACGTCCAGGTGCTGCAAGCGAAGGCGGCTTAACGAGAGGTCTTCCGGTTGCCTCCCCAGCCAGGGCGTCGCTTGGAGATTGCGCGATGTTTCGCTAAGCCGCCGCCCATGAGCGACGTCACCATCTACCACAACCCCGGTTGCGGAACCTCGCGCAACACGCTTGCCCTGCTGCGCGACAAGGGGATCGAGCCCACGGTCGTCGAGTACCTCAAGGCGGGCTGGACCAAGGGCCAGCTGCAGGACTTGCTGAAGAGCCTCGGCCGGTCGGCGCATGACATCCTGCGGGTGCGGGGCACGCAGGCGCACGAGCTCGGCCTCACCGATCCTGCGGCCTCCGACGAGGCGCTGATCGCGGCGATGATCCTTGATCCGGTCCTGGTGGAGCGCCCAATCGTGGTGACGCCGAAGGGCGCTGAGCTCTGCCGCCCCGCCGAGCTCGTCCTGACCCTGCTTTGAGCGTTTCCCGGCTGACTCGGACAAGTCAGCCGATCAGGAAGAGCGACCAAGCAAAGATTCTAGGGCGCCGTTTCGATCCAATCGAGACGGCGCTCTAAACGCGCGGCAAAACGTCCTGCTCGGGCAGCCCCGAGGCCCCCGCCTTCTTTTCGGCGCCGACCCCACCGCTCCTCGTCGCGAGCGGAAAACTTGGCTTCGCGGCGCCGGAGCCTTAACCAGACTCGCTCTAGCCTGGGGGGATGATGCAGAAGATCGACCTGAAAGCCGCCTGCGGCCGTTTCGGGCCCGGCGCGGCGGCTGGCGCCGTCGGCGTGCTGGCGCTTAGCCTCGGCTGGACGTTCGCGGCCCACCTGTTCGCCCCCAAGGCGCCCGCGCCGCTCGACCCGGCCGCCATCGCCGCCCTGCAGCACACCGCCTTCACCCAGGCCGAGGCCCGGCCCGGCTTCGCCCCGCCGCAAAGCGTGCCCGTCAAGCTGCAGCGCGGCGAGACCCTGGAGGGCGCCGTCCAGCGCGCCGGCGTCGCCCCCGCCGAGGCCCACCTGGCCGTGGAGATGCTCGCCAAGGCGATGGACACCGTCCACATCAAGGCCGGCATGCTGATCGACGCGGCCATCGCCAAGCCGCGTTCCGCCCCCTCTTCGGTTCAGGGGGGCGAGGCCCGGCTGATCGGCCTGTCGCTGCGCACCGGGCCCGCCAGCGCCATCACCCTGTCGCGCAGCTTCGACGGCGCGCTTCGGCTGCGCCAGCTGGACGAGAAGATTCGCGACGAGACCGCCGTCGCCGACGGCTCGATCGAGGGTTCGCTCTACGAAAGCGCGGAGAACATCGGCGCCACGCCTGCGATCACCGCCGAGGTGGTCAAGCTGTTCGCCCACAAGCTCGACTTCCAGCGCGACATCCAGCCGGGGGACGCCTTCAAGCTGGTCTTCGACCGCAAGGTCACCGAGTCCGGCCGCACGGTGGAGGCCGGCGCCCTGCAGTACGCCGAGTTGCACGGCGTGAAGTTCTACCGCTTCCAGCGCGGCGGCGACGTCGAGTACTTCGACGAGTTCGGCAAGAACATCAAAGGCTTCCTGCTGCGCACCCCGGTCGACGGGGCGCACATCACCTCGCTGTTCGGCATGCGCAAGCACCCGGTGCTCGGCTACACGCGCGCCCACCAGGGGATCGACTTCGGCGCCGGGACCGGCACCCCGATCCTGGCGGCCGGCGACGGCGTGGTGCTGCAGGCCAGTCCCTGGGGCGGCTACGGCAACTGGCTGCGCATCCGCCACAGCGCCGGCTGGGACACCGGCTACGGCCACATCTCCCGTTACGCCAAGGGCATCCATCCCGGCGTCCACGTGCGCCAGGGCCAGGTAGTGGCCTATGTCGGCGCGACCGGCCTCGCGACCGGCCCGCACCTGCACTACGAGGTCTGGAAGAACGGCCAGCGGGTGAACCCGATCGGCGCCAAGGTGCCGCAGGGCACGGTGCTGGCCGGGGGCGAACTGGCCCGCTTCAGGGACCAGAAGGCGCGCATCGACGCCCTGCTGGACGGCAAGACCAGGGCGCTGGCCGTGGCCGACGTCCATCCGGTGAGTCTGCGCCGCTGAGCCTTGCCGCAGCCGCGCGCCTCGCCAATAAGGGGCGCGGCGCCGCGGACGGCGAAGGACCCACCCGATGGCCTCGGCCCTGACGACCCACATCGCCAAGCTGGCCCAGAAGCGCGCCAGCGGCTTTTCGGATCCGCCCAGTATCGCGGAGCTCAACGACCTCCTGCGCCTGCTCAGCCGCTGGCGGTCCCACCTGTTGGCCAACACCTACATCGCCCAGCACGGCGCGCGCATCCTGGGCGGGCCCTTTGCCGGCATGGAGTACGTCTCCGCCGCCACCGAGGGCGCGCTGGTCCCGCGCCTGCTCGGGACCTATGAGTCCGAGCTCCACCCCCATCTGCAGGGCTTCGCCGAGGCGGGCCTGGACTGTGTCGTCGATGTGGGCTGCGCCGAGGGCTACTACGCCGTGGGCCTGGCGCGGATGATGCCGGGCGCCGCGGTCTATGCCTACGACATCGATCCCGCGGCCCGCGCCGCCTGCGCCGAGCTCGCCGGCAAGAACGGCGTCTCGGAACGGGTGATCGTCGGCGGCGAGTTCGCCCCGGACGGGTTCCAGGCCTTCGCCGGGCGCCGGGTGCTGGTGATGGTCGACGCCGAGGGCGCCGAGGTCGATATCCTGCAGCCGGCGCTAAGTCCGGCGCTTGCCGGCATGAACGTCGTCGTCGAGACCCACGACCTTTTTCGGCCCGGCGCGTACGCCACCCTGGTCGAGCGGTTCGCCCCGACCCACGACATCGTCCGCGTCGACCAGCAGCCGAAGACCTTCGACATGCCGCCCTGGCTCCAGGAGCTGCCGCACCTCGACCAGTTGCTGGCCGTCTGGGAATGGCGGATGCAGCCCACGCCGTGGCTGGTGATGACGCCGAAGCCCTAGGCGTCGAACACCACGACCGAGCGCGCCAGCTCCCCGCGCTTCATGTCCTCGAAGCCTTCGTTGACCTGCTCCAGCTTGATGCGCTGGGAGATCATCTGGTCGAGCTTCAGCTTGCCCGACATGTAGAAGTCCACGAACCGCGGCATGTCCACCGGGAAGCGGTTGGAGCCCATCAGCGAGCCCTGCAGCTTCTTCTCGCCCAGGAAGGCCGCGCCCATGATGGAGACCATCTGGCCCACCGGGATCATCCCGATGATGTTGGCGGTGCCGCCGCGGCGCAGCATGTTGAACGCCTGCTCGGCGGTCTTGGCCAGGCCGATGGCTTCGAAGGCGTGGTGCACCCCGCCCTTGGTCGCCTCGATCACTTCCTTCACCGCGTCCACCTCGCCGGCGTTGATGAAATCGGTGGCGCCGAACTCCATGGCCAGGTTGCCCTTGGAGGGCACCGTGTCGATGGCGAAGATGCGGCTTGCGCCGGCGATCGCCGCGCCGTTGATCGCCGAGAGGCCGACGCCCCCGCAGCCGATCACCGCCACCGTCTCGCCGGGCCGCACGTTGGAGGTGTGGATCGCCGCCCCCACGCCGGTGGTCACCGAACAGCCGATCAGGGCGGCGCGGTCCAGCGGCATGTCCGGGCGGATCGCCACGCAGGCGTGCTCGTGGATCAGCATCTGCTCGGCGAAGGACGACAGGTTCAGGTACTGCAGCATCGGGCCGCTTGCCGAGGACAGCCGGGGCTCCTCGTCCTGGCGGCGCTTGGTCTCCGGCGAGACGCACAGGCTCATGTGGCCGGTCAGGCAGAACTCGCAGTGGCCACAGAAGGCCGAGAGGCAGGTGATCACGTGGTCGCCCGGCTTCACGGTGCGAACCTCCGAGCCCACCTGCTCGACGACGCCGGCGCTCTCGTGGCCGAGGACGGCCGGCAGCGGGTGCGGATAGGACCCTTGCATGAAGTGCAGGTCGGAGTGGCAGAGGCCGGCGGCGGCGGTGCGGATCAGCACCTCGTGCGGCCCGGGCTTGTTGATCTGGACTTGCTCGATCTGAAGCGGCTTGCCCACTTCGCGTAGCACGGCGGCCTTCATCGCGTTTTCCCTGCTCTTGACCCACTATCCGGGAGCCTTCGGGAAGAAGCCTTATCGCCGATCAGCTGGACCGGCCAAGGGGTTTTGCCGCCCGGCCGTCCTAAGCCGGCCCGAAGGCCGCCCAAAAAGCCCGGTCTTCTTCCCAAGGGGTCGACAAGCCTGGCGCCTTCGCCGCATGACAGGACCGATGGACGAGACGCCGCCGCCACCCAGGGCCTGGCCACATCGGACCTGGTCAAGTCGGACCTGGGAGGTGTTCCAGGCCTTCCTGACGCAAGGCCTGACCGCGTTCGGCGGACCGGTGGCGCACCTCTCCTATTTCCGCCGCGAGTTCGTGGAGCGCCGCGCCTGGCTCAGCGAGGCGGCCTTCGCCGACCTGCTGGCGCTCGCCCAGTTCCTGCCGGGCCCGGCGTCCAGCCAGCTCGGCATGGCCATCGGCCTGCGCCGCGCGGGCTACCTGGGCATGCTCGCCGCCTGGCTCGGCTTCACCCTGCCGGCGGGCGCGGCGATGATCGGGCTGGCCTACGCCGCGCCCTACCTGACCGCAGCCTTGGGCAAGGGCTTCCTGCACGGCCTGCAGATCGCCGTCGCCGCGGTGGTGCTGCAGGCGGTGGTCGCCATGGCCCGCGCGCTGGCGGTGGGCCCGATCCGCACCGGGATCGCGATCGGCGCGGCCGCCGGGCTCTTGGTCGCCCACGGTCCGGTCGCCCAGATCATGGCGCTGGCGGCCGGCGGCGTCTTCGGCCTGGCGTTCCTGCGCGAGCCCGCGGCCGCCCCGCCCGACGACCCGGCCACGCACCAGGTCCCCGTCCCGGTGTCCATCGCGGCGCTGGCCGCCTTTGCGCTGCTGCTGGCGCTGCTGCCGTTCCTGGCCAGCTACCTGGACGACCCGACGCTCGGCCTCGCCAGCGTCTTCTACCGCGCCGGCGCCCTGGTGTTCGGCGGCGGCCACGTGGTGCTGCCGCTGCTGCAGAGCGAGATCGTCGGCCGCGGCTGGCTCGACCAGGACACCTTCCTGGGCGGCTACGGCCTGGTGCAGGCCCTGCCCGGCCCGCTGTTCAGCTTCGCGGGCTTCGTCGGCGCGGCGCAGCAGGTGGCGCCCGGCGGCTGGCGCGGCGGCCTGGTGGCGCTCGTGGCGATCTTCCTGCCGGGCCTGTTGCTGGTGCTCGGCGTCCTGCCGTTCTGGGACCGGCTGAAGGGCCAGGCCGGCGCCCGCGCGGCGCTGGCGGGGGTCAATGCGGTGGTTGTCGGCCTGCTCGCCGCGGCGCTCTGGGACCCGGTGCTGACCACCGCCATCCACCGGCCAAGCGACTGGGCGCTGGCGGCCGGCGCTTTCGTCTTCCTGGCCGTCGCCAGGCTGCCGCCCTGGCTGGTGGTGCTGGGCTTCGCCCTGGCGGTGGGGGTGTTCAGCCGCTAGCCGCCGGAGCCTGCCGTGAAGCGCCGAGGCCCAGCGCCTTGGACAGGTCGAAGTCCGAGAGCTTCGGCCAGCGGAAGGTCCAGCGCGCGCGGGCCGGGATGCAGGCCTCCAGCGCCGCCAGCAGCTGTTCGGCCGGACCGTCGTTCAGGAAGTGGTTGGCGCCGGCCGTGCGCATGAACTGGATCGGCCGGCGGGTCACCGTCTCGGCGGCCAGCCGCTCGGCGACCTCGATGGGCGCAAAGTCATCCTGGTCGCCGTGGATCATGTGGATCGGGATCGTCAGCCGCGCCAGCGCGCGCTTGGCGTAGTCGAGCTGAGGCCGCTGGCCCGAAGCCTCGATCACCGCATGGCGCAGGTCGCGCGGGATGAGCTTCAGCGCCTTGGAGCCCACGTCGATCAGCCAGCGTGAAGTTGGCCCGGTCTCGCCGAAGAACCCTGACAGCAGGACCAGGCTCTCCACCTTGCCCGGGTTGGCGTCGGCCATCAGTGAGGCGATCGCCGCCCCATAGCTTTGGCCGACCAGCATCACCCTCTGCCCGCGCGCCGCCTGCAGGGCCGGCGCCAGCGCCTCGGCCTGTACGCGGATGTCGGTCACCGGATGCAGCGGTTCGGAGGCCGCATAGCCCGGCCGGTCGACCACGATCATCTCTCGGTCCTGGGGCAGCTCGGCCATGAACTCGGCCCAGTATTCCGCCCAGGACGGCGCGCCGGTGATCACCACGATCTTCCACGGCGCCGGCGTGGCGCGCGGCGTCTCCAGCGCGGAAATCCGCCAGCCGTGTCCGCCCCCGGCCACAAAGCTTGTCCGCCGCACCTGGTCGTCGGGATAGTCCGCCGAGGTCGGGGCGTGTTCAGTGCGGCCGCGGACGGCGCTCTCGAACGAGGCCCAGCCCATCGCCAGCAAGCCCTTTGGCCGTTTGCGCGCCACGTACCCAGCCTCCACGGACCGAAGTCCATACCTGAGTTCGCAAACGCGGGATTCAAGGCTTGGTTCGGTCGGCTCCAGTCTAGGCGGCAGGTTCTTTCGAAGGCGTGTTCAACGTGTCACGCAATTCGCGTTTCAGCACCTTGCCGGTGGGCCCGATCGGCAGGGCCTCGACGATCCTGACCTCGTCCGGCGTCCACCACTTGGCGACCCTGGCCGCCACATGCGCCTTCAGCTCTTCCGGATCCGCCGTCTGGCCGGGGCGCAGCGTCACCAGCAGCAGCGGCCGCTCGTCCCATTTCGGATGCGGCACGCCCACCGCCGCGGCCATGGCGACCGCCGGGTGCGAGCAGACCGCGTCCTCCAGGTCCAGCGTCGAGATCCACTCCCCGCCCGACTTGATCACGTCCTTGGCCCGGTCGGTGAGGCGCAGATAGCCTTGCGCATCGAGGGTGGCGATGTCGCCGGTGTCGAACCAGCCGTCGCCGGTGAACGCCTCAGCGCCCTCGTGCTTGAAATAGGCCGAGGAGACCCAGGGGCCCCGCACCTGCAGCCGGCCCGCGCTCTTGCCGTCGCGCGGCAGGTCCGCCCCGTCCTCGCCGACGATCCGCAGGTCCACGCCCCAGAGCCCCCGCCCCTGCTTCAATTTCCGCTGCAGGGTCGCCGCCGCGTCCTCGCCGGCGTGCTCCGGCAGCGGCGTGTTGATGACGCCCAGCGGGCTGGTCTCGGTCATCCCCCAGATCTGCCGCACCTGGCCGCCCAGCCGGTCCTCGATGCGGCTCACCAGCGCCGCGGTGGGCGCCGAGCCGCCGACGGCGATGGTCTTGACCGAGGTCAGCCGCCCGCCGGTCTGGTCCAGGTGGTCGGCCACCCCCACCCAGATGGTCGGCACGCCCAGCAGGAAGGTGACGCCCTCGGCCTCGATCAGCTCGGCGATGCTGGCGCCGTCCAGCGCCCGGCCCGGCAGCACCAGGGTCGCGCCGACCAGCGGCGCCGCATAGGGCGTGCACCAGGCGTTGGCGTGGTACATCTGTGCGCAGGGCATCACCACGTCGCGCGCCGAGAAGTTGAAGGCGTCCGGCAGGCCCAGCGCCATGGCGTGCAGCACCGTCGAGCGGTGCGAATAGAGCACCCCCTTCGGATTGCCGGTGGTGCCGGAGGTGTAGCAGAGCCCCGAGGCCTGCTTCTCGTCGATCTCGGGCCAGTCGAACGTAGGCGGATGGGCTTCGATCAGCTCCTCGTAGATCAGCGCGTCGGCGGGCGCCTCCGGAGGCAGATGAGCCCGGTCGGTCATCGCCACACGGGTCCGGATCAGCGGCATCCGCTCGGCAAGCTCCGCGACCTGTCCGGCGAAGCTGATGTCGAAGAACAGGAACCTGTCCTCGGCGTGGTTGGCCACCCAGACGATCTGGTCGGCGTGCAGCCGCGGATTGATGGTGTGCAGGATGGCCCCGATGCCGGTGACCGCGAAATAGAGCTCGAAGTGCCGGTGCGTCGACCAGGCCAGCGTCGCCACCCGGTCGCCGGGCTTCACGCCCATGGCGATCAGCGCACTCGCCATCCGCTTGGTCCGCGCCAGCGCCTCGGCATAGCCGTAGCGATGGATCGGCCCCTCGACGGTGCGGTCGACCACCTGCCGGTTCGGATGGTACCGGGCGGCATATTCCAAGATCGAGGGCAGCGTCAGCGCCCGATCCATCATCAGCGCCTGCATGGGCGCGGTCTCCCTTCACGAACTCGGGCTCAGCATAACCACAGACGCTGCGCCGCGGCGAAGCCGCAGTCGTCTTGATCCACGAACCACACGAACCACACGAACAGGCGCGCGCCCGCAGCCCGAAGCGACCGGCGCAGAGTCCGCGTTCGTGTGGTTCGTGTGGTTCGTGGACCCGCATCGCGGGCGCCGACATTCAGGCCGAGCTTTCGCGCCCCGGCTCCTCCGGCGGATCGGGAAGGTCGCGCCAGCGTTCGGCCCCTTCCGGCGACAGGTCGAGCGCCAGGCAGATGCGCGCAACGTGGTCGTCGAGCGGCTCGGCGCAGAAGCTGTCGCGCAGCATTTCCTCTGCGAGCACGTCGTCCAGGGACTCTTCGTAGAAGGCCGCGTCCTCGCGCTCGGCCTCGTTCCAGACGACCCGCGTGACCGCCTGGCGCAGCTCGCGCAGGCGCCGCGCCACGGCGACGCCGCCGGGCGGAGCGGGAGCGGCCTTCGGGGCATCCTTCAGCGCGTCCTTCGCCGCCGCCTCGCGTTCGCGCTTCAGCTTGGCCTTCAGCGCCAGGGTCTGTCGCAGCGACCGGGCGAGGCGCTGGTAGGTCCGACCGAGCTCGGCGAGCTCCGAGGCCTCCTCGGCCGCCATCAGCCGCCCATGCACCCGCTCCGCCGCCGCCAAGTCGAACTCGGCAAGACGGGCCAGCATCTCCTCGTCGCGGTCGGCGATGGCCTCGGACATGCGCGGGAGGGAAGCATGCCGGTGCGTCAGGATCGGACGTAGGGGGCTATTGACTCGTTGCGGACGTCCAGAAAGTCCGTTTTCCGGAGCACCGCAACCCCGTCACGGACAATTCGGTACTTCGAGTGCGGTCGAATTTAATCAGCCCGAAAAAGGGCTCGTGACCACCCGTGGAATTACCGTTGGACACCGCCGCTGGAACGTTTCGATCATCATTGTCTGAGCCTCTCCGACCGCTTCCTCGTATTCCGCAAGATCGAATTGCATGAGTACAGCGTCATGCATGGGCAGGAGAATGTTCTGCATTCCGAACCGCTTCGCGAGATCGATTAGGGCCTCTTTGAACACCAGCGACGCGGTGGCCTGAACCGGTTGATTGACCGCCCAACGCTGCTCTTTGCGACTCAATGGGCCAGCGTTCGACCGCTTACGGCGGTTGCCAAAAGCGCTCGCGACGAAGCCATCTTCGGCAAGTTGAGTTTCCATCCTCGCCCTAAACTGAGCGAGACCGGGATAGGTGTCGAAAAAGGCCTGAACAGCATGCCTGCATGCCTCGCGATTTGAGTCGCTTGCATCGCTCCCGACTACTAGCGTCGCAATTCTCTCAGTGGTCATTCCGTACGAGAACGCCAGGAACATGCGCTTCGCCAAGGAGCGCTCCGCTCCACTACCGAATACGCGGTCGCTCAGCGCTTCGTATACATCCCCCTCATTGTAAGCCGAGAGGAATCCGGCATCCCCGGCGAGATAGGCCATGATGCCCGGTTCAAATTGAGCGTAGTCAAGGTAGGCAAGGCGCTTGTTGGGGTCGGCTGCAATAAGGCCTCTGTAGTTACGCCTCAACTGTTGAAGAAAAGGGTCCGTCACCAAAATCCGCCCGCTCACGGTGCCCATGACGTTAAAGATCGGATGGGCGATGCCCGTGAAGGAATTGGCGATGTGGCGATCAGGAAAGTATCGAGACAAGTACCTCCAGACGTCCCACTGGCGATCACCGCCCTCGTCGCGCGGGATGCCAACCGCAAGCCGCAAGGCATCGCCTAGGTCGAGCGGTCTCTTCGGTGGGGAAGCATGTATATATTTGCCAGAAACGACGAGGCATCGCGGTTCTGAGGCAGGCCACTATTCTCGCTGAAGCACCATTCACGAAGGCAATCGAACAGGACCGCTAAGTGGGATCGAATCCGAGATTTTTCTGCTGCGGATGCGACTATTTCCGGAATTAGAGAATTGAGATTCTGTCGAAGAACATCCAGATTTATATTCTCAAAATAGTTTGTGAGATCTGTTGAAAGCAGGGTCGGGGTTGTCTTTACCGATGCTTTGACAACCCCAATAAAGTCCTGCCACGACTGCACTGCTCTCTTAAAGAGGTGCTTATCTGCGTCTTTTGCCTCCGCTTGCCGATGATTGAAGACGTTCCACGGCAACAATGGGTCGTAGAAGGGCACAAGATAAGAGGCTAGACCTTGATAGAGAGCGCGATCCGCAACGCCAGTTTCCAAGGCGTATCGAAGCGTAAAATTGGATTTGGGGACGTTCAGTAGGTGGCGTTTTATCGGCCTGTAAACGCCCTCATTTCCACTAAAATTCTGCGCCAGTACTTCCTGAATTTGATCGTTTCGAAAAATATCCTCGAACTCTCTGGGATCAGGAAACCAGTCGTCTCTCAGGTCTCGACGCAACTGGCGGAGGACTATTTCGTCTTCAAATTGGAGAGGTCCGAGGTCAATCGCCACAGCCGGCCTCGCACGCGCATATCTGCCGCGCTGCGGGGCGCTCCTGATATCGGCTTGTCGTAACCACGAATTTCCCCAACCCAACCCAGATACAACCGCATGTTGGCGATCTGAGCAATCTCGCGTGCATACCTCCGCGAACGTCACCTTTTCGGTCGAAGTCCAGCGACCGCTTGTGGCGCATCGCGGACATTAGGCAGCGACGGCACCTGACTGAGGCTGTGTAAAAACACGCGCCAACCAAAATTGCGCGCAAAGCCTTACCTTAAGGGCGCCGCTTTCCGGTCGAGCCTTGCGGCCATGCGCGCCGGGCGCGGCTCTCTCAGGCAGGATTTTGCGCGGACGATTTGGCCGCCCGAGTTTTTACACAGCCTCGACTCAAAGCGGACCTTCGGTGGGTCAGTTTCAGGGCGATGAGGTCGCGGCGCCGAACGGCGGCCTTTGGCCGGAGCCAACAGGACAAACGACCCAGAGCGGAATTCGCCAACGGCTGACGGTGCGATTTCCAGGACGCAACCGTGCCAGCCCGACAAGACCACTGCAAGCCAACTTAACTTGCGTTGCGAGCGCCTCCTCCTCCGAGCGATCTGGCGCCGTCTCAGCGGGAGGAGCAGTCCATGGCCTGGCGTACATCGACGGATGCAAAGATCGCGGCGCCGATCGACCACGAAGGCCGCGAGGCGGGGGCGTGACCGGCGCCGATACGGAGCGGGCGTTTCCGGACGTCACCAACACGACACCCGAGAACCAGGCGGCGACCTTCCGCAACCATGACCAGGTCTGGCCGCACAGCATCGTCCGGCGCGGCGACGCGGTGCGGCCGCTCCCGCTACACGCCCGTTCGCTCGCGGACCTGACGTTCGAGGTGGGCGACGTCCGCCTCAGCCTCAGCGACTTCATGGCGCGGCGCCGCACGGCAGGGCTCCTGATCCTGAAGGACGGCGAGATCGCGCTGGAGCGCTACGGCATGGGCAACGGCCCTGAGAGCCGTTGGACGAGCTTCGGGGCTGCGAACGTGGTGACCTCGACGCTGGCCGGCGCCGCGCTCCACGATGGCGCGATCGGCAGCCTGGACGATCCCTGCGACCTCTACCTGCCGCAGCTGTGCGGCTCGGCCTATGAGGGCGTCACGATCCGCAACGTCCTGCGGATGTGCTCGGGCGTGGCCTGGCGCGAGTACGATCAGGCCGACGGACGCTCCGACGTCAGACGCCTGGTCCGGGCCGTGCTGAGCCGGCGGCCAGGCGCCGTCCTGAACCTGCTGTGCGCCCGGCCGCTCGCTGAGCCGCAGGGCGTCGTCTTCAACTATTCGACCGGCGAGAGCTGCCTGCTGGGCGCGGTGGTCGCGGCCGCCACGGGCCGGTCCCTGGCCGACGACTGCACCGAGACGATCTGGGGGCCGGCCGGCATGGAGGCCGACGCGTACTGGCAACTGGAGTGCGAGGACGGCCTGGAGCTGGGCGGGCTGGGCCTCAGCGCCTGCCTTCGCGACGTCGGCCGCTTCGGCCAGCTGGTGATGGAGGACGGCGCGGCGTTCAACGGCCGCCGGGTCCTGCCGCCCGGCTGGCGCGATCTCGCCGGCCAGCCCGACAGCGCGGCCACCGCCTTCGGCCAGCTCACGCCCGGTTCCCCCGCGGGATACGGCTACCAGTGGTGGGCGCTGCCGGGCGCGCCGTTTGCGGACGGTCTCCACGCCGGCGCGTTTTCGGCGTTCGGCGGCTACGGCCAGCGCATCTACATCAATCCGGCCGAGCGGGTGGTCGCGGCCATCCAGAGCGCGTGGCGTGAGCCAAGCGACAGCGACGCCGAGGTCGAGACCAACGCGCTGCTCCGAGCTGCGGTGCGCGCGCTCCGACCGGACCCGGCGTCGTAGGCCGCCGCCGCGCCGCCTGCTGCTGATTGGGATGCCGGCGACCGGTCAAGGCCGGATATTTCGTACACTGTCATCGTAATCCCAGCCGATCGAACCTTGCGGCGCCGCGCATCCACAAAGGACAGCTTCCGCACGGATGAGCGCACGACGGAGTAGGGAAATATCGGGGGAGCGTCCCACTAATATACCCAAAAGATATTCTATTACAAGTATTGTAGTTATTCGAGCAATTGGTCAATTTCCGCGATCTAGACAACAGTATTAATTTTGACGGCGGATTAAAGGGATCGCACCCATGAATATTGGCCAGCCGAGCCGTACCGCCATTGGCGCTGCGGGATATCGCGCCGCTCATCAAGTACTCGAAGACGGCAGCGTATTCAGCGATCCACTCGCCCGCACCATTCTGGGGTCTGGCTGCGACGCCATTGTCGCGGCCCTCTCTTCGGACGCGGCGCAAAAGCCGGCTCGGATCTTCATGGCCGCCCGAAGCCGGTTCGCGGAGGACTGTCTCCAAGCGGCGGTGTCACGCGGCGTCCGACAAGCCCTGGTTCTAGGCGCGGGCCTCGACACCTTCTCCTTGCGCAATCCCTACGCCGAGGCTGGCCTTCGTGTGTTCGAAGTCGATCACCCGGCGACCCAGGCATGGAAGCTGGAGCGCCTGGCCGAGGTCGGGTTGACGCCGCCAGCATCGACGGTCTTCGCCGGCGTCGACTTCGAGACACAATCGCTGGGCGACGCGCTTGTCGCAGCAGGGATTGAATGGGAACGCCCTACCTTCTTTTTCTGGCTCGGCGTCGTTCCATACCTGCGGCGTGAAGCGATCATGGCGACCTTGCGGTTCATAGCCTCGTTGCCCGGGGCGGAAGTCGTGTTCGACTACAGTGAGCCCCTCGAAAACTTTCCTCCGGGTCGCCGGGCTGAGATCCAGGAACTGGCCGCGAGAGCGGCCGCCATCGGCGAACCCTGGTTGAGCCACTTCGACCCAACGGACCTGTCAGCTCTGCTGCGCAATAGTGGTTTCGAGGGCATCGAAGATCTTGGCTTGGCGGATATCGCGGCCCGCTACCCTGGCGCAGCCGGGATCCTGATCGATGCCGGTCCCGGCCCCCATGTCATTCGCGCCGTCGTGGCGGGGTAGGACGACGCCGCCGCGCGGTGAGCGACTCCGAAATCGGCCGTTCGGCACCGCGGCGAAGGCCTGGTTTCGGGATGGCAACCAATGACCGCAGTTGGCGCCAAGCGGCCCCCGCTCGTAGGCCGCCATCCGGAGTTCGGGAGACACAAATCCTAATTTCCGTCTCCGCCGCTCGCCCGGACGCGGTCGCACAATTAGATATTGTGTCCCCAGAACTCCCATGGCGTTCAGCTCGGTCTGCGGGGTTGGCATCGCCAATGTCTATGCCATGCTGGCGGCGGAGCAAAAGCCGTCGCCGGGCCGGGGCTCATCCCTTCGCATTCGGACAGGAGTTTCCTTGGGCGACCGCAATCAGATCCTCTTCCTGAAGTACCTGCCCTACCTGATGGTCAACATGATCGGTGTCCGGCGATAGGCATGGACGTCAGCTGGATCACCTTTGGATCGCCGATCCGCAGGGCCGACGGCTCGATCACCTCCGATCTCGCCAGCCTGCGCTATCGCGTCTTGAGCCCGATCCGTGAGCTGAACAGGGCGCCCTACAGCCATCAGCTGACCGCCATCTCGGAAAAGACCCCCGACGACCTGAAGGAAAAGGCGTTGCGGGCGGACGTCGTGGTGTTTTCGAAGAGCTTCCTGCCGGCCAACGAGGCGCTGGCCGAGCGGGCGAGATCGCGCGGCGTCCGGGTCATCTTCGACGTGTGCGACAACCATTTTCAGCACCCGGCCTTCGGCCCGCACTATCGAAGGATGGCGGCGCTGGCCGATCAGGTGGTCTGCAACACCTTGGAGATGGCCAAGGTCGCCCGGGCTTACTGCGCCGGGGAACCCGTCGTCATCGCCGATCCCTACGAAGGGCCCAGGGGCGCCGCGGCGTTCGCCCCGGACGGGCCTCTGCGGCTGCTGTGGTTCGGCCACCCGAGCAATCTCGACAGCCTGCAGGAGGGACTCGGCGACCTGATCGCCTATTCCGCGAGCCAGCCCGTCGCCCTGACCGTCCTCACCCATCTGACGGAGGCGATCGACAACGGATGCCGCCAGGTCAGCGGGCGCCATGAGGGCCGCTTCGTGATGTCCGCGAAGCCATGGTCGCTTGAGGCGCAATGGCGGGAGCTGGCGGCGTGCGACGCAGTGGTCATTCCAAGCCGCGACGCGCCCGAAAAGCGCGTGAAGTCCGCCAACCGCATGATCGAGGCGCTCTGGGCGGGCCGGCCCGTGGTCGCACAGCCCATGCCGGCCTATCTGGCCCTCGACCACTGGGCGCCCACGCAGCCGACGCTTTCGGAGGGGTGCCGATGGCTGCTCGCGAACCGGGGCAGCCTGCCACAGCTGATCTCCGAGGCGCAGCGCTATATCGAGGAACAGCACGCCCCCGCCGTCCTGGCCGGGCAATGGGCGCAGGTGCTTGAAACACAATACGCTCGGGGGGCCGCGGTTTGATAAAGCTCAACTTGGGATGCGGCGACAAGATCCTGGAGGGTTTCGTCAACGTCGACGTCGTCGAAAGCCGGGCCGGCAAGCGGCCGGACGTGATCTGCGACCTGCACAAGCTGACGCCGTTCGAAGATGGCAGCGCCGACGAGATCATGGCCATCCACGTGGTCGAGCATTTCTGGCGCTGGGAGGTCCTCGACATCCTCAAGGAATGGGTGCGCGTCCTGAAGCCCGGCGGGAAGATGATCCTCGAATGCCCCAACCTGATCTCCGCGTGCCAAGCGGTGCTCGCCGATCCTGACAACGTTACGGGCCCGGGGCCCGAAGGCCAGACCAGCATGTGGGTCCTCTACGGCGACCCGCGCTGGAAAGACCCGTTGATGGTGCACCGGTGGGGTTACACGCCCCGGAGCCTTGCCTCGATCATGCACCAGGCTGGCCTTGCCGAGCTCAGGCAGGAGCCCGCCCAATACAAGCTGCGCGAACCGCGCGACATGCGCATCACCGGCGTGAAGCCGGCGTAGACCTGCCTGAACCGCCGCTCAGGCCGCCATCCGCGCCTTGAACACCCCGTCGGGCAGCAGCGCCGCGCGGGTCGGGTGGAGGAAGAAATAGTCCTTCCAGGGCTTGCCCTCGACCACCGTGAAGCGTTCCTCAAGCCGGTCGCCGTTCAGGGCGAACATCCGGTAGCCGCGGCGGCTGAAAAGTTCGAGCACCGCCTCCGCCGTGCCGCCGAACCGGGCCGCCAGCATGACGGGATGGATCTCCAGCAGCACGCTTGGCCGGTCGCGGTCGAGGATGCCGCGCGCGCCGTTCAGCGCCATCAGCTCGGCGCCCTCGATGTCCATGCGGATGAAGTCGACCCTGTCGATCCCCCGCTCGGCGCAGAACCCGTCCAGCGTCACCACCGGCGTCGGCTGCACCTCGGAGCCGGTGTCCTCGAGGTCTGGCCTGACCTTCCCCTTGGGCGCCGCCTCGGCCACGAAGGCGTAGGCCCGGCCCATGCGGCCGGAGGTCTTGCGCGGGGTCACCAGCAGCATCTGGCCCGGCTTGTCGCCGACCGCCGCGTGCACCGGCGTCACCCGGTCGGCGATGCCGTGCAGGGCCACGGTCAGCTTCAGCACCTCGAAGGAAAAGGCCGAGGGCTCGAAGGCGTAGATGCGCGCCTTGGGCGCCACCTGGGTCATGACGTAGGAGTGGCGCCCGTCGCTCGCGCCCACGTGCAGGCAGACCGGCGCGCCCGACAGCAGGTCCGCCAGATAGGGCGTCTCCGGCTCGTGCTTGGACCATCGCAGATTGCGCCGCCAGGCCCGGAAGGCGTGGCCCAGCACGCGTAGCGAAGGCATTCCAGTTCCTTTCCTCCGCCCCCCGGAGAAAGCCGGTGCTTAGGCCGCGTCGCGGGCGACCGTCATCATGTAGTTCACATCCGCGTCGTGGCTTTGGGACCAGCGGCCGCTCAAGGGGTCGAACACCACCCCGTAGGGTCCGTCAACCGCCAGCGGCTCCCCCGCCAGAAAGCCACGCAGCTCCTCGGGCTTCAGGAACTTCGACCAGTCGTGGGTGCCGGCCGGCAGCCAGCGCAGCACATATTCCGCCCCCACCTTGGCCAGCGCGAAGGCCTTCAGCGTCCGGTTCAGGGTCGCCACGATCATCAGCCCGCCAGGCGCCAGCAGCCGCGCGCAATCGCGCAGGAAGGCCCCCGGATCGGCCACGTGCTCGATCACCTCCATGTTGAGGATCACGTCGAAGGCCGGCTCTCCGGCCTCCAGCAGCGCCTCGGCGGTCGAGCAGCGGTAGTCGATGGCGAGCCCCTGCTCGGCGGCATGCGCGCCCGCCGTGCCGATGTTCCGCGCCGAGGCGTCGACGCCCACCACCCGGAACCCCAGCCGGGTCATGGGCTCGCTGAGGAGGCCCCCGCCGCAGCCGATGTCCAGCAGCCGCAGGCCCTCGAACGGCCGGCGCGCCTTCGGGTCCCGGCTGAACCGGTGCAGCGCCTGGTCGCGGATGAAGGCCAGCCGGGTCGGGTTGAACCTGTGCAGGGGCGCGAACTTGCCCTTCGGGTCCCACCACTCGGCGGCGATCCGCGAGAACCGCTCGACCTCGGCAGGATCGATGGAGGAATGAATAGTCATTGCTCACTATCTAGCCATCATTCAGGCCGAAGCGAAGCGGGGCCGCAAGAGCGCCCTCCTCCCCTTGTGGGAGGAGGTGGCCCCGAAGGGGTCGGAGGTGGGGTTTCTCAGACCTCGGTGACTCCGCTCGATGCTGCAGCTGGCGGAGCGGATAGGACCTTCGACCCCACCTCCGTCAGCCTTCGGCTGACACCTCCTCCCACAAGGGGAGGAGGATCACTGCATTGCGACATCCGATCGTCGTCGCTAGAACGCGCCCTCTTGTTTGTGGGGGTTCGGCGCGGGTGTCCCGGCTGGTGATGAAATTCGGCGGCACGTCGGTGGCCGACCCAAAGCACCGGTCCAGGTCGGGGGCGTTCGCGTGACGTCCCGCCTTGTCATGAAGTTTGGGGGCACGTCGGTGGCCGACCTGGAGCGCATCCGCCGCGTGGCCCGGCTGGTGAACGCCGAGGTCGAGGCGGGTCACCGCGTGGCCGTGGTCGTCTCCGCCATGGCCGGCAAGACCAACGAGCTGGTCGCCTGGACCGACGGTTCGGGCGCGGCCGCACAGGGGCTCGCGCCCTCCGACGACGAATATGACGTGGTGGTGGCCTCCGGCGAGCAGGTCACCGCAGGCCTGCTGGCCATGACGCTCCGCAACATGGGCGTCCCCGCCCGCTCCTGGCTCGGCTGGCAGATCCCGATCATCGCCGACGACGCCCACGGCCGCGCCCGCATCGACGAGGTGCCCCCGGAGAAGCTGGCCGCCGCCATGGACTTAGGCGAGGTCGCGGTGATCGCGGGCTTCCAGGGCGTGACCCGCGACGGGCGCATCGCCACGCTGGGCCGCGGCGGCTCGGACACCAGCGCGGTGGCCATCGCCGCGGCGCTGAAAGCCGTGCGCTGCGATATCTACACCGACGTCGACGGCGTCTACACCACCGATCCCCGGATCGAGTCCAAGGCCCGGCGCCTGGCCAAGATCTCCTACGAGGAGATGCTGGAGATGGCCTCGCTCGGCGCCAAGGTGCTGCAGACCCGGTCGGTCGAGCTCGCCATGGCGCAGAACGTGCCTTTGCGGGTGCTGTCGAGTTTCGTGGAGCCCGGGGACGCGCCGGGCCAGGGCACCATCGTGTGCGACGAGGATGAGATCATGGAAAAGCGGATCGTGAGCGGCG
>NZ_JAQGIZ010000307.1 GCF_028290885.1 Phenylobacterium sp.
TTCAGGCGCCGAAGTCGCCGCAGCTGGTCCGCGACGCCGAGGCCGTGGTGGCCGCGCCCGGTCCTCTGCCGGCCGGAGCCACCGGCGACCTGCTGCGCCGGGCCGCGGCGGGCGAGGCCGGTCCCAATGTCGCCGCCAAGGCCCAGCCGCTGCTGGACGCCGGCGAGAACCATTCGGGGCTGCTGTCCTTCCGCTACCTCGTGCCCTTCGCCTTCGCGGTCTGCCTGATCTTTGGCCTGGTGGTGCTGAGCGACCGCCGGGCCGGCGGCTACAAGGCGCAGGTGGCGAAGGCCAGGCTGGCCGGCGCCGCCAAATGAGAGCTGGGTCGTGAGCACAGCACCGCCCCTTCGCATCGGCTTCGTGGGCTCCGGCTTCATCGCCAAGTTCCACGCCAAGAGCTTCCAGAGCGTCCGCCACGCCCAGATCACCGGCGTCTACAGTCCGACCGCCGCGCACCGCGACGCGCTCGCTCAGGCCGTGAACGACGCCGAGCTCGGCCCCTGCCGCGCCCACGCCGACCTGGAGAGCCTGCTCGCCGCCCCCGACGTGGACGCGATCTGGCTGCTCGCCCCCAACGACCGGCGCCTGGAGGTCATGCGGGCCGTCCATGCGGCGGTGAAGTCCGGCCGCTCGCAGGTTCGCGCGGTCGCCTGCGAGAAGCCGCTCGGCCGCACGCTCGCCGAGGCCCGCGAGGTGCTGCGGCTCGCCGAGGACGCCGGCCTCGCCCACGGCTACCTGGAGAACCAGGTGTTCTCCAGCGCGGTCGAGCGGGGCAAGGAGATCATCTGGCGCCGCGCGGTGCCCGCCTCCGGTCGTCCCTATCTCGCCCGCGCCGCCGAGGAGCACTCCGGTCCGCACGAGCCGTGGTTCTGGCAGGGCGCGCGGCAGGGCGGCGGGGTGATGAGCGACATGATGTGCCACTCCGTCGAGGTCGGCCGCTTCCTGCTCACCGCGCCGGGCGCCGCGCGGGGCAGCCTGACGGTGAAGTCCGTCCAGGGCTCGGTCGCGCACCTGAAGTGGACCCAGGACCGCTACGCCAAGTCGCTGGCTCGCGACTTCCAGGGCGTCGAGATGCAGCGCCATCCGGTCGAGGACTTCGCCCGCGCCACCATCACGCTCGAGGACGAGGCCGGCCAGGAGTTGATCGTCGAAGCCTCGACGTCATGGTCCTACGTCGGCCCGGGCCTGCGCATCGACCTGGCCCTGCTCGGCCCCGAGTACGCCATGGAGTTCTCCTCGCTGAACCCCTCGCTGAAGGTCTTCCTCTCCCGCGCCATCACCGGCGGCCCAGTTGACAGTAAGGGGGGCGAGGACCTGGTGGAGAAGCAGAACGCCGAACAGGGCCAGATGCCGATCGTCGAGGACGAGGCCGGCACCTACGGCTACGTCGGCGAGAACCGCCACATGGTCGACTGCTTTCGCCATGGCAGGACGCCCATCGAGACCTTCGAGGACGGCGTCGAGGTCACCAGGATGGTCATGGCGCTCTACAAGTCCGCGGAGACCGGCCAGGTCGTCCGCCTGCCCGACGAGAGCCTGGAAACCTACGTGCCCGTCCCTGCGCGGGTGGGAGACTAGAATGGCCGCGGCCGAACCCTATGACGTGATCATCGTGGGCTCCGGTGCGGGCGGCGGGATGAGCGCCTACCACCTGACCAGGTCGGGCCTGAGGTGCTGCTGCTGGAGGCGGGGCGCGACTATGACCCCCGCGTCGAGACCCCGATGTTCAACATCTACGCCGAGGCGCCGCTGCGGGGCGTCGGCACGCCGGACAAGCCGTTCGGCTTCTATGACGCGACGGTGGACGGCGGCTGGCAGGTGCCCAACGAGCCCTACACGGTGGCCGAGGGCTCGGAGCCCTTCATCTGGTGGCGGCCGCGGATGCTGGGCGGGCGCACCAACCACTGGGGCCGCATCGCGCTGCGCTTCGGGCCGCTCGACTTCAAGCCCTACAGCCGCGACGGCCTCGGCTACGACTGGCCGATCGCCTACGACGACCTGGCGCCCTGGTACGACAGGACCGAGAAGCTGATCGGGGTCTCCGGCGCAGCCCCGCCGCGCGGCCTGCTCAACACCCCGGACTCGCCGGCCGGCTGCCTGATGGAGTCCGCCCCGCCCAGGGCCTTCGAGATCTTCTACGAGCGCGCCTTCCGGGCCATGGGCATCCCGGTCATCCCCATGCACGGCGCCGTGGTGACCGGCGCCATGGAGGGCCGAAACACCTGCCTTTTCGCCACCCCCTGCGGTCGGGGCTGCGCGATCGGGGCCAACTTCCAGTCGACGACGGTGCTGTTGCCGCCGGCCATGGCCACCGGCAACCTGACGATCCGGACAGACGCGCTGGTCTACCAGGTCGACCTCGACAAGGCCGGCAAGGCCAAGGGCGTCACCTTCGTCGACCGCAAGACTGGCGAGCACCACTCGGTCACGGCGAAGTCGGTGGTGCTGGCCGCCGGCTCCGGCGAGACGGCGCGCATCCTCTTGAACTCCAAGAGCGCCGGCTTCCCCAATGGCCTGTGCAACACCCACGGCATGGTCGGCCGCTACCTGATGGACAGCGTCGGCACCGGCGTCACCGGCCAGTTCCCGGCCATGGAGGGCCTGCCGCCCACCAATGACGACGGCCAGGGCACCCAGCACACCTACGTCCCCTGGTGGGGCTACGAGAAGCAGAAGGAGCTGGGCTTCGCCCGCGGCTACCACATCGAGATCGGCGGCGGCCGCCACATGCCGTCCATGGGCCTGGCGGGCGTGCTGCCGGACGATGAGCTGAGCGTCGGCGACGCGCTCCGCGAAAAGCTGCGCAATCGCTTCGGCTCGACCATCGGCTTCGACGGCCGCGGCGAGATGATCCCCAACGACGACTGCTATTGCGAGCTCGATCCGACGACCAAGGACAAGTGGGGAATCCCGGTGCTGCGCTTCCACTGGAAGTGGGGCGAGCACGAGACCAACCAGGCCGCCCACGCGGTGAAGACCTTCCTGGAGGTGATCGACCGGCTGGGCGGCACGCCCGAACCCGGCGTCGAGACTGACGGCCGAAAGGCGATCTCCAAGGGCGGCGAGATGATCCACGAGATCGGCACCGTGCGGATGGGGCACAACGAGACGGACTCGGTGGTCAACCAGTACGGCCAGAGCTGGGCGGTCCCGAACCTCTTCGTCATGGACGGGGCGGTGATGGTCTCCAGCCCCGACAAGAACCCGACGCTGTCGATCCTGGCGCTGGCCTGGCGCTCCGCCGACAACCTGGCCTCGCTCGCCAGGCAGGGGGCCCTATGAGCGACGCACCCGAAGACGCACCCGAATATGTCTCCAAGATCGACCGGCGCACGGCGCTGGCCTGGATCGGCGTGGTCGGCGCCGCCACCGCCGTCGGCGCGGGTGTGGTGGTCTACGGCCCGAAAGTGGGCGGCGAGCGCATCACGCGCGGCTACGGGACCGACCCGAAGCTGACCAAGCCCGAGAAGGCGCCCTGGTCGCGGATCATGGTCCAGAGCCAGCTGCAGACCGCCGCCATGCTCGCCGACTTCATCCTGCCGGCCACCGCGGCCGCGCCTTCGGCCAGCTCACTGGGCGTGCCGGACTTCATCGACGAGTGGGTCAGCGCCCCCTATCCGGACCAGCTCAACGACCGGCCGGTGATCCTGAACGGCCTGAACGCCCTGGGCGGCAAGGTGCTCAAGGCGAGCGCGGCGGGGCGGGCCGCGGCGCTCAAGGCGCTTCCGGCCTCAGCCGACCCGGCGGCCCAGGCCTTCTGGAAGACGTTCCGCCATCTGACGATCGGCGCCTATTACACGACCGAGGCCGGCTTCAAGGACATCGGCTACATCGGCAACGTCGCCCGCACCTCCGATCCCGGCCCCTCGGCCGAGGTGAAGGCGGTGCTGGAACGCGAACTCAAGAAACTCGGTCTCTAAGGATGATGGCCATGAAATCCCTCGCGCTTGCTCTAGCCATGGCCGTCCTCGCGACCGGCGCCTTCGCCAAGGACAAGCCCGTGACCCAGGACAACACGCTGACGCCCGCGGAAAAGGCGGCCGGCTGGAAGCTGCTGTTCGACGGCAAATCGACCGCCGGCTGGCGCGGCTTCAAGACGCCGGCGCCCGACGCGGGCTGGAAGGCGGCGGAGGGCGCGCTCAGTCCCGACCCCAAGACCTCCAAGGACCTGGTCACCAAGGACCAGTTCGAGAACTTCGAGCTGTCCTTCGACTGGAAGATCAGCCCGAAGGGCAACTCCGGGGTGATGTTCCACGTGATCCCGGTGGGCGAGGAGACCTACGAGAGCGGCCCCGAATACCAGATCCTCGACAACGCGCACGGCGAGCCGCCGCCGGAACAGGCCGCGGGCCTCTTCGCCCTCTATCCGCCGTCCAAGGACATGACCAGGCCGGTGGGCCAGTTCAACCACGCCCGCATCGTCGTCGACCACGGCAAGGTCCAGCACTGGCTGAATGGCATGAAGGTCGCCGAGTACGTGATCGGCTCGCCGGAGTTCAAGGCCAAGGTCGCCGCCTCGAAATTCAAGCGCTGGCCTCAGTTCGCCACCGGCAAGACCGGCGCCATCGCGTTGCAGAACCACGGCGACGAGGTCTGGTTCAAGAACATCAAGATCAAGGTGCTGAAGTAGCGCACAGCCCGCGCCAATTTGCAGCGCGCGCGGTCCCGC